>JASJCP010000049.1 GCA_030065935.1 Xenococcaceae cyanobacterium MO_167.B27
AACTGATGAAGGCTGGTATTTTAATTTTTTGCTCCTTCCTTACCAGAAAAATGAGTAAGTTTTAAAAACTTATCGGGGCTTATTTTTAAGCAAATTATGTTTTATTTCCCCATTTCCCCACTCCCCTATCTCCCTATCATCCAAAATCTTTAACAAGATACCATTTTGAAACAGCCCTACCCCCGTCTCCCAGTCCCTCCTTTACTCTTGAGAAGCTGGTGGAATTCCCTCAATCGCGATTAAGGCTTCGATTACTGAGCGTACCACAGGAGCAGCAACAGTAGAACCAAAAGTATATTGTCCTTGGGGTTCATCTACAACGGCTAGGATAACGTAACGGGGTTGTTCAACGGGGAAAATTCCGACAAAGCTCGTAATTTCCTTATCATATCGTCCCGTAGCAGGATTAATTTTTTGCGCAGTCCCAGTTTTACCAGCAATACGATAGTTAGCAATTTTAGAATTGTAGCCACTACCATCTTCAACCACTTGTTCCATCATGGCTAAAACTTCTTGAGTTGTTTTGGTAGAAAATACCTGTTTTTTCTCAAAAGTCTTGCTGTAATGAGAGTTTCCCTCAAAATCTGATAAACCTTGAACCAGATGGGGTGTAACTAAATAACCGCCATTTGCGATCGCAGCCTGTAATTGAACTAGTTTTAAAGGAGTCAGAGAAAGTCCTTGACCAAAAGCTGTAGTAGCAACTTCAATTTCTTTGGTGATAAATTCAATTTTATCCTTTAGGTGTCCTGGGGTATAACCATTAATTTCAATGTGTACAGGTTCTTCTATTCCTAAATTTTGCAGTCTTTCATAATAGTCTTCTGGCTCTAGAAGATTCATAATCTTAATCATTCCCACATTACTAGAGTATTGTAGAATTTGTGTAATATTAATGTCTCCTTTCGCCCCTTTCTTTCTATAGTCGTGATTTCTAACTATTCTGTCTCCAATTTCAATTTTCCCTGTATCATCAAAAGTATCTTCGGGGCTGATTACTCCAGCATCTAGGGCGATCGCAATATTGATGGGTTTAAATGTCGAACCTGGTTCATAAAGATCGGTAATCGCCCAATTTCTGAAGATACTAAAATCTCCTGCATAATCAGAATACCTATTAGGATTGTAGGTAGGATCGCACACCAAAGCACGAATTGAACCATCTCTAACATCCATCACAATTACTGTACCTCTTTTAGCATCATACTTATCCATAGAGGTTTTGAGAGCAGCACGAACAGCTTGTTGTAAACGCAAATCAACAGTTAATTGCAACTGTAGAGAATCAAATTGAAATAGTTTTGTGGAAGGATTTAAGTCTCCAAGGTGAAAAATTTTTTGTTCTTGACCGTTAGTATGAATAAAACTGCGCTTGACCTTAACACTAGATTGTTTGCGATTTAACAGATGGTCTTGAGTATATTCAATTCCAGCTTGAGGACTACGATTGGAATCTTTGTTAATATAACCAACTATTTCTGCCACCATATATTCATGGGGATATAGACGAGAATAATGGGGTCTGAGGTCTAAACCGTCAATTCTGAGTCGAGCAATTTTATCTCTGGCTGATTCTGGTAAATTATTAGCTAGACGAATACCTGTCTTTCTTTTCCTAAACAGTTCCAAAAATTCTTCTGGAGTTTTAGTCCGTAAAATGTCTGCTAAGTCCTTAGCTATCTCTTCTGGGGGAACAGGTTTAGAATTTCTCCTAAATAATTTAGGATGAACGTACAGTTCATAGGTGATGCGGTCTGTAGCTAAAACATTTTGGTTACGATCTACAATTTGACGACGAGGAGTATAAAATTTAATCCGATCTGTCTGTTGTCCTCTCGCTATCTCTCTTAAACTTCTTCCCCTTGGTGCTTGTTCATAAACAATAATGGGGTTGATAATTTGTAAATAGTATAGTCTGCTGGCTAATCCCACAGCACCTAAAACTAATACTCCCCAGACTATAAATAGTCTCAGGGATATTTTTAGTTTGTGATGTTGCTGTTTGAGAGAGTCGCTTTTTCGTGCAGATTGGGGTCTAAGACGAGTTACTGATTGATTTTTAGCCATATTTGCTAATAAGTACCAAGCGCAAAATTATTTGTGCATTCTGGCATTCACTATTCCCGTTTCCCAAGGATGAAAGATTCACCTATAAAGCATGAGGAAAGATAAATACCACATGAGCCACATGAGCCTATTATCTATCTCAACTATCGCTCTTAATTTTCCACAATTACTTATTGATCGCGATTTTGGCTCTAACAAAGATAGTTAATCTCAATAACTTAAAGGAATTGACTTAAAAGTAGAATCATCATCTTGATCTTCTCTAGAAGATTGAGGATTTACCTTAGTTGCTTCTAGGAAAATAACATCATCAGGTTGTAAATAAGATAGTTGATGTTGACCATTTTCAGCTTCTTGCTGTGCTTGCTTGACTATATCATTCTTTAGGGTTTCGTTAGCTGCAACTAACTCTCTTTCTTGACGTTGTAGAGAGCGTAACTTTTCATATTCTTGACTCCATAGCCTAGGTATGGGAACAGTAGAGATATATACCACAGCACTAGTTGCCATGAAAAGAGAACCAATCCCAAACGCAACTCTTTGTAATCTAAATAGTGGTTTTAATTTAACAGAACTTGGCTTTTCTTTAACAAAGTTATAGTTACTAGAGACTTTTCCTGCAATTTTAGCCTCAGATTGAGGTTTATCTATTGGGGATAGTCCAGTATGAGATAGGGTTCTGATAGCAGAAATTTGACCGCTTGATAAGGTAGAGCGTTTTCTACTTACAGGAGGTGACTTAACAGGAAAGTTGGGTTGAGGAGCAGCAGACATAACAAGTAAAGTTCCCTATTCTTAACAACAGTGTTTTGGCGCATTATAGCCTCTAAGTTTTCAAAAAGCGAGCAACTGCTCTAAGCTTTACTGAGAAAGTCTTTTTCTGTCAATCAAAGTAATTTTTAACACAAATATTGGCACTTTAAGCAATTAATGTATATATTTATATTAAACGTATTAATTGCTAATTTAAACACGTCTGTACTCTCTTAAATATTGAAATATCAAATATATCGAAACTAATTCTGTCCTGTATCTAGAAGATATGGGATTTTCATTTTTTTGCATAAGTAGGTGGGCAGTGCATCCGGGTACTTATTGCCTAAAATGTTAATCCACGGCAAAAAGCACTACAATTTTGGATAAAATCTGAGTCGAAAACAATCAAGATATTCTAATCCATGACTAATAACGAGATAAATTGTGCTGTTGACTGCGTTGATGGTTGTCGTTTAGGTGATCGCTGTCCTAATAAAGAATATGTCGAGGAAGCATCCCAATTCATCAGTGAAACTTCTCTGGATAAAATGCTAGAAATTGCCGAAATTGCCAGAATGAAGAAACTTACAGAGCCTCCTAAATGGGTAATTCCCGACGATATTTAAGTTATAAAAGTTAGTTGGTTGCTAGTTAGTGCTTGCTACTTGTTACTTGTTGACTGCTTGACTTCTAAATTTTGACTTTTCAACCCTATACCCGTAACCCATTCCCCTACTATAATCACTCTCAGTGCAGAAATAGAGAGGAAGCCAAAAAACCAAAATGCGAATTTTATTTGTATCAGCAGAAGCAGCACCAATAGCGAAAGCTGGAGGAATGGGAGATGTGGTGGGTGCTTTACCCAAAGTACTACGCCAGTTAGGTCATGATGTACGTATTTTCATGCCTTACTATGGCTTCCTCAATGAAAAATTAGATATTCCCGAGAAGCCCGTATGGTTGGGATATGCTATGTTTCAAGATTTTGCCGTCTATGAAACTTTCTTGCCAGGAACAGATGTTCCCCTTTACCTCTTTGGTCATCCTGCTTTCGATCCCAATCATATTTATGGAGGAGAAGATGAAGCTTGGCGGTTTACTTTCTTTTCCAATGGCGCAGCGGAATTTTGCTGGAATTACTGGAAACCTCAAATTGTTCACTGTCATGATTGGCATACAGGGATGATACCTGTCTGGATGCACCAATCCCCTGATATTTCTAGCATTTTTACGATCCATAATTTAGCTTATCAAGGTCCTTGGCGTTGGTATTTAGACAAGATAACTTGGTGTCCTTGGTATATGCAGGGACATAATACAATGGCTGCTGCGGTACAGTATGCTAATTTGGTAAGCACCGTATCTCCTACCTATGCAGAACAAATCAAAACCCCAGAATATGGAGAAAAGATTGAAGGGTTAATGTCTTTTATTAGTGGGAAGTTGAGGGGTATTGTTAATGGTATTGATACTGATACCTATAATCCTGCTACTGACCGCTATATTGAGCAGAAATTTACTACAGAAACTTTAGATAAGAGAAAAGTTAATAAAAGTACCCTACAACAGGAGCTTGGACTAAAAGTTGATAAGAATGCTCTTTTGATGGGAGTAGTATCCCGTTTAGTAGAACAAAAAGGCATCGATCTGATTTTACAGATATTAGACCGCTTTATGTCCTATACCAATGCTCAGTTAGTAGTTTTAGGTACAGGCGATCGCAATTATGAAACTCAACTATGGGAAACTGCTTCTCGCTTCCGAGGTCGGATGTCAGTTCAGCTATTATATAGTGACCCTATAGCCAGACGGATTTATAGTGGTTGTGATGTCTTTTTGATGCCTTCTAAGTTTGAACCTTGTGGCATCGCTCAGATGATGGCAATGCGCTATGGTTGCGTACCTATTGTGAGAAATACTGGGGGTTTAGTAGATACAGTTTCTCACCATAATCCTATTGATAATACTGGTACTGGTTACTGTTTTGACCGCTACGAACCTTTAGACCTCTATACCTCTATGGTAAGAGCTTGGGAAGGTTTCCACTATAAGGATAAATGGCAAGAATTACAAGCTAGAGGGATGAGTCAAGACTTTAGTTGGCTGAAATCTGCTTTGGAATACATCAAAATGTATAAAGAGGTGATTGGAGAATCCACCGAGTTAACCTCTGAAGAAAAAGAAAAAGTAGCAGCCTTAACTAATTGAATTTATGAAGAACTCTACAATAGAACAATTACAAGCAGCGATCGCATCTAATAAGGATGCAGTGGATTATCTTGAAATTCGCGTTGAACAAAGTGAATCTACAGGTTTGGCTTTTCGAGGACCTCAGTTAGATGCGGTCGATCGAGGCTTTGCTTTATCAGGTGGAATCCGTGCTTGCGATCGCGGTGGTTGGAGTTTTGTCACCTTTAATGGTTTAGCAGAGCTACAAGAGCGAGTCACAGAAGCTATCTCCCAAGCCAAACTAGTAGGGAAAGAAACCACCCAATTAGCCAACATTGAACCCATAGAAGACACTGTAAGAGTGGAGATAGCAAAAGACCCACGGGAAGTATCCCTCGCTGAAAAACGGGAATTATTAGAGGCTTACAACAAGTTGCTTCTTGAGTATGACCCCCGTATTCAAACTACCATGACTAGTATCAGCGATCGCTTTGCAACTAACTACTTTGTTAACTCCATTGGTAGCTGTATCATCCAAGAAAGAATGGATATCTCTGGTCGGTTTGGGGTAGTCGCCAGAGGAGAAGGAGGGATAGTCCGTCAAGGGTTTGAGTCAGTTCATTCCCGTACTGATTTTAATGCTTTAGTAGGGATTGAAGAGCGAGTATTAGGCGCAGCAAAAAGAGCCGTTAATCAACTCGAAGCACAATCTGTTAAGGGTGGTCAATATACAGTGATACTCGATCCTTATCTGGCTGGAGTATTTATTCACGAAGCCTTTGGACATCTTTCTGAAGCTGACTTTGTGTATGAAAATCCCCGAATGCAAGAATTACTCACACTGGGTAAACCAATAGGAATTAAGCAACTCAATGTTATTGATGATGCTACCTTACCAAACCTGCCTGGCTCAATGAAATATGATGACGAAGGAGTATTAGGACAACGCAAGTATCTCATCAAAGACGGGGTACTAACTCAACGTCTCCATTCCAGGGAAACCGCAGGAAAAATGCAGGAAAAACCCACAGGAAACGCTAGAGCTATCCGTGCTAACTATCCTCCCATTGTACGTATGACCAATACTGCTATTGAACCTGGTGATAAATCTTTTGAACAGATGTTAGAAGGTATCGAAGAAGGTGTTTATGCTGTCAGAATGCTAGGAGGACAAACCAACGGCGAGATGTTCACTTTTGCAGCAGCAGAAGGTTATATGATCCGTGATGGTAAAATTGCTGAACCTGTCAGTGATGTTACTCTTTCTGGTAACGTCTTCCAAACCCTCCAAGATATTGAGGCGATCGGTAATGATACTCTATATACTAATGGTGGTTGTGGTAAAGGCGGACAAATGCCACTCCCCGTAAGCGTCGGAGGACCCCACCTGCGAATTAAAAATGTTGTAGTTGGCGGTAGATAATACTTTTGGGAACAAGCGATCGCTATTGGCTGAGAAGATGGCGATCGCTTGTTACGATTTTAAGCTTCTTCTGATATCTTGCACTAGGAGACAAATAGGGAATCAAAGGTGTTAGGTGTTAGATTTTAGGTGTTAGGTTATGGATTTCTAAATTAAGTACAATTACAAAATTATCAGATGCGCTCTCTATCTTATATAAATTTTTTTTAAATGCTACAAATCGAAAACAGATTAACAATCAAGCAGAATCTATTACAAGAGATTGACACACTCAAGAAAAACCTTAACACTCTTACTGATTTCCCTATTACCGATTTAGAAATTCCAGAGCAAAAAGTTCAGCATCTAGCCACATTAACAGTTGCTTTGGAGAAGTTAAACCCTTTTCCTCGCCCTATTTTATATAGTGCTAATTTACTTGATGGTTCTTGGTTATTACAATATTCCACAGCCAGAGAAATTCGTTCCCTGAAACGTTTACCTTTAGGCTTACAAGTAGGAGGAATATATCAAATTATTGATGTTAATGGTGCTTCTTTTGAAAATAAAGCATGGGTGCAACATAGTTCAGGTTTATTGTCAGGTTATGTGAGAGTAACAGCCACTTTTGAGCCAGCTTTACAGGGAAATGATCAACTCCCCTCACAACGAATTAATGTTGATTTTAAACAACGGTTTCTCGGAATTAATCAAATTTTAGGTCTGAAAACTAAATTCCTCGACCCTGTTAAAGTTGTAGAAGCTAGAAATCCTCAAGGTCGAATTCCTAGTTTAGATGTGACTTATATCGATCAAACTATGAGAATTGGTCGGGGTGGTGATGGTAGCTTGTTTATTTTAACTAAATCTGTATAGCGATCGCCAGTGGATGATAACAAGCACGTTTGGTCTTATTGGGCGCGTATCTCAAAGCTAGTTAAGGGTTGCCGTCGGCATAGCTTCTTTGAGATGAGAGTCAGGGTTGAGGTCAAGCCTAGTAACCAGAGTTCTCTTGGGAAAAGGAAGTTACTAGGCAAGCTATATTGTACTTCTAAAATCCCTAGTGATACAAGTGCGCTTGGTATCACTTCTAAGTAAGTTTACCCAAGTTTACCTAGATTTTTTGTTGCGCATCCCTAAGAGTTTTATTCATGTGGATAATCTAGACCATCTGGCACATTTGCGTCAACAATTATATCCAATCACGCCAAGATATTACTGATAACGTCAACCACCTGGGTTGGGAATGGGCTAAACACTTTTTAGCTCAATGGTACGCAACAAACTGTAGAATTTTGGTTTAATCCAGTCAACCACTTTATTTCCATAACCTATTTTTGGCACACTTACCCTAATCTTGGTGAGTGTGCTTTGTAGTAAGTAATAAGGAATGAGGAATGAGGAATAAGTAATAAGCAACTAACCACTAACCACTAACCACTAACCACTAACCACTAACAATCCACAATTATTCCCACAACCGACGACGAGGAGAGCCATTAAGACGGTGATGAGCATCTTGTAATAGTTTGGGAATGTCTAGTTTTTCGGGACAGCGAGGTAAGCAATCGCCACATTCAGTACAGTGATCGCCTTTGTTTCCTGGAAACCAATGTCCTGCATTTTCTAACATTCTATAGCGATATTGACCATAGTCTGTCATGTCATAGGCTACGGCTAAGTTACGCAAGCGCAATATTTCGGGAATATTTATAGTTTCAGGACAAGGCAAACACTGATAACATTGGCTACAGCGATCGCTTTCTAAGCTACTAGTCAAATGGTTTTCTAGTCTAGTAAATATAGCTGTTTCTTCTGGGGTAAAGGTCTCATCCCAGTTTTTTTGTCTAATATTTTGGAGAAATTCCAACTCATCAGGATTAGCAGCACCCACGCTGAGAGTAGTAATAGCAGGATTATGCAGTAAAAAACGGTAAGTCAACTCTAGAGGGGAAATAGGCGCGCATAAATCCAAGATTTTTTGGGGAGGGCTGTAAAGTTTTCCCCCTTTATCCGCAGGAGAAATAATAAATATCCCCATATCTTTGGCTGCTGCAAGAGCGATCGCTGGTTGATTATGTTGCCTAAAATAGTAGTAGTGGAGGTTAACAAAATCAAATAAATCACTATTAATTGCTGCAATAATTAAATCTAGAGAGCCATGAGTCGAAAAACCTAAATGTCTGATTTTGCCTTGCTGTCTTGCTTTTTCTATAGCCGACATACAGCCAGATGAATCAGTAATCCAACTCAAATGTTGCCAAGTATTGACTCCATGAAGTGCTAAACAATCTAGATAGTCTATTTGTAATCTGGTTAAAGATTCATCGATCCAACTTTCCATTTGTTTAGGAGAGGGAGAAGGTGGCAACTTCGTTGTAATATAAAGCTGCTCTCTGGGGAAGGATAAATTAGATTTGAGAGTTAATCCGAGATAGGTTTCACTTTGACCATAACCCCTAGCAGTTTCCAGATGGTTAATACCTAGGGCGATCGCTTTACTGATGGTTTTTTGTGCTAATTGGGGAGAAGCCAAACAACGCATAGTCCCCAAAGAAAACACTGATAAATTAAGATTGGTTTGACCAAATCTTCTGTATTCCATTAATTATAAACTTGTCCCTAATACGGGATTATATTGCTTTGGGAGATGAGAATAATCTAATTTCACAAAAAATTCTCTCAATCTCCGCCATCTCCCCATCAACCTTCACCATCTCATGATGTTCCAAAGCTGATCATACCTCCCTAAAGCGACTGCGTTTAATCAATTCACTGGGGCTAATACTGGAAACAAAGTCTCGAAAAGCCTGTCTTTCTGCTTCATCCGCATCTCGATCTACAGGAATAGAAGCTTCTGCTACTACTTCTTCTAGCACCCAAACTGGACTATCTGTCCGCAAGGCTATGGCGATCGCATCACTGGGACGACAATCAATTTCTTTCTTGACTCCCCCCTGATTTAAACAGAGCATGGCATAAAAAGTATTATCTCTTAGAGCGTGAATAATTACCTTTTCTAAGTCCATATTCCAGACTTCCAAAATATTAGTAATTAAATCATGAGTCAGAGGACGGGGATGTTGTTGTCTTTCCAGTACACTAATAATTGCCCTGGCTTGCTCTTGACCAATAAAAATTGGCAAAGCTCGACGTTCAGAACTATCTTTGAGTAAGATGATGGGACTACGGGTCGCAGCATCTAAAGCAATACCAGCAACTCTCATTTCAATCATTGGTTTAGCCTCTCAGGTAACTTTGGTATAACTACAATCCAAAAAACAGATACAAAAGTCTTCATATCTATTTAACAAATAAAATATATTTAGTACATTTCCCTATACTATTTTAGTTACAATTACTTAGGATAGCTAGGTAGTAAGGTTTACTCACAGTATGACCTAATTTCTAATTATTGCCTGTACTGTTCAGAAAAAAATAACAGTTTTCTTTATAGCCAATGGTAAAGCTACTTTTTTAACCCCTCAAAAATATAACAATATCTATATTTCGCTATCTGCTTTTATCTTTTGTAATATTACACTAAAAATCCAATGTTTACTGGTCTTATAGAATCTTTAGGTATCATTACTAGTCAAGAAAAAAACCATTTAGAAATCTCAGTTGCCCAGGGCGATCGCTCTGTCATTTTATCAGATTTAGCGATCGGAGACAGTGTAGCAGTGGATGGAATATGTTTAACAGTAGAAACTATATTAGATAGGGGTTTTATCGCAACGGTATCCCCTGAAACTGTAGAGCGAACTAACTTGGGGAAACATCATAGTACTGCCCAATATGTTAATCTAGAAACTTCTTTACGAGTTGGAAGTAAAATCGGAGGGCATTTTGTTACAGGTCATATAGATGGTATCGGTTGCTTAATCGAGTCATCAATCTCTGCAACATCCTGGGAAATGTGTTTTGGTCAACCCCCTGGACAAGAAGCACAATGGCAACAATACGTAGCACCCTATCTGGTTACTAAAGGTAGTATTGCGGTTAATGGAATTAGTCTTACTGTGGCAGAATGCGCTGTTGATAGTAGTTGGTTTAAAGTTGCGGTAATTCCCCATACCTATCAAGAAACCAACTTATCCCATCTAAAATCAGGGGATTTAGTCAATTTAGAAAGTGATATTTTAGGCAAGTATGTAGAGCGTTTACTTGGAGAACGAGTGAAAAGCCATTATCCTCAAGAAAATGTTAGTTTAAGTTTTTTAGCAGAAAATGGCTATGTTTAACAGCTTTTTAGCTTACACCTAGAAAGCACCGCGCCAAAGCAGACCTTCGGTGATATAAGGCGGGGGATAACTTATTGGATAAGTCTTTACAGTTTTGACACGAAATCTTCATATAGTAAGGATTTTAGGGGTTTTATAATTGTTTCAGGCAGAGAAAGGGGACAGAAAATTATAACCTGTCCCCCATAACATCTTCTCTTCGAGGGAGGCTCATCCCTCCTTCATTCGTGGGGAAGAATCTCTATTCCGAAAGACTATTCGCGCTTAAAGGGACTAAATCACCGTAGATAGTAAAAGCTATCAGCATTGATTCTCCCTCCTGAATTAGTTTTCCAGTTAAAGCACAACTTTCATCTTTTCTCGCAGTAGCTTCCATAGTGGCGCGGATATCAGACGGAGCAAATTGAGGTCGATAATCACCAGATTTTTGATGGACGTAATTCCAGAGTATATCCCGAATTAAGGCTTGATAGCCCTGATTGCCAGAAAGCTCTTTTAGTTTGTCTTTCAGGCTTTTTTCCAGACGAATACTGGTTACTTCCATTTCTGTGGTGGATGTGCGAGTTAAAGTGCGCATAATTTTTTTCCTCTAAATACTAGACATCTCGGTAATATAAGTGTAGTATCAAAAAAGAGATTTGAAAACTATCACAAAATTCAATGTTACTCCTAACCTTGTCCCAACCAAATTCTATCCAACTCCGAAGTAAATATTCGGGGACAGCGAGATATGGTTGGCATTTATTCGTGGCAAAGAGTATTGATTTTCAAGATTTACCAAGATTTGAACCTGAACAAGATCAGAATATAGAATGTAGCTCTAATTGTAATGCAAGCCTACACAATATTAAATCAAAACTAAAAATTAATGGCGAGGAATGGTACATAAATAAGCAGAATGTACCAAGGTAATCAACAAACTTAACTTTAAGTTATAGCCCTCGCCTCTGAGAACAAGAAGCGAGGGTTTTGTTTTTGCTCCCAATTCCATACCTATCTAGATCATGAAAACTTTAAACCACTCAGTAGTGGTATTTTCGCGCAACTATCTACCTCTTAATCAAATCAATATTAAAAGAGCGATCGCATTATTAGTGATGGGAAAAGCAGAACCAATTGATTTTTTTGGTGATGTGATTATAGAAGTGCGTTCTCCTAGTATTTTAATTTCCGTACCTCGATGTATTCGTCTCCATGTTTCTCCAGAAAGAATGTGGAAAATGCCTCCTGTTTCGCGAAAAAATTTGCTGCGACGTGACGCACATCAATGCCAATACTGTGGAAATAGGAAAAATTTAACTATAGACCATATTATTCCCCGTTCTAAAGGAGGAAAACACACTTGGAATAACGTTGTAATTGCTTGCGTGGACTGTAACAGTCGTAAAGGTAATAAAACCCCTACTGAAGCAGGTATGGCTTTGGCAACTCAACCCAAAGCACCAATGCACCCCGCAGTTGCTTTTGCAGAACATTTTTGGCAACAACAAAACCTACCTCTTAATCAAGAGCAATAAGACAAATGTTACCTTTGTGAGGGAGATAACCACAACTTATGTTAAAAATTACCTATACCGAAAATGGCTTTTACTTAGAACATTTAAAAGAAAATCTTGAAGCTTGGATCGCCAAAAGAGTATTACTCTGCTGGCGTGCTGCTACCAGCATCTATGTAGAACCCAGTACCGCTTCTTTTTTGTTACCCCAAGACGTACCTTATCTCGATCAACTCAAAACTTTAGAAAGTGGTCATAGAGACATAATGGAGTTAATTCCCAATGAGGATAACTTTTTAGAAGTATGTCTCCAAGGTACTTGGGTTACAGCAGAAGAAGATAGTGAAGAAGGTGTGTTTATTTGTGCTTTAGGCGATCGCACTGAGTTCTTTCTCTATCAACTTTGGCAAGAAGCCAACATTGGCACTACTCTAGTCAGTGAGTAAAATGCCACTTAAAATTATAGAGGTGTTTCTGAAAACGCCTCTATAATTATTTATTTGCGATTGTTCCAAGCATTTCGGGCTTTTAATGACCCAAATACACCACACATCAGTAAAATACCTAACCCAGGGGAAAATTCAAAGGGAATAGGTTGAACATTTAAGGCATTTTGAGATACTTCCCAACCAATATCTGCTAATCCAGAATAATCTAACTCTGTAAGTATTTTCCGCGTACCAATAGTAATACTGGGGTCTAGTGATACTTCTTGGTTTAGAGTGCCATCAATTGCAGTGCTTGTTATTCCATCTAACCAGTGAGCAGGATCACTCAAAGGAACATTACTACCATAACTATTAACAGCATTAGTCCCCGTAAATTCACCATTACTAACATTAGTCTGCCAAGAACTACCACCAAAACCTAAAACGTGACCCAATTCGTGAATAGCTACAGATAAGAAATCAACTTCATCGCTAGCTGGTTCTGTACTGGTATCGTAATGCCAATTGTAAGATATTGTTTCTGTGCCTGTGTCTATGACCCCATCATTATCAAAGGTAATTGAACCCCCCCACAAGCCAATATCAGTAGGATTTGCAGCCAAAGCTCCTGTCTCGCCTCTAGCTGTTACAAGGTTAATAAAGTCTTGATTTAAAACATTACCTTCTCCATCAAAAATCGTTGAATAACCGACTCCACCAGTCCCTCCCTCGCCAAGGGTGCTGCCAGAGAGATTTCGTCCGCCAGCAAAAATAGTAATAGTATCCGCAGCTACATAAAAATCATTAATAGAATTATTGACTAATTGAACTTCATTTCCTGTAGCTGGATGGAAAAAAGATGCAGTCCAAGTATTAATAAAACCAGAACCCATTGACCAATCGTAGCCAACACCAGTTTCAGAAGCAGTATTATATTCAATCGCCTCGAAAGTATCACTGATATAAGTTTCATAATAGCTAGCAGCTTCTTCTAGAGCATCTTTTCTAGTCTGATCAGAGAAAAAATTGTTGGTATCATAGGTATAATCAAAAGCAATATTAAAAGCCTGTGTTCGTATTGTTTTGCCTATCAAAAAAGTACTTCCGCCAGAAAACCCCACACTTAAATTAATTATCTTTTTATACTTATTTTTAATTACAAACATATTTCTTGCCATATATACTCAGCTATATTCAGATTTTTTTCATAAAATATTTATTATTATATTCAATAAAATTGCAGACTATTAATTAGTATAAATGCGTATTTTTAAGACCCAAATCTTGACAAGCAGTATAATTACTGAACTAAAGATTTAGTTATTAAAGTAATTCCACTGAGTAATAAAGACAAGTAATTCTTCCAGGGTAATATGTTGCTCAGTAGGAACTAAACTAACAATATTTTCTATATTATTTTGATTTAACTGATTAAATAAATTATCTTGTAAAATAGTTTGAATTTCTCGTTGAAAGCTATTTAATTCTTGTTCAAATCTCTCCTTTCTCTCTCTGGCAAAATTAACCATAAAGCAGGTGGCTTTTAAGATTCTAGTTTTGAGATTGACAGGGAGTCCTTGAGAGTTATTTGGGTTATGTAAAAACTCAGCAATATCCAGATTATCTTCTAAAAAAATTAAAATACCCTCCCTAATATAAGCTTCTACTCCATCCATTCCTAATGTACCTAAATCCGCTATGGCAATTATTTTCGCAACAAGAGATAGGTCGGGTTTATTGTATAAGTCTGATTGATAAAGAGAATATTCAAATAATCCACTGTGACAAATAGTAGCTTCAATAGCTTCTTTAATAATCCCTAGTTCTTCATCACTTATTCTAATTAAAGGGGAATAGTTAGCTTGTGAAAGTTTGTAATTGAGATTTTGAATATAGTGAGTTAATTTAACAATAGTTGCTCTTTCACTAACTCCTATTGGACGTTTACGAGGACTAGTAGCATTGGTAGAAGGAATAAACTCTTGTACCATATCATGGGCAATAGCAGCGATATTAATTAATCCTTGAGTCCGTTGCAGTGTTAAAGCATTGAGTTTAGGCTCTAAGTGGGGATGTATAGCATTAAAAATAGTATTGGCTCTACGTTTTACAGCTAGAGCATGAGCAACTGTATGGTAGTAAAGCTGTTTATTTTGGGTTTCTCGTTCAATTTCTTGAATAACGTATCTTTCAATGAATTTAACTGTCTGGTTGAAAGATATGGATAGACTTTCCTCTTCTTTGAAAGATATTTTTTTTCTCCCTTGGACGAAGCAGCTTCGCCCCTAATTCTCTTACCAATAAACAAAATTGATCCCTTCCGCCCTATTTGGATGAGGAATGAATTATGAGGGCGGAGGAAAGTTTTTCCTTTCTGCTTATCAAGAGTAGTACAAGCCTCTCTCAAAAGGCGAGAAAAGTCAGGCGTAGAGGTGCTTGGGGATTCAGTATCCATACCTCAAAATTTATCCTTTATTCCTCATCCCTTTGATCAATTTTTAAGCTTGAAACATCTTCTCTAAAACAGTCTTAGGTTCTATGTCTGCTAACTTATCTGTAGGTGATTCTACGATAATAAAGTTATCATCGGCAGAAGGAAGTATCTGTTTACTGACTGAGGATGGACATAAAGCGATAGTATAGGTTTCTACTGCTAAAGCCAAAGCTAGAGACGAGCTTTCTGTTGATAGGACTAAATTAGCTCCTGCAATAATTGCTGCTAGTTTACCAACATCTGAGGGAAAAGTTACTTTTATGTTGGAGTTACGGGACATTATTTGTTCTATCCATTGGTCTTCTATCTCAGAGTTTTGGATGAGGACTATGGGTAATTCTGGTTGTTTTTCTTGAATATTGGTAATTATTTCGCTCCAACTCTTTTGAGGATAGGTGTCTGTTGTGCTGTGAATTACAACATAACCCTCTTTAAGATTTAGACGTTGTTGTTCTGCTTCTGCCCAGTCTATATCTTTTTGCGGTACATTAATTTTGACTTTTGGACAAGGCTTATCTATGTTTAATCCCTCAAGGGAATGGTGATATTTTTGGGGTAGATACTCTTGCTCAGAAGGGGGTATAGGATGGGAAATAAGCCAAGATTTTTCTTGACTCTCACTGATTCTGATAGGAATCCCATTTAACCACAACACAAGTTGTACAGACCAAGGAACTCCATAACTAATAGCAGCATCATAATCTTGATCGCGAATTACCCCTAAGATATTGAGATAATCAGCTAAACCATTGCGGTCTTGATAATCAAAGGTTATGACACTATTGACATTTTTACAAACTCGATAAGCGGATTTAGATTGAGGTTCTACCATGACATCAATCATCCCATTAGGATATTTATCCTTGAGGGTTTCAAGGGTAGGGAAAAAGTATATTTGATTGCCAATTCCACCAGGAATGAGGGCTAATATTCGCATCTTAGAGAAAAGATATGGAGCTTACATCTATAACATCTGTGGTCAATTTTAAAGGATGATAGAGAGAAACGAACTTTATTTTTGAGGAAATTATTTCTAATGTATCTTTTGATTCCTGCTGCGGGAATGGGTAAGCGCATGGGTAGCGATCGCAATAAGCTATTATTGGAGTTGTTAGGAAAGCCTTTACTCGCTTGGACTCTCTTAGCTGCGGAGAATTCCCCAAGGATCAGTTGGATTGGTATCATCGGACAACCTACGGATTTTCCGAGTTTCCAAGATATTATTAAAAATTTACAACTCACTAAACCTATACAATTGATTCAGGGTGGAGATACTCGTCAAGAATCGGTATATAAAGGCTTACAAGCATTACCAACTAGTGCGGAGCGAGTTTTGATTCACGATGGAGCAAGGTGTTTGGCTACTCCCGAATTGTTGTCGCGCTGTGCTGATACTTTAGATCATTGTCAAGGATTAATCGCTGCTATTCCTGTTAAAGATACTATCAAAGTCGTCCAACAAAAAATTGTCCAAGATACTCCAGATCGTAGCAAGCTTTGGGCTGCTCAAACTCCTCAAGGTTTTGATGTTAAGTTATTAAAGCATTGTCACTATCAAGGACGGGAGTTAGGCTGGATAGTAACTGATGACGCTGCTTTATTTGAAAAATGTCAACTTCCTGTGACTATAGTAGAAGGAGAAGAAACTAACCTTAAGGTTACTACTCCTGTGGATTTGGCGATCGCAGAATTTATTTTACGTCAAAGATTAGAAGCAAAACTTGAGAAATCTTAAAATTCATCGGCTATTATCAAGTTAGCTGATTTATGGAGCAACTACACCAATGAAACTCCCTACTTTTCTCATTGTTGGAGTACAAAAAGCTGGCACTACTTCTATTTATAATTATCTCCAAGAACATCCCCAAGTCTATATGAGTTCTGTTAAGGAGACTAATTTTTTAGAACGAGACTGGGAGCAATTGTTAGCAGAAAATAGTAGTCTTAAAAACCGCATTGCTACTTTTGATGACTATTGTCAATTGTTTGCTGGTGTTAAAGATGAAATTGCTATTGGGGAAGCCTCTCCTAATTATATTTTTCATTATGAATCTTCCGCGGATAGAATTCAGAAATATACTCCCGATGCTCAGTTAATTGTAGTTTTGCGTAACCCTGTAGAACGAGCTTATTCTGATTACTTGATGCACTTAAGAGATGCTATTAGTGGTCAAGTAAAGTCTCTAGGCGAACAAATAGAACATAGCTCCCACAAGTCTTTTATTTTAAGAAAAGGATTTTATTACACACCTTTAAAATATTATATTGATTTCTTTGGTCAGGAAAAAATTAAAGTTTTTCTCTATGATGACTTGTGTAGTAATGCTCAAGAATTCATGGCAGAAATGTATGAGTATATTGGAGTTGATAAAAACTTTGTAGCTAATGTGAATAAAAAAACTCAACAAGCTAAAATACCCAAAAATCAATCCATTAATAATCTCTTACAAAGCAAGAATCCTGTGAGGAATTTAGTAGCCAATGCTCTTAAAACAGTTATGCCTTTAGATGCTAGACAAAAGTTGCGATCGCGTTTAATTAATTTTAATTCTCAAAATAAAAACCAAGTTCCTCTATCTCCAGAAGAACGCCAAAAACTTATTGAATTATACCGAGAAGACATCCTTAAACTACAAGATTTAATTGACAAAGATTTATCCTCTTGGCTTAGTAATTAATAATTACCTCTCCCTACAACTCAGATAAAATGGTGCAAGAATTACAATTACCCAATGTTTCTGTAATTATCCCGATTTATAATGGCGAATCTGACTTACCAGACCTACTGAAATCCTTAGAAAATCAAACTTATCCTAAAGAATTAGTAGAATATTTATTAATAGACAATAATAGCAGCGATCGGACATCGAAGATATTAGAACAAGCTACAAAAAATGCTCAAGAACAAGGCATAAATTTCCAACATTTAACCGAAAATAAAATCCAAAGTTCTTATGCAGCTAGAAATTTAGGTATTCGTCAAGCCAGTAATCAAATTTTAGTTTTTACCGATGCTGATTGTCGTCCCGATAGTCATTGGTTAGAAAAAATAGTATCAGCTTTTAGAGAGCCTTCAGTAGGAATAGTAGTAGGGGAAATAGTAGCTTATCCTGGGAACAGTTTATTAGAAAAATATGCTGACCGTAAAGAATTAATGGCGCAAAAATTTTTAGTTGAACACCCTTTTTGTCCCTATGGTCAAACTGCAAACATCGCCATCAGAAAACAGGCTTTTATAGATGTTGGTTTGTTTCGTCCCTATCTTACTACTGGGGGTGATGCAGATATTTGTTGGCGAATTCAAAAAGAAGCAAATTGGCAATTAAAATATGCTCCAGAAGCATTTATTTCTCATCGACATCGCTCCAATTTTAAAAGCTTTCGGAGTCAGTTTCGCCGTTATGGACGCTCTAACCGCTACTTACATCAACTTCATGGTGCTAAGTTGATGCGAAAATTAACTTTAAAAGAAGTTATCTATCGTCTGAGTCGTTGGATATTAAAAGAGTTACCAAGAGATAGTATTAAGGCGATCGCTGGTAAAGCAACTTTTGTCGATCTAATTAATACTCCCATCGATCTAATTGGCTTTCAAGCTCGAACTTTAGGACAAGAAGAAAGTCAACTTCCAGAAGAAGCTAAATATATTGAAAGACTTTAACTTGCTAGCTGATCGAGGCTTAATTTAAAATTTTAGGTATAATTAAAAGTATAACAATCAGTACAACTTTTTCAAGATGGCTAAAGTTAAAACGGCAGTATCTCTTTCAGAAACAGTTTTATCCGAAGCTGATAAGTTAGCGCAGTCATTATCTACTTCCCGCAGTCAAATATTTGAAATGGCTTTATCAGAGTTTATTTCACGACATCAAAATCAACAGATACTTGAGCAATTGAATTCTGTATATAGTGAAAAATCTACCGAAGAAATAACACTAACTCAACAGATGAAGCCACTACAAAAGTCTATAGTTGAAGAATGGTAATCAATCAAGGAGATATATATTGGATAGATTTAGGCGAGCCAGTAGGCACACAATCGGCTTATCGTCATCCTCATGTAGTGATTCAAAATAACGTTTTCAATTGCTCACGAATCGCCACTGTTGTTGTTTGTGCTTTAACTTCTAACTTAAAAAGAGCCAATGCACCAGGAAATATTCTCTTAGATGTTAATGAAGCTAATTTACCTAAACAGAGTGTAGTTAACGTATCGCAAATTTTCACTGTGAGTAAGGATCAGCTACAGCAGAAAATTGGTACTTTAAGCAAAGCGAGAATCGAACAAATTTTAGCTGGAATTAAATTAGTAATTGAACCAAGAGATATTTAACAAAAAAATACCAGAGATCGTAGTTATCTCTGGCAAAAAAAATTTGAGTAATTATGTTAGGTAATAACTAGTTAAGCTAATGCTTCTCCTCCTTCAGTAGCAGTATCAGTCATTTTCGCAGGAGCAGAGATGGAAAAAACAGTTTGTTCTGCATCATCTAAAGCCGTTACGCCTTCAGGAAAAATTACCTGTCCTACTGATAAATTAGTGCCAATCTCAAAATTAGACACATCAATCTTGATAGATTCGGGAATATTATCTCCAGAACAACTAATATTTAACTCAGTAAGACTCTGCTCGAAAATTCCTCCTAGTTTAACTCCTGCGGATTCCCCTACAATCTCAATAGGTACAACTAAACCCACTTTGCGATCGCCTGAAACGGAGAAAAAGCTCAAATGATGAATATTTCTTTTCCAAGGATGAGCTTGTACCTCTCTAATCAAGGCTTTTCCTTTCCAGGGAAGATCGGGGATATTAAGGTCAACTAAAGTGTTATTGATAGCTGCTTTTTTGAGCAGAATTTGAGCTTCTTTCGCATCCATAATTAAGGATACGGACTCTGCGCCATTGTGTCCGTAAAGCGCAGCAGGGATTAAGCCTTCACGACGTAAAGCTCTGGGTTTACTACCTTCTGGTCTAGTTTTACATTCAACTGTGATATTCATAAATTTGCTCTGTTTGAAAATAAATGGTTAAACTTAACAATTTGCCGACGACAGGACAAAAGGGATGAGGAGTAAGGAGTAAATTATAGACTTCTTGCATAATTCCTCATTAATTGCTTTAGCAAGACAAGGGAGAAATTGATTAAAAATTTACTTTTCAAGAGGTTTAATGAGGGCGGAAATGATTTCTTTTTTGCTCATCCCTCCTTACTCATACCTCATACCTCATCCCTCATCCCTCATTTACTGGAGAACCATCCGCATCTAGCAAAGCTCGTTTAGGACCATGTATGGGGTCTTCAACAATGATGGTTTGGTCACGACTAGCACCAAGAGAAATGATGGCGATGGGAACTTCCATCAACTCTGCTAAAAACTTGAGATAATCCAATGCTTGCTGAGGTAAGTCCTCTAGGGTGCGACATTCTGTCGTAGGCTGTTGCCAACCAGGTAAGGTTTTATATACTGGCTTACAATTAGCAAAATGACTAGCATTGCTTGGGAAATGATAGCAAGTTTCACCATCAATTTCATAAGCAACACAAACTTTGATTTCTTCTAGTGTGTCTAGTACATCCAGTTTGGTAATTGCTAAACAATCTAAACCGTTGATTCTTACTGCATAGCGACCGATAACCGCATCAAACCAACCACAGCGACGACTACGACCTGTTGTTGTGCCGAATTCCGCTCCGCGATCGCCTAATAACTGCCCTATTTCTTCGGTTAATTCTGTGGGAAATGGTCCTTCTCCTACCCGAGTTGTATAAGCTTTGGCGACTCCAATAACTCGGTCGATGATTGTTGGTCCTACTCCAGAACCTACACAAGCCCCTCCTGCAATGGGGTTAGAAGAGGTTACATAAGGATAAGTACCGTGGTCAAGGTCTAATAAAGTACCTTGTGCGCCTTCAAATAAGATATTTTTTTTCTTTTTGACCGCTTCATATATCTTGAGAGAACTATCTATCACATAAGGACGCAAGTATTCTGCGTATTTTAGATATTCTTTGATTACTTCCTTTGGGTCTAAGGGAGGTAGGTTATATAATTTTTCTAAAATTACGTTTTTATAGTTGATTGTCCACTCAAGTTTTTCTGGCAACAGCTTGGAGTCCATTAAATCTAGAACTCTTACTCCTGTTCGCTCTGATTTATCTGCGTAGGTAGGACCAATTCCTCTTCCTGTTGTTCCGATTTTATAATCCCCTCTACGTTCTTCTGATGCACGATCAATAGAACGATGATAAGGCATTGTGATATGAGCAGTTTGGGAAATATAGAGGTTATCTATTGTCACCCCTAATTTTTTGAGTTGCTCCATCTCTTCGATCACTACTTCAGGATCGATAACAGTCCCCGAACCAATAATACACTCGGTATCTGGATACAAAATTCCAGAAGGAATCAGATGCAGTTTGAAAGTTTGTCCCGCAACGACAACTGTATGTCCTGCATTTACCCCTCCTTGAGAACGTACCACCACATCCGCCGAGCTACTTAGTAAATCGGTGATTTTTCCTTTTCCTTCGTCACCCCACTGGGCTCCGATAACGATAACGTTAGCCAAGGGTTTATTTAAAGCTACAGTTTACACAAACTATTATTATCCCTGTTTAAGATATTTGATGTCAAACTTAATCTAGTTTTTCTACAGTCGAAAAAAATCTGATTTTGGTATTGACTTAAAAATCAAGTTTGATTATTATAGAAACTAAGTTGACTAAAAAATCATTATTAAGGATTCGGTTAGTTATTGAAAAGGGAAGGGAACTATAACTATTAATAGTTTCACTCCTCAGAGCCAATGATTAATCTCACTACAAAAAGGAGAAATATTGTGAGCCAAATGACATATCCAGAGGGAAAAGATCGCATCTTAGCTGCTTTTAATCAACTTTTACAACAGTACCAGAAAGCAGAATCAAAAGTTGCGACTAAAGAAGAAGCAGCAGAAAAGATTAAAAATCAAGAATTAGTTACTAAGGCCACAGATTATACTGTCGATAATATTGTCAATGGTATGGCATTATTACAATTAGAATTTGGTACTGCCATCAATGAATTAACAGAAAATCTAACAACAGAGTCGATTAAACTAGAAGAATTAAAGAAGGCGATCGCAGTAGAAAAAAATCATTTACAGCAATTATCACAAGTCAGAATAGTAGCAGATACACTTCATATTTTACAACAAGAGCATCAAGGGAAACTGAGACTATTAGAAGAAAAAACAAGTAAACAACAGGAAGAAATTACTAAAGAAACTGAAAATTATCGTAAACAGTGGGAAAAAGAACAAGCAGAATTTGACAACAGAATTCAAGAAGAAGATCGATTATTACAGCAGAAACGAGAACAAGAAGAAGCAGATTTTCAATATGAGCTAGCGAGACAAAGAAAAATTGAAACCGATGATTATGAAGAAGACAAACGTCAACAAGAAATAGAATTAGCAGATATCAGGACAGAAAAAGAAAAGAATTGGCAAGAAAGAGAACAATATTTAGCAGATAATCTCCAAGAATTTACCGAAAATACCCAAAAAATTGCCACTTTTGAAGAAAAAATCAAAGAAGCTTATAACAAAGCTAAAGGAAATGCAATTAAAGAAGCAGAAAGAAAAGCCAAAGTAGAATCAGACTTATTAGAAAAAGAATGGGAAGCAGAGAAACAAGGATACGAATTTAAAATCGAAGCTCTACAAGCAACTATTGAAAGACAAATTAATCAAATCAGTGAACTAACAGCCCAGCTACAAGAAACAAATACTCAATCTCAAAACTTGGCGATGAGAGCTTTTAATAATAACTAATTTTTCATTTACTTATCTCAGGGAGCAATTATGGCTATCAACTCTAAAAGTACCAAAGCAGAAATATTAGCTGCATACAAAGCATTAGAAAAAGAAAAAAAAGCCTTAGAAGCTGGAGCGAAGCGCGAAACCAAACCTACAAATAATGGCACAACTACCAAACCTAAATCTCATCAAGTAATAGGAAAAAGCTCTACTATGGAACAAACAATTAAAACTCTACAACAATTACAACTTAACTTCGGTAGTGCTGTCAGTAATTTATCAGAGCAACTAATTGCAGAAGCTACTACTTTACAAGAAATACAAGAGTTTATTAATCAGGAACAGCAACAATTAAAAGAACTACACAATCTTAGTAAGATAGAAGAAGATACCATTGATAATTTGATTCAACAGTATGAAGAAAATTCTAAACAATTTCAGGAAGAATATAGCCAATCCTTAGAAAATAGTCAACAGGAAATTGAAGACTTAAAAAAAGCCTGGGCGAAAGAGAAAGAAAACTATTATCGGGAAGGGAAGCAAAGAAATGAAACAAGAGAAAAAGCCAAGCACCGAGAACTAGAAGAATATCAATACAATCTTGATTTAGCTAGAGATTTAGATGAAGAAGAATATGAAAGACAAAAGCAACTTTTATATAAAGAATTAGAAGAAACCCGCAAACAACAAGAAAAGCAATGGCAAGAAAAAGAAGAAAGTATTGCTAAACAAGAAGAAGAATATGCTACAGCTAAACAAAAAGTAGCAGAATTTGAAGAACAGCTAAAAGCTAAAGTTAAACGGGGTGAAGAAGAAGGTAAAGGTATTGGTAATTATCAAGGAAAAGTTAAATCTGACTTGAGAAATAAAGAGATACAGGGTGAGAAACAAAATTATCAATTAAGAATTCAATCTTTAGAAGCAACAATTCAAAATCAAGAAGCAAGAATCCATAAACTATCCGATCAATTAGATATGGCACAAAAACAAGTTCAAGACTTAGCTGTTAAAGCTATTGAAGGTTCTTCTAATCGTAAGTCTTTTGAGGCTATGAAAGAAATAGCGATGGAACAAGCTAAAACACCACAAAAGAATAAATAAGTCTAGCAATCTTATTTGATTTGTGATAATTCTTCGTAGTGCGACCATCTTGGTCGCGAGGAATTCCCCACTACTAATTAATCATAAGTTTCTAGGGGTATGAGTAGGAATAAGTTTTACCACTATTCCTACTTTTTTTTATTGCTCAATCATCAATTAACAATTAACAATGCTAAAAGTCTAGAACGTGGGAATTTAAGCCTAAATCTGCTATAGAACGAGATGTAGTTTCTGCTTTAACGCGATCGCGAAATGCTCCTATTTGTAACATAGATTTTCCTTGATATCTAGTAGAAAATGCCTCGGGATATAGCGATCGCACTTGGGTTTCTTGGTTGTTGTTTTCTATTTCTACTAAAACTCGATATTTAATATTAAAGTTATTGCTGTTTAAAGAAGAAACTACATCAGATAAGCTACTAACCTGTCTATTATTATTGGGATTTATATTAGATACAGTTAAGGTATTACTTTCTGGGGGGATTTCTTCTCTAGGAGCCAAAAAGACTAATTCTTTAGGAGGAGTATTAGTTACAGGATTGGTAATTTCTGGTGGTGGTGGTAAGGTTTCCTGACTATTAATGGCGGAACTAGAAACAGTATTATTGTTTGGTAGTGTATTAGTAGAGCGTTCTTTAAGAGGAAACTGTCTCAAACGAGAGAAGCCATCACTTAGGGGGTTTTCTGTTGCTGGTGTTATGTTGTTACTGCTGATAACAGTAGAACTTATGCCACCGCTAAAATCAATATTACCTTGTATCCGTCCTGCAACTTTTGTCCCTACTGCGGGAATTGGGTGACTGGTGACATTTTGAATATCAAATTTACCATTTCTGTTAAAACTGTTTTCTCCTGGTTCTGTTTTAGTACCCAGATCTGCGCGAGAATTAGAGATGGCTACTAATCCGTATTCTTCAGAATTAGT
Organism: Xenococcaceae cyanobacterium MO_167.B27; assembly: GCA_030065935.1. Lineage (GTDB taxonomy): Bacteria > Cyanobacteriota > Cyanobacteriia > Cyanobacteriales > Xenococcaceae > JASJCP01. Next base: position 24,884 of record JASJCP010000049.1, read on the forward strand.
AATTTTATTACTCCGCAAGATAGCCTGAGAATTGCCCTCTAGAATAACACCAATGCGATTACCACTAAAACTGTTACGGTGTAGAATAGGGGCTGCATTCTGAACAATGCTAACTCCGAAACCAGTCTTCTCAAACTCATTATCTGTGACTTGAGGTTGGGATGTGCCATAAACTAACAAGCCATTACCCAAGTTGAGATAAAAATAGTTATTGGCAATAACAGGGTTGCTTTTTCCATTTACCGAAACCCCCGTATTACCATTACGAGTAAAAGTATTGTGGGTAAGTTTGGGGTTAGCTGACTCAATCCACAAACCATGTCCCCTACTATGGGGATTAGTTACAGTTATTCCTGTGATTTCTGGTGTATCTTTGACAACTGCGATAGTAACATTTTGTCCTGCTCCAGTGGGACTATTAAAAGAACCACTACCCTTAATAATTGTATTGTATCCTTTGCTTGTAGGAGTACCTTGCAGCCTAATATTGCTTTTAATAATCAGGGGGAATACTTCTCCTGTAGCTTCGCTATAAGTACCAGGAGCGAGGGCAATAGTAGTATTAGGTTGAGCAATTCGTAAAGCTTGGGTAATAGTTTTGAGGGGTGCAGCTTGACTTCCTAATGCGGTATCCTTACCTCGGTGGGGATGAACATAGATAGTATTAGTTGTAACTTTTTCTTGCTGCTTAATATTGCTTTGTTGCGCTGGAGAGGGGTTAGAAAAGATTAAGATCTTTCCCATAGATACAGGAATCATCGCAGCTAGAATTAAACCCCACTTGCTCATTATTCGGTTATTTTTTCGGTTTTGATGCTGTTGAAGCCTATTGCGATCGCATAATCTCATAACCTTTCTCCTTAAATCTACATTACTTTTTAAACATCACATCTAGTTGAAAGCCACATTTGCGTTCGGTACCAAATAACGTATAATTGCGAGAGTTTAAATTTGGATCAATTTTGTAAATTCAGTTGAATTAAGTGAAATTATTTGTTTATCACACTCCTGAACTGACCCCCGAAGATAGCCTCCCCGATTGTGCTGTCGTAATTGATGTTTTACGTGCTACTACCACCATTGCCACTGCTTTAGATTCTGGTGCTGAAGCTGTACAAGCTTTTAGTGATATAGACATACTCATGGAAAAATCAGAAAATTGGCTGCCAGATAAACGCTTGCGGGCTGGTGAAAGAGGCGGTGAAAAAGTCGCAGGTTTCGATCTTGGTAACTCCCCTCTCGATTGTGTTCCTGAAGTAGTAGCAGATAAACGTTTATTTCTCACTACCACTAATGGTACTCGCGCCCTTCAAAGGGTAGCACAAGCACCTATTGTTATTACGGCTGCCCAGGTCAATCGTCAAGCAGTTGTTAACTATTTGTTAGAAAAACAACCATTAACTGTATGGTTAGTAGGTTCGGGATGGCAAGGTAGTTATTCTGTAGAAGATACTGCTTGTGGTGGTGCAATCATAGAATTATTAGTAGAACAAGGTAAGATGTCTTTAGAGGAAATTGCAGGAAATGACGAAGTAATTGGGGCATTTTCTCTTTATTCTCAATGGCAAGACGATCTTGTAACTATGTTCCACAAGTGTAGTCATGGGCAACGTCTTTTACTACTAAATTGTCATGAAGACCTAGAATACTGTGCCAAAACAGATATTATGGATGTTTTACCTATTCAAAAAGACCCAGGAGTTTTAGTTAAGCAAAGTTAGCTTTTAGCTTTAATTATCAACTTCTAAATTCAAAAGTAATAAGTAATAAGTAATAAGTAACAACAATTAATCCCCTATTTCCTATTCCCTATTCCCGATCTCAACTATCGCTCTTAATCCCTAGCTAACTACTTAGTTTTAGAGATATCTTTACTTCAGAATAATTTAAGGTTCAATCCGAAGCATTCTTCCTTGTTGATCTGTATGATAAACCCAAGTTTGATCGTCTCCAGAGACAAAAACTCGCCACCCTGGAACTAGAGCTTGAGTACAAAACTCATCTTCTTGGGCTAAATCCAAGCATCCATTAGACCACAGTTCCCGTCGCGCTTTGGTAATAGTTAATTCATTGGGGGAAATTTGGGTTTTTTTGGACAAATCGCTGAGAACAGCTTGCGCCACACTCTCTGGTAAATCGGGGTTTTGATTTTCAATAGCAGTGGTATTTTTCATCGTTGAATTATCGCAGCCAGCAAGAGCGATCGCCTCAAAAGCAATTCCTAGCATCAGAATCGGAATTAAAAAAAACTTAACTGAGGCTGGAACAAATCTATTTTTAGCTTTTATTGTCTTTATCATCTTGTATATTACCCAGTTTATTCTTGTTGTATGTTTCCCAGTTTATTGTTCTTTGTTTTTAGTTGTCGATCCAGACTAAAAAGTTCCAGGGAATAGGGAATAAACGGAACAGTGTTATGTTTTTTTACAGGGAAACAATTAGTTAAAAATAGAGATTATTATGGCTTCTTGGCGCGATCGCTTGAATAAGTTTTCAGGAAAAACCCGTTTTGTTGTCACTCGCATTTTTATTCATCTAGGAGGACAGGAGGCGACACCCATTTTAGGAGTTCTCAACCGTGTAGCTAGAGAAGCAATAGAAACAGACGGAGACATGGAAGTCTTGGGAGAGGGGTTAGTAAGAGTATGTGAAACTTTGTTACAGATGAATACTTATTGGCAATCTGCTGGCAATGAAGGGGAAGTATTTTGGAATGAAGGACAAGCAGGAGACTATGTCAACGAATTATATACAGATTCTTCTCAAAGATATATGAGTGAACCAAGTTTAAGTGAACCCCTGACAGAAAATGATTCCTTGACTTTACCAATCACTAGCAATGTGGTAGTGATGCTAGGAGTTGCTTTTGAGGGAGAATCCCCCGATATAGAAACTAATCTTGCAGATATAGAAGCTCTCCAATATGGACTCAAAGCTTTAATCAATCTCCATTATCAAGAAAGATTACGAGCTATTCAAATTCACTTTTCTCCAGCACAATTGGGAGAAGAACTAACTAACGACCAGTTACTAGCTCATTTTCCTGAGTTAATACCGTTGTAAGGAGTAATAACCGTAAGTCTATGATTGGAGTAAAGTTCTACAATCGAAACCAGATAGAATAAAAGATTTTTTGTTTTATGTTACGCAAAATTTTAGTGGTATTTATGTCTCTGTCCCTTTGTTGGACAGCGATCGCTTGTGGTTCAACAACGGTAAATCAACCACAGCAAGAATTTAAAAATAATGTAGCTTCTGTTCCCAACTCCATTAGTGATGGAAAATATCCTATACAACAGGCTACCTATGATGATGCAACTGGGGAATATAATCTAATGCTACTCAATACACCCCCAGGAACTCCCCCCACTCTCCGCACTGCGAATATTCAAATGGCTCGTTTAAGTGATGAGGAAATTGCCGAAGGAGAAAAAAGTTATCTCAAAGTAGATAACAATCAGTCTGTGATGTACATAACAGAAGATTTTAAAATCGAGTATGTTCACAATGTCACAGAAACTCAAACCAATCCTCAAACTGGTCAAACTGAAACAGTAGTAGTCAGAAGAGAATCTAATTTCTGGGCTCCTTTTGCTGGCGCGCTAGCAGGACAAGCTATAGGTAGTTTATTATTTACACCCCAATACTATGTCCCTCCTGTTTATCAACCAGGTGGTGTCCTCACTGGTTACGGTGGTTACGGTAATAGCTATTCTCAAGCGGTTGACCGTTATCAAGAGCGTTATAATGCTCCTCCAGCAGCCGTTACAAACCGTCAAACTCTACGCACTACAGGTAGCCTCAGAAATACCAGTACTTCTAATCAACTTAATAAACCTTCCACTAGCACTAATCGTGCTACAGGTTCAGGGGTAGGCTCTAGTACTCTTGATTCTTCAGGAAGCACTAGAACCAAATCTTCTCCCCGTAGTAGTTTTGGTAGTAGTTCTGGTCGTAGAAGTTCAGGTGTCCGAAGTCGCAGTAGTTTTGGTAGCCGAGGAGGCTTCAGAAGAAGATAAAAACGTAGGGTGGGCAATGCCCACCTTATATAATTAATAATATTTGTATAGATTAAACAGATAAAATTTACAATTCTTCAATTTCAACAACTCTTCTCAAAGGCATTGGTTTAGACTCAGTTTGAGGCAATAAGATAGGTTCTTTTTCTTTCTGTTTAACCTTGTTGGGAAGTAATACTGGTAGAGGTTCAGGCTCATCCATCCAATAACTAGCTACTGGTAGAGTATGCTCTAAATCTTCTAGGAGGCGAGGAATAATCATTACAGCGTGTAGTTCTCCGATCCTTTCTGCTTCCTGCATTCCTACATCAATAGCGATCGCCACATTAGCTACTGAACCCCTGATAATAGCAGTACACAAACCATCTCCAATCTTTTCGTAGGAGGCTAATTGCACATCTGCTGACTTCAACATAGCATCTGCTGCCCCTACCATTGCAGGAAATCCTCTAGTTTCTAATAACCCAATGGAGCGATTACTTAAGCGACTATAACCCCTTCTTTTCTGAGCCAATTCGACTAAATGAGAGCCAATGGGGAATACTGCTTCTAAATTAGGCATGGGACGGGCGATAACTAGTTTTGAGAGCAGTTGACCAAATTTTTCTGCTGTTTTTGCCCCTTCTTCCACTGCTAATCTGACATCTGCTATGTTTCCTCTCACTACAGCAGTACAGTGTCCACTACCAGTTCTTTCATACCCTACCATAGTGACTTCTGCTGATTTTAGCATCATATCTGCTGTTCCTACGATCGCAGGAAAGCTTTTAGTGGAGACTAAGCCCAAAGCACTGTCTTTGAAAGGGTGCTTATCAAAATATGGTTGCTGAGTTGTCGCTTTTGTCCTCCGCAAGTCCAGATTAGCCATTGATTAATGTTCTTTATAGATTAAGTTGCTGCTTACACATAAGGGAATCCCTATATATAGTTTAATCAGAAATGGCGATTAATGCTTTAAGTCTGTATTTTATAAAACTGATGAGAGACATAGCTATTTCTTTGCAGCAACTATAGTAGAGAAGTACCATGCTACGTCCCCAAATGATTGGAATGTATGGATTAGTGGTCTATGGATATCAAAGGTCAATTAATTGGAATAACTATAACAAAGTAGTAAGTAGCGTATCCGCGCAGGTTCCTTGCGCCCTTGCAAGTAACAACTTGTAACTTATATTATCTATTACCTATTATTTTTGGGAAGAAGTCGAACTGGCGATCGCCCTTGGCTGGCGCAGAAACAGTAATGCTAATAAAGCTAACAAATGTATTGACCAATGGGATACTACTAGACCCCAAACTAAACAAGCTAGAGCCATTCCCACTGCTAGCACTGCAAATATATCGTTATTAGTTCTTAAATACCAGATAACGCTTCCTATAGTAGTTGCCAACATGAGAATCGGGAAGGGATTAATAATCATAGCGATCGCCTTGGGGAGTTAGGTTTTGGACTACTAAATCAGTTATTGAGTTATCAATTATCAGTAATCTTAAAGATTGTTTAAATCTGGTAACAGATTACTGGTAACAGATTACTGTTAGAAAGTGCTATCTAGAAGAAAAACACTTTTTACATTTTCTGTTTTAACTTTACACTAACTTGATGGTAACTAGAGCTTGTTAAGTGCTAAAAAGAATAATTATTTTAATCTTCTTTGCATAACTTAATAGATCTAGCTCTCCCTCGGTAAATATGTTAAATCTTGCTTAAAAAATTTGTTGTTGTTGAGATTGATTCAGAAATTCCACTAACCAGTTTTTAAGATGATAGGTTGCATAGCAGTCATCTTCGTTGTAACTTAAAATTGCATCGAGAAAAGTACGATCCTGAGTAGTTAACCAGCTATCGTACCAGCAAACTGATTGATCCCCACTACCTTGTGCTTCACGCCATTCAAAACCCAACCAATTAGCTAAAGATTTTAAAGAATAACTTTCTACAGGAAGAATTACAGTTTTAGTTACCCAGTGATGTAAATCAACAAAGCGAGATAATAAGACTTTAGTGGATAATTTGGGAGTATTATAAAGGGTTGCTAAACGTTTTATTGTTTCTACTTCATATTCGGAAAAATGAAAAATTTGGGCTTCTGGGTATAAACTCACGAATTCCCAAAAATCTTGCCAAACTTGAGCTTCTTCTGTGGGATTTTCGGCTAAAAAAGGATAGAATTGCTGAGTGTTTCGGATTCGATCTACTAACAAGACTCCTAAAAGATAGTCAACTTGGCGATCTGGTTCGGCTTCAATATCAAAATATAATTCAATAGGAGAAGTAGGAGGCAAATGGGTGAGATTGTAATCTGCTCTCACCATGGCTTTTTCCAGCAGTAAAGACTGGCTTTGTTGTTTGAGGAAGACAGCAATAGTTTTACCGATTTTTTCTTCCAGATGATCTTGGGAAACTGCTGCGATAGATTCTAAACTGTCTAATCCCATACCAATCAGAGATTCATAGCGTTTGGGAGTAACACCAGGAATTAAAGATAAATGTTGTTGTGATTTAGCTATGTTGTAGCAATGACTGTACCAACTACAAAGACTACACCGTTGACGAGAGATAAATACTTCTGGCTCAAATTTTGCCATCAACATCTCAACACATTCAACTACAATACTTTGCATTCTCTCTAGCCAGTAGTCTAACTGAATCTGATAGGTATTTTGTTGACGCAGAATTAATTGAGATTGAGGCGGTAACACTCCCTGAATTACAGCTAGCATCTGAGCATGATAAGCAGCAATAAGTTTATACTCTGGTTTGGGACGGCGACCTAGTTTAATATTGATGGGAAAATATAGCCAATCACCAAAAATGGATTTTCCTGGTATTTTGATCAGTAAGGTTGGTTTTCCGAGAAAGGCGATATCTTCTGGATTGGAGAAATTGATATTATCTTTTACAGTGATGCAAGCTTGCCATTGATGGAGAGAAAGATGTAAACTCCCCCCATAGATACATTCTATTCCCTGCTCCATTAACTCTTTCGTTTGTTGCCAATTCAGTAACCAATCTTTGGCATTGGGTCTTTGATAAACTAGGGAGTTAGATTCTAGGGTACTAGCGATATGAAGTTGATTTTCTTTTTTGAGTTTGAGGAGAAATTCTTTTTCAGGGTCTTGCTCTTCTGGATTACCATATACTTCTAGATAAGTCCGCCGACGACAGCGTCTATAGTTAAGCAATAATTGGTCGGTTAACAACAACTCTTGCATTAGTTCAATAAATCTGGGTTAAGTAAAGGGGAAAGGGAAAAGGGATAATCATTCAGATTGAGAATATTAAAATTAATTATGACCAGTAACTTAGGGGAAATCCCAATCGAACAACACCGAAACAAATTTCTAGGATTAGCTAATAAAACTTATTTTAACTTTGGTGGTCAAGGGATTCTCCCTAAATCTGCACTAGATGCGATCATCAGTACTCACCAATATATTCAAGAAGTTGGACCATTTTCGGGGAAAATTAATACCTGGTTACAGGAAAAAACAGCTTTAACACGACAGATAATTGCCGAAGAATTGGGGACAACCCCTAATACTATTACTTTGACAGAAAATGTTACGGCTGGCTGCAATATTGCTTTGTGGGGAATAGATTGGCAACCAGGTGATAGTATTTTGATGACGGACTGCGAACATCCTGGGGTAATAGCTGCGGTTGGTGAAATATCACGCCGTTTTGGGGTAACAGTCGAAATTTGCCCAATTTTAAGCACTCTGAATCAAGGTGATCCTGTTGCAATCATCCAACAGTCTTTAACTCCTAGCACTCGTTTGCTGGTAATGAGTCATCTGTTATGGAATACTGGTCAAATTTTACCTCTTAAAGAAATAGTCGATCTTTGTCATAACTATCCCACTGATAATCATCCTATTCAAGTATTAGTAGATGCAGCACAGTCTGTAGGCTCTTTACCTCTAAATTTACCAGCATCAGGAATCGACTACTATGCTTTTACAGGACACAAGTGGTTATGTGGTCCTGCTGGCGTGGGAGGGTTGTATATTAGTGAAAATGCCTTTGCTACTTTGCATCCTACCTTTATTGGTTGGCGAGGGATAGAGATTGATTCTGATGGACAACCCCAAAACTGGAAAAATAATGGGAAAAAGTTTGAGATAGCTACTTCTGCTTATCCTGAATACACTGGTTTAAGAGAAGCGATCGCAATACATCGACAATGGGGAGATGCTCAACAAAGATACCAAAGAATTTGTCAGTTAAGCAACTATTTGTGGTCAAGTCTGCAAAATATATCAGGAGTGGAATGTTTAACAACTTCTCCTCCCGAAGCGGGGATAGTATCTTTTAAGGTTTCTGGAAACAGCTATAGTATGGTTAAAAATTTGGAACAACAAGGCTTTTTCCTGAGAACTATTGCTAAACCTGACTGCATTCGTGCTTGCGTTCACTATCTTACTCTCACTGAAGAAATTGATGGTTTAGTGCAGTTATTAAGTAAGTCAACCTACTAGCGCGTCTAGATTAATTTATTGGGTAGTGCCAATTAATTTTAGCTCCCCCACAACCCCTAATCACTAATCACTTATTACTAGATACAATTTTATTAATAACAGCATTGGGATAAGTCTCTAATGATTGCAGCTACTCGTAAGAAATTCACAGTAGAAGAATATCATCGTTTAGTAGATGTGGGCTTTTTTACTGAGAATGAAAGAATTGAATTAATTAGAGGAGAAATTATCGAAATGTCCCCTAAAAGAACTCCTCATTCAGTTTGTAATTCTTGTTTATGGAGAGAATTATATGACTTAATTAGCAGACAAGCAATTATTAGAATAAAAGAACCAATTATTATTTCTTTTACTAGTGAACCAGAACCAGATATTGTTATTGCTAAGAAAAAAGATGATGATTACTTATCATCTCATCCTGTTCCTGAAGACATTATTTTAATTATAGAAATTGCAGATTCTTCGTTACAGTTTGACCAGGAAACTAAATTATCTCTTTACGCAGAAGCAGGAATTAATCACTACTGGATTTGTAACTTAGTGGATAATAATCTGGAAGTCTATCAGAATTCTTTTAAAAGGGATACAGATAACTATAATTATCGTTCTAAGCAAATATTTTTAGCAGATGAAACAGTTAGCATTCCAGGTTTTGATAATTTAAGTTTGGATTTGTCTAAAGTATTTCCGAAAATTGTAGGTTGAAGACGCGGTCTTGTATCAGGTAAAGGCTGTGGATGTTTTTCTCGCAGAGTCGCAAAGGCGCAGAGATAGTTTTTGGCTGTTATCTAAAATTGTTTCAAGTTATACCAATTCTGAAAAGTCAAGCTACAGATGGAGAAGTGGGGAAGTGGGGAAGTGGGGAAGTAGGGGATTGGTATTAGATGGGTTATTTGTAGCAAGTCTAAATAGAAATGGTATTACAACTAACTGTTTGATTTATGTGGGTAAAGGCTCTGGATATTTTTCTCGCAAAGACGCAAAGGCGCAGAGAGAGTTGTTGGCTGTTATCTAAAATTGTTTCAAGTTACAACTAACTGTTTGATTTATGTGGGTAAAGGCTCTGGATATTTTTCTCGCAGAGTCGCAAAGGCGCAGAGAGAGTTTTTAAAATTAGATGTTTTGGATAAAGCATAGTTGATTATTTGTTTGTTATTTACTAAGTCCGAAAGTAGTGAGCTTGATCACTAGAACTAATTGATAAAGATCACTATTAAATGTGATTTAGATCATACTCGTTTCCAGAAAAAATCTCAATAATTTATTTAAGTAAATACACTGACGTAAATATACAGTGTAACTACTAACTTAAGTAAAATTACGAAGAGAATTATAATCAATGATCTTGAAACTTGTTAATCTAAACAAATATTTTGCTTTGTTTCTATTTTTAGGCTCTTTTACCCTAATTATTGGTGTATTTAGTTCTATTTCTCTAGCTGCTAATAATCTAATTAATATTCAAGAAGATCAGAGCGGAAATATTCATTTCAATAATGCTATTGCTGCTACTACTGGTGTTAGTCCTGCAACCATAAATTTAGTTAAACACTATGAAGGTTTCCGTTCTTATGCCTATATGGATACTAGTGGTCATCCTGTAATTGGCTATGGACAGTCTAGAATTAATGGCAGAAAAGTTAGAATAGGTCAACGAATTTCTAGGGCTGAAGCTGACGCAGCATTAGTCACAGAGTTATATAATATCCAACGTTTAGTAGAGTCAAAAGTCAAAGTAAAATTAAACCCTAATCAGCTAGGTGCATTGACTTCTTTGGTATATAACGCTGGAATTAGAATTGTTACTAATAGCACTTTAATTAGAAAACTGAATTCAGGAGATTATCAAGGGGCTGCTGATGAGTTTTTACGCTGGAATAAAGCTCATCAAAGAGGAAGATTAGTTCCTTTAGCTGGTTTGACTAGAAGAAGACAAGCTGAAAGACAATTATTTTTAACTCCTTATAGATAAATCAATTCAATTCAACTATAAATAAGGTTGAATAGCAGGGGATGCAGAGAACTAACAAGGGTTTAATCTGTGTCCCTTTTTTTGCTGATTGATGAATCAATTGCTCTGAGGTCGGAAATAAAAAAAACTCTACTTCCAGACTGTTGTTTTTTGAGAAAATGCGATCGCTCTACAGTTTAATCTATTAAACAAGAGTAGATGAAAATTTTTTAGGGAAGGAACAAAACTAATTTTCTAATGTCAAATATTTTAACTCGACTAAATATTGTGGAACTTTACAAAATAACCCCAACACCTCCAACAATTTAGTTGGTCATAGAGTTTCTATATCTATTTGATTTTTTGGCAATACAATCGAAATTGAAACCAATGAAAATATTGTTAAAATATACTACATTAACCACAACATTGTTATTCATTTTTTGCTTATTCAATATTGTTTTAAGCACGGAAAAAGTCTCCGCAAAACCTGATAAATGTGAGCAAATTCGGCAAGTGCGTCGTTTAGCTTTTCAAGAAAACTTGGATGGACAAAATCTTGCTACTTTAGAAGCTCTTTTTTGTGGGAGGAATAGAGATAATAGACCAATATATTCAGAAATTAATTTACCTCCTAATAATGCTTCAAAAGATTGCATTGATTTAACAGTAATGAAGCGACTTGCTCACATGACAACAAGAAATAGTAATCTTGTAGGTATGATTAAAGGTCAACAACAAGTAACTTGTAAGCTTTCTCAACAACATTCGTCCTTTGATTGGGCTAATGGAGAACAAGCTAAATGGGGTTCAACTTGGTATTACCCTAATGGAAAAAATGCTAGATGGAGTTCAACTTGGTATTACCCTAATGGAGAACAAGCTAAATGGGGTTCAACTTGGTATTACCCTAATGGAAAACAAGCTAAATGGGGTTCAACTTGGTATTACCCTAATGGAAATCGTGCTTCATCAAATAGCTTACTGGGTTGGGCGTGTGGAGTAGTGGGAACAAAAGAATGTATTTCCGCTACAGAAAGATTGAATCAAACAAAGGGATTTTGGTACGAATTAGAAATAATAGAGTTATCTTGGAAAGCTTATCAAATTACTCAGTCTCGTTGAAAATATTGGTGGTGTTATTTTTATCTACTTAGAGACTTAATTAGTTCAACACCATAATCAACAAAGGTAGGTTGGGTAGAACGACAGTGAAACGCAACAAAAGCTTATGGGTGTTGGGCTTCGTTCCTCAACCCAACCTACATTTTTAAAATGATCTATCTAGCTATTAATGAGAATTGGTAGAATTTTCTAAGGTCAAATATTTTAACTCAATTAGTAATTACTTTTAGTATATAGCGATCGCTTATATTACACAGAATTTATCTGTTACAAATATTAGTTTAAGTGATGAATTAGGGAATACTTATATTGTCACTATAAAGCATTATTGGAGAAAAAGAGGTTGCTTGCTGATATTCATATTTTAAATCTTTCTAAAGTTAGTTTAGAAACTAAGGAACTGTTACCCGAATATTCAAGTATATATTATGTTATTGATGAAAACAAGACAGTTTGGTACATAGGAAAAGCTAACAATATTCGTAAACGTTGGCAAGGTAAAGCTCATCATCGGATTGATCAACTGGAAATACAGAAGCAAAAGTATTTTAGTATTTATTATGAACAAGTTAATTATTCTAAACTAGACAAAATAGAAAAACAACAAATCAAAAAATATACTCCTCATCTAAATAATAGTCCAATTAAAAATCAAAAGCTACTTCCTACAGAAACTTTACTAAGAGGGACGGTAAAAATTATAGTCAGCTTTTTGGGAAATATATTGATAATAAAATATTTTTGGGAAATATATAGTTATGTCTAAAAATAGAAATTAATTGAACATGGGTTTTAAGCCAATCACTTATAATAAAAAAACACTAAAGCTACATAAAGCTGCTATTGCTCCAGATTTTGAAGGCAAAACCATTTTAGTAAATGATCCTTGGGATTATGTAGAAATGTGGATTAAAAGAAATGGAGGTAATAACAACGAAGCTTTGTTTTACTGGCAACAAGCAAAGTATTTTTTTCAAGCTACGGAACAACTCCCAAAAGTCTCTTCTCCATTAACAGCATATTACTGTTTTTTAAATGCTACTAAATCATTACTAACATTTAAAAATCTCAAGTTTAACGAGTCGCATGGTGTGTCTGGAAAAACTGAAAATAATAAAATCTCATTATCTAATGAAAAAGTTAAATTTCAATCTAGTGGAATATTAAATTCATTATGCAATTATTTGAAAGAACCTTGTCAGAACGATGAATATTCACTCAAATCGCTTTTATATAATCTTCCATATATCCATAGAGCATACTGCTTAACTTTTACATCAGACAAAGAATTATTTATTCCTGTATTTAATCCTAGATTCGTGCAGAAAAATGGAAGCTCAAAAAGTTGGTTATGTATGGAAGTTAAAGATAAACGCTACGCTAATCACCATACTATCAAGAAACTACCAAATATTTTTGAAAAAGATGAGGGAATATCGGATGGGTATATTATTAGAGAGAAAGGAAGATTTGACTGGAATAAAAATGATTTGAGTAAATTTTTAAGATATCATTCTAAAGTACGAAAATATATATTTTATATACAAAGTCCACAGAGATTATGGTATCTTAAACGTTCTGGAAACATACAAACTTTAATCGACAGAAGTTCTTTGACAATTACTTTTGCTGCAATGCACAAATTAAGTGAGTTAGCACGCTATTCACCTATGTTATTGACAAAACATTTTGAAAGCAAACATAATTGGTTATTATCTGAATTTATTTCTACTGCACCTTATCAATTCATTGATGAGATATCTTCTGAACTTACTGGACAAGAATTTATGCCTCCTGGAGTTAAATCTTGGTAATTTTATTTCCTAATATTTTAGGGACGTTTCATGAAACGCCCCTACAGGTTAATTTTCTACTTTAGACTCTGCGTTTTTCTTTGCGCCTTTGCTAGGTGAGCGTTCCCTTGCGACTTTCGTCGTCGCGGGGTCTCACCTCTTTGCGCGAGATAAATCAAACCTTTGCTTCTTCTTTCACTAATTTTTCCCATCCCAATTCTTTCAGGTTATTGTTTCTCCGCATGGGACGAGTGGCTAACTCTAGAATATCTCTCGCATTAGTAAAGCCATGTATCTGTGCAAAAGTAAACTCTACCGACCATTTAGTATTAATACCTCGCGCTTCTAGAGGGTTAGCGTGCGCCATACCAGTAATAACTAAGTCTGGTTGTAATTCTTTGATGCGTTGTAATTGATTATAGTTGTCGGGTTTCTCTACTATATTTGGAAGTGCTACACCCATTTCGTTGCAGGTTTTTTCTAGTAAGTCTAATTCTGCTTTTTGGTAACGCTTATCCATGTAGGGGATACCAATTTCAGGACAAGTCATACCGCAACGAATGAGGAAGCGAGCTAAGGAAACTTCTAAGAGATTGTCTCCCATGAAGAAAACAGACTTACCGCGTATTAATTTGATGTAATCTTCTAGGTTTTCCCAGATTTGGACTTCTCTTTCTTCTAAACCCTTGGGTTCGATACCAAATACAGAACAGATTTTTTCTATCCAAGCGCGTGTACCATCGGGACCAATGGGGAAGGGTGCGCCAATGAGTTTAGTTTTGCGACGACGCATTAATGTTGTAGCAGTACGAGATAGGAAGGGGTTAACACCGCAAGTATAGTAACCTTCTTCTATTACTGGTAATTCGGTGAAGCGTTTGGAAGGAAGCCAACCCGATACTTTAATTCCTTGTTTTTTTAGTTCTAAGGTAAGGTTGGTAACAACAGGGTCGGGTAATGAACCGAATAATACTAGAGGAGGATGGTCTTTATATTCTGATTCTTCTTGTTTAACTTCTTCTTTTTTGCGCCCGAAGTTCATTAATTTAGAAATAGCGTTGCGTTCGTTTTTTTCAGCTTCTGCTTTGGGTGCTTCTTTCGGACACTTGTGAGCCATTGCAGCGAGTACGGTGTCTTCTCCTTGAGTAAATGCGTAATCCAAGCCGTTAGCACGAGCAGTAACAATGGGAATGCCGATTTCTGCTTCTAATTTGGGGGCTAGTCCCTCTAAATCCATTTTGATGATTTCGGTGGTACAAGTACCAATCCATACTATAACACTAGGATTGCGATCGCGTTTGATTTGCAGACACAATCTTTTTAATTCTTCGTAGTCGTTTAACTTTGCTGATACATCCCCTTCTTCTAATTCTGCCATTGCGTAGCGTGGCTCGGCAAAAATCATTACTCCCATTGCATTCTGGAGGAAGTAACCACAGGTTTTTGTCCCAATAACTAAAAAGAAACTATCTTCTATCTTTTGATATAGCCATGCAACACAGCTAATGGGACAAAAGGTATGATAGTTTCCAGTCTCGCAGTCAAAGTTTAATGCGTTTGGTGTTTGGGCGACGGTCATGTTTTTATCTCCTCTCTAATTTCGTCTAGATATTCTGATGCGGTTTTTTGTTGTTGTGAACGTTGTTTCAATTCAATTTCAGGGTTGAAGTCTAAACCTAATCGCTCAATATAGGTACTTGGGGATTCTGGTGCTAAAGTGAATAATCCTTTAATTTGTGGTTCTAAAATACTAAGTACTCCAAATATGAAACAATCATCTGGGCGACGAGGACTATAGTTGCTGTTGTATCCGAATTTCTCTAATTCTTGATCTTTGTGAGAACTAACACTATCGTACCAACTACTATTTTTATCCATTAACGCTTGTATCTAACTGCAATTTACTTGATAGTAATCTAGCCACTTGTTTTTTAATTCAGCTTTGAATTGTTCGGGTTGTTCAAGGAAATTAACCATGTTTTTTCTGGAATCATAAATTGTTGTATCAATTTATTGTTTCCATAATGCGACCCCAAAATTGAAAAATAAACAGCAGTAGTAGGGTTGGCAATGCCCACCCTACGGTATTTAAACCATCATCAATTCTTCTTCCTCTTCTTTTGGCTTTGTAGGATTGAGATAGAAATCCGATAACAGACCAAATAATTCTCTATCTTGTGCCTCACTGGGTACAACGCCTTCTGGTTGAGCTAAAATCTGATCGGCGATGTTGAGATAGTAGTCACAAACGAAGCTTAAAGAAGGATCGTTTTCTGCCATTTCAAAGAGTGTTTTACCTTTTACTCTGGATACTCTGATGTCTTCAATTAAAGGTAAGATTTCTAAGACTGGCATGGGAACATGAGAGATATATTTATCTATTAAGTCCCGTTTGGATGTTCTGTTACCAATCAAACCAGCAAGACGTAAGGAATGGGTGCGGGCTTTTTCTCTAACTGATGCTGCAATGCGGTTAGCTGCAAACAAGGCATCAAAGCCATTATCAGTAACAATTAAACAGTAGTCTGCATAGTTTAGAGGCGCAGCAAAACCACCGCAAACAACGTCCCCCAAAACATCAAATAGAATCACGTCGTATTCGTCAAAGGCGTTTAATTCTTTGAGGAGTTTTACTGTTTCCCCTACAACATAACCGCCACAACCAGCACCAGCAGGAGGACCCCCAGCTTCGACGCAACTTACGCCACCATAGCCTGTATAGATTACATCTTCGGGCCAAATGTCTTCGTAGTGAAAGTCTTTTTCTTGTAGAGTGTCGATGATAGTTGGAATTAAAAAGCCTGTGAGGGTGAATGTGCTATCGTGCTTGGGGTCACAGCCAATTTGTAAGACTTTTTTGCCTCTTTTAGCTAAGGCTGCGGAAATATTACAGCTAGTTGTGGATTTACCAATTCCGCCTTTACCATAAACTGCTAATCTTATTTGTCCCACGTTTTTATCCTCTTCTTAACTCCCTCCATTTACAAGAGGGAAACTTCTTTGCATTTCATATTTACCTATTAAGAGCCAAAAATAAAGAGCCAGTAAGATTTAAAATAGAAGTTAATTAGATTATATAGAGCTTAAAAATATATTTACTGCTTAAAATCCTCACAAAATCTTTATGAAGCAATAAAAATTTTTAAAATTTAGTTTTATGCTTTGTTTTAATATAAATAAAAACAATAGACAATAAGTAAGATAGTAAATTTAATAGCGATCGCATCTCTGATGATGTACCCTAAAATTAGCAGTATCTATAAGGATTTATTACTAGGGGGAAATTTAATAATTAATCAAACCTATATAGTGCAAGAAGTTCGAGAAAAATAAATATGACTGGTTTATTTGCGCGATCGCCAGACAGCCCCAGATAAACAGAACATTTGAATTACTGGGTTAACTTTTTTGTAAATAAGAATTAATTTTTTCGGATTTGATTATTTTAGTGTTGCTAAAATTCTCAGTTTAATTAAATGGGAGCTTAAACAGCCTTAAATCAAATCTAATAGATAGGGTTTAGTGGCTCTAATCATTTGCTGCAATGGTAAGTGACTACTCTCAACGCTAATTGCTCGCAATATAGCGTGAGCTTCCCACTCTCACGAGTAGGCTTTTTCTGCCCCACGCGGATTATCTAAAACACGTTGGTACAAACGATATGTTATCTCCCACCGTTGGTTTCCCG
>JASJCP010000223.1 GCA_030065935.1 Xenococcaceae cyanobacterium MO_167.B27
TTCGAGGAAGCTTTAGACTCTTACAATAAAGCTCTAGAAATTAAACCTGATGATGATTCAGCTTGGTATAACCGTGGTATTGCTTTAGTTAATTTAGGAAGATTCGAGGAAGCTTTAGACTCTTACAATAAAGCACTAGAAATTAAACCTGATAATGATTCAGCTTGGAATAACCGTGGTAATGCTTTAGGTAATTTAGGAAGATTCAATGATGCGATAGACTCTTACAATAAAGCACTAGAAATTAAACCTGATAATGATTCAGCTTGGAATAACCGTGGTAATGCTTTAGTTAATTTAGGAAGATTCGAGGAAGCTTTAGACTCTTACAATAAAGCAATTTTAATTAACGCGGAATATCCGTTTGCATTGTTTAATCGCATTGAAGTTTTACTAAAATTAAATCGTTGGCAAGAAGGATTTGATGCTTTAGATGATACTCTTAATCGCTTTGCTAATACAGCAAAAGCTGAGATTGGATATACAACAGAATATATTAAAATTATCTGGGAAAGTACAACAGATATTGCTATCTGGAAATCTCGCATAAAAACCCTAGTAGAAACTTACGACAAATACCAAGTAGTTACAGCATTAACTAAAGGAATTGTGGATAATATTCCTACCCTAATGTCAGAGATGGTAAGTAATAAAGCTGCTCGTAGTTGGTTAAAAATCTGGCAAGAAATAGCAGGAGATTTTGCAGGATTATCTATTGCGCTACGTTTCCTGAAAACTGCGGTGGAATATAAAGAAACTAAGGGAGATAGAAAAGTATTATTACAACTGGCGAAAGAAGAAAGAGAATTATTAGAAGAGTTGCTTCACAAGGAATAATATGTAGGGCGGGGCATCGCCCACCCTACTATGTAATACTTATTTCCTCATCCTTCCTTCCTCGTATCCCACCACCCTTCCTCATCCCTTTATCATGGTTGCAATTCTTCTAAGATCACAAATCGTACATGATTAATAGCCAACTCCCCAATAGAAACTTTTTCCTTATCTACGGGCATACCTTCACTAATTAGTCTTTCAAAGGGTACTCCTTTGGACATCTCTGCATGATACCAAGCTAAACCCATAAAAAATCTCGTAGGATAGGGACCACCTTCAATGATGTCATCAGGATTAGATTCCATTGGTAGCCAACCGATACCAGGGATATAGAATTCCATCCAAACATGATTAAAATCTGGTATGAGAGGAGTATTTTTATGATCGCTCTCGGTGGGACATTTGTATCTTCCTACAGTGCGACAGGGGATATCATTGAGGCGACACAGAGCGAGTAAGACTCCTAAATATTCTCCACAAGAACCCACACCCCTTTTGAGGGCGATATCGGGGGTGTCAATATGGGGACGAATACCATAACTCAGTTTGTCATAGACATAGTTGCGAATGCTATAAACTTTTCTTAGTATATTAGTTTCTCTGGCGATCGCATCTTGAGCAGCCCGTTGAATAATCTCTGTATCCATTGCTAAATTATCATTATCAATGAGATATTTGGCTTTTAATTCTGTGTCTAATTCTGGTACTGTTTCGCAATCAATTGGGGTAATCTGATATTTAATGCTCCATACTTCTAAAATTGCTTTCCAACCAAAGATGTAACGCTGTTCTGAGGTTAAGGGGTCAAATTTAAAAACGGCTATTTTCTGACCATTTTCGATTTCTTCGGTAAAAGGTAAGCCTACGGGGGTTACTTTACGGATTTTTTGTCTATCGGTTTCTGCTGGTAAAGCGATGCGCCATTCTAAGTCTTTTAATACTAAAGAATCGAGGGGGGCAATTTCCTCGACATAGGACATTTCTACTAAGTAACCATTGGAAAGGGTGTATTTTTGTTCCGAGTTGTATTTAAAATGTAAAGGATGAATAAAAGTGCGATCGCGGTATTGTAGTTCATGGTTGGGGTTGGCGTTGGGGTTATCGCGAATATAAATTTCTTCTCCCCCATAACAGACGTAGAGTATCTCCTGTTGAGTATCAGGATCGGTGTAAAAAGTTAAGCCTGTGGGAGATTCAAAAGGAGTAAGAATACTAAAAATTACTTGTCCTGTGGCTCTTTCTAAGCAATATACTGTTTGTTCTAGGTCGTCTGTGAGCCAGATTTCTTCTTCTTTGACAGTGATGTTTTCGATTCCAATTCCCGCAGTGTAGAAGTAAGTAATCTTTTCCTGGGTTTGGCGATTATAAATTAAGATTTCTCCTGTTTTTTGGCAAGTAATATAGATAGTAGAATCCCATACTGCAATACCATCGGCTGGATAGGAAAGACGGGTAAACAGTTGGGGTTGCCAAGTTGTTTCTTTTAAGGAGCAATAATACACATTTTCATCGCTGGTAAACCAAAGCGTCTCATCAGCAACTGCAATTCCTGTAGCCCCAATAAAATCTGCGGTATTACTTGAGTTAAGAATCTTAGTATTTTCAGTTTGAGGATCGATTTCTAAAAGATAGCCATTACGAGGATCGATCGCCCACAATTTATTTTGATAAGTAGTAATACCATATAGTGAACTAGCTGCGATAGGGCGAATCGTTTTACTTAACAACGGGCTATGGGTCATATTCTGATTGAGATGAAGCAGTTTATTACTATATTGTGTTAATTGAAAGGGATTGTTTCTGTCAAAATCGAACTTTATAATTTTTTGTTCCAGACAGAGTTTCTATAATTTGCTTATATAAAGGTATCTAAAAATACATAGAAAAGATGGTTATCAATATAGTTATTGACTTGACGGGAAATAAATTTCCCCTGTCGAATTCCCTCCGTGTGCTAAAGCAGCAGGGCTTCCATTCTCCCGCGAGGTCATCGTGAATCTAAAATCCCACTCTTCTACCAAACCTGAATCACCTTGCTACACTCAAACTGTAGAGCAGACTCTAGAGGATTTAAACAGCGATCGCAATTTCGGATTAACCGCCTCCGAAATCCAGAATCGATTGCAATATTACGGCAATAATGCAATTCAGGAAGGAAAAGGGCGTAGTTCTTGGGAGATTTTCCTAGATCAGTTTCGCGACATCATGTTGTTGATGTTGATTGCTGTTGCTATCATTTCTGGAATCTTGGATGTAATTAATTTACAGTCTTTAGGAATCCCAGAAGGGCAAATACCTTTTAAAGATACCATCGCTATTCTTCTAATTGTAATTATTAATGGTGTTTTAGGATATTTACAGGAAAGTCGTGCTGAAAAAGCTCTTGCTGCTTTAAAAAATCTCGCTTCTCCTATGGTGCAAGTATTGCGGGAAGGTAAAAGAATAGAAGTCGCAGCAGAGCAGTTAGTTCCTGGGGATATTGTATTTTTAGAAGCTGGCGATCGCATTTGTGGAGATGGACACATTCTTGAAGCTTCTAACTTCCAAGTACGGGAGTCAGCCCTTACAGGAGAAGCCCAACCAGTATTAAAATCCTGTCTGAATCCAGGTTTACCAGAAGATACCCCTTTAGGCGATCGCATCAATTTAGTGTTTACTGGTACTGAGGTATTACAAGGCAGAGCCAAAGCCGTCATCACTGCGACAGGAATGAGTACAGAATTGGGTAAAATTGCTCAAATGTTGCAATCAGTGGAAACTGAGCCAACACCTTTACAGCAAAGGATGGAGGGATTAGGAAAAGCTTTAGTTAGTGGTTCAATTTCCCTAGTAGTTTTGGTAATTGTCATCGGGGTATTAAAAGCAGGATGGAGTCATCTAAAAGATTTAGTGGAAGTATCCCTATCTATGGCGGTAGCAGTAGTACCAGAAGGATTACCTGCGGTGATTACTGTAACTTTGGCTTTGGGTACACAAAGAATGGTAAAACGTCAGGCTTTAATCCGTAAATTACCAGCAGTAGAAACTTTGGGTTCAGTTAATGCTATCTGTTCTGATAAAACAGGAACTCTCACCCAAAATAAAATGATTGTGCAACAGGTAGTAACCTTGGGGGGTTCATGGGAGGTTACAGGAGAAGGATATGAACCTGTAGGAGAATTCCGTAAGAGTGAATGGCATTCATCTGATCAACAAAAGGATTCATCCAATAAAATAAATTTTGAATTAAAAATACTGTTAATTGGTTGTGTTTTGTGTAATGATGCCTCTTTATTTCAAAATACTCAGGAAAAATGGGATATTCTAGGCGATCCGACAGAAGCAGCCCTATTATCTTTAGCAGGAAAAGCAGGTTTTAGCCAACAAAGCTTACAGAGTCAGACTAGGCGAGTCGGGGAGTTTACCTTTTCTTCAGAACGAAAGCGCATGAGTGTCATCTATCCTCTACTTAAGCAAGAAGCAAATTTGCCTCATTCCTTAAAAGATTCTGAGTATGGGATGTTTACCAAAGGTTCTCCCGAGATCATCTTAGAAAGATGTACTTCCTATCAACAAGGCGTAAGCCTATTACCCCTAACAGAAGTAGAAAGAAATCAGATTCTCCAAAGCAATGAACTCCTAGCAGGAGAAGCCCTGAGAGTCTTAGGTTTTGCTTATAAACCCCTATCCACTATTCCCCAGGAAAATGATTCAGAAACTACCGAAACAGAGATGATTTGGTTGGGTTTAGTAGGAATGATGGATGCACCGAGAAAAGAAGTAAAAGAAGCAGTAAGGAAATGTCGGCGAGCAGGAATTCGCCCGATTATGATCACAGGAGATCATCAACTCACGGCTAGTGCGATCGCTGAAAGATTAGCAATTACTCAATCAGGAGATAAGATTTTAACAGGAAAGGAACTAGAAAATATATCCCAGTCAGAATTAGAAAGAAAAGTTATATCCACCAGCATTTATGCTCGGGTTGCTCCTGAACATAAACTCCGCATTGTTCAAGCTTTACAGAAACAAGATGGTTTTGTAGCCATGACGGGAGACGGGGTTAATGATGCGCCAGCACTGAAACAAGCAGATATTGGTATTGCGATGGGTATTACAGGAACAGATGTCAGCAAAGAAGCCAGTGATATGGTATTGCTGGATGATAATTTTGCTACTATTGTCGCTGCGACAGAAGAAGGAAGAGTAGTTTATAGTAATATTCGTCGCTTCATAAAATACATTTTGGGTAGTAATATCGGAGAAGTAATTGTTATTGCTACTGCACCTTTGATCGGGTTATCGGATGTTCCCCTTTCTCCCTTACAAATCCTCTGGATGAACCTAGTAACAGATGGTTTACCAGCCCTCGCCCTCGCTGTTGAACCCCCTGAACCTGGTGTTATGGAACGCCCTCCTGTGAGTCCGAAAGAGAGTATTTTTGCTCGGGGTTTGGGCTTTTATATTGTTCGTATTGGGATTGTTTTCGCGATTATTACCATTACTCTAATGGTGTGGGCTTATCATGCTGGAGAGTCAACAGGAAACCCCAACGTTTGGAAGACTATGGTGTTTACTACTCTTTGTATTGCCCAAATGGGACACGCTCTAGCAGTGCGTTCCAAAGATAGATTAACTATCCAACTAAATCCTTTTTCTAATCCTTATCTTTTAGCTTCTGTTGTAGTTACCATTGTTTTACAATTGCTGTTAATTTATGTTCCACCTTTACGGAGTTTCTTTGATACAGAAATATTAACCTTACAGCAACTTTTAATTTGTTTAGGATTCAGTAGTTTAATATTTGTTTGGGTTGAATTAGAAAAGTTATTTATGGGCTGGTGGCGTAAAAAACAAGTCGGAAATAATACCAATTTAAAATAATAATGGGACATAAGACCTTGTAGGGTCAATTCATTAATTACCCCGAAATCATATCTTGCACCTCTATACCAAACCGCCTAAAACTGAAGTTCCGCCCCTTATACAATAAGTCTATTAAAATAGACTATAACTATTATTAAAACTACAGAAAAGTCCTCTTGAGAGGACTTGAGGTATTAGCCAAGAAATAAATTTCTTGGTAATTTATCGCGCCTGCTGCAAGATATGAGCCAATTTAATTGTAGTAGCGCGTCTAGGCTAAAATGCTGGGTTGTTTTTAAATTTCAAATTAACTCTTCCCCCCCAGAATTGGGGGGTTAGGGGGGCAAAAATTGATTACGAGCGATCCGCTTAGGACTTATATTATCAGACAGATATGGCAGAAGACCGCAAAGATTAAGACATTTTCTATTAAACCCTATTCCCAAGGATAAGTAATAAGTAATAACAATTAATCCCCATTCCCTGACTCGGTGACTCCTCATCCCTCAATCCTCATCCCTCATAATTTATCCCTATTCCCTGCCACTACTATATAATTAACCGATGCAGCGACTACTTAGACGCTATCTTGCTGTGGCTCTTACAATACGATTGCTATCTTTTGCCAATAATTTTAAAGTATCATCGGGAGTTTGAGAATTTTGAGCAATGGCATATCTTTCTAACCAAAAAGTAGAATCATAATTATCTGCTAAAACCGAACTTTCTGCATAATTACTGAACAACAGAGTCAAAGGAGCCAAGGATGGTTGTTTAAATTGAGCAAAGTTTTTGAAGATAATTTCTTTGATCTTAAGAGTACATTTAGGATGCCAGGCTACAAAAAGGCGAACTATACTATCTTCATCCCTAGCAAGTTGCTGTAGGATGCTAAGAGGTGTGTTAGGATTTCGCGCTACCTTACAACGAACTGTACTATTTTCATCCCTAGCAAGTTGTTCTAGTATAGTTACAGGTATGTTAGGATTTCGCGCTACCTGCCAACGAACTGTACTATCTTCATCGGCAGCAAGTTGTTCTAGTATGCTGACAGGTGTGTTAGGAGTTAGTGCTACCTTCCAACGAACTATATTATCTTCATCGGCAGCAAGTTGTTCTAGTATAGTTACAGGTATGTTAGGATTTTGCGCTACTCCGCAACGAACTATAATATCTTCATTGGTAGCAAGTTGTTCTAGTATTGTTACAGGTGTGTTAGGATTTTCCGCTAAAGATATTCTAATGATTCCGTAGTCATGAAACTTGAATGGAATAAACTCGTAAAAATTACTCAAAAATTGCCAACTATCAATATCTTCTTTTTCTTTGATAAATTCATAATAAAAGTCTAATTCTCTAAAATGTTGGGTTATTGTTAAATTTTACAGCTATCTTTAGAGTCATGAAATACATAATAATACAATTTATAAAAAGCTTTATAGTCACTTAAAGAAATCTATATATAGAAGTAGCTAGGCGTTTGATTGCTTCTCAGCAATCAAAAAGTAATTGTTAGTAATTAGTTAGCGATCGCTATTCATACACAGTTTTGTGATTTTGTCAATGCGAAACTTCTAATTAAATGTAAAACCAATAAGAGCGAGGAAGGCGTTTCCTCCCATCGCTTATTTATTCATATCTGGCGGACGAGACATTCATAAATTAAGCGAGGGTCTCCACGCCGAAGAAAAGATGAAAACGTTAAACAGTCAGTTGACTTTGCTCTTGTTGAGCCACTCTACCCTTTAGAAAAGGGTAGATTCAGGCTAGGAGTTGGCATTAGCTTTTAACCCTACTTGGTTTATCTGGCTAATATTTCCTAACTTTATGGAGACTTGCTCTACTGAGAAATCAGATCGCAGGGTTTC
>JASJCP010000224.1 GCA_030065935.1 Xenococcaceae cyanobacterium MO_167.B27
TAATGTTTGGTAAGTGGGCATACTCTACTTTACAACGAATAAAACCTGCGTAATATAAAGTTTTGCCAAACAATCAACTGGTCTTGCCAAGGTTTAACTAAGTTTACCCAAGTATTTGACGTGCAGCGACGATCCGATCGCTATTCAGAGGGATTGAGTCTTGAAACTATTATAACCTTTTGCCTTGCCCAAGAGCGCGATCGCTATACCTGGGAAAAATTACAAGTTTAGTTTTTCTCTCTAACCAATGAAAGCTCCTATATTGGTTTATCTGAATAGACATTCAGGTTGAAGATGAGTATCATTATCAAATAAGTGAACTCAAAGCTGTATTAATCAAGTATTATTTAACTTAGGAGGTTTAGAGTATAATCAATGATCCCAGTTCCCGAATCAAAACAGCAAGCCACCTCAGAATCCGACGCACCCAGTTGTGACTCTTCTCTGGTTCATTTAGAGCGAATACGCCAAGTGCAATCTGAAATTGTGACCACGGAAAAAGCACAGCAAATGGCTCAGTTTTTTGGTGCAATGGCAGACCCTCATCGACTAAAGCTCCTTTCTGCGTTGGTAAAAGCCGAACTTTGTGTTTGCGATCTAGCAGCAGTGGTCAAAATGAGTGAGTCTGCCGTGTCCCATCAGTTACGCTTGCTCCGAAACCTCCGTTTAGTTAAATATCGCCGTGAAGGTCGTAATGTTTATTACAGTTTGGCAGACGACCATGTTGTTAATCTTTATCGAGAAGTAGCGGAGCATTTAGAGGAAGCCTAATTTTTCTTTTTGTTAATTGCAAAGCTCCTTTTTTTGGTTTATTATCTGAACAAATATTCAATTGTTCAGTATTTTGTCTATTTAACTATTACGATAATGTCTTATCAAAATTGCTCTAATTGCTGCGGAAATGATCATAATCATGGTCAAGATCGCAGTCACGATCATCATGAGTCCAATTTAGGTCGAGAACTTATCCCCTTAAGCATTACAGTGGTTTTATTTGCTATGGGGTTAATGTTTCAAAAACCCTTGCACAATACCCCTTGGTCAATCGCGGAATATGCAGTGTTTATTCCCGCCTATCTCATAAGTGGCTCGACTGTATTAACCAGTGCGGGGCGTAATATACTGCGGGGTAGAATCTTTGATGAGAACTTCTTGATGACTATTGCCACTGTAGGTGCGATCTCGATTCACGAACTCCCTGAAGCAGTTGGGGTGATGCTGTTTTTCCAGATAGGAGAGTTATTTCAAGGTTTTGCAGTAGGAAGATCGAGGCGATCTATTAAGTCTCTGTTAGAAGTACGTCCTTCCAAAGCAAATCTCAAAGCAGAGGGTGAAATTAGAGAAGTAGCCCCAGAAACAGTGGCAGTAGGAGATATTATTATTATCAAGCCAGGGGAGAAAGTCCCGTTAGATGGGGAGATATTATCGGGGAATTCTCAAATAGACACTTCCGCCCTCACGGGGGAATCTGTACCCCAAACTGTCAGAGAAGGAGACAATATCCTAGCTGGTACTATTAACCAAACAGGTAGTTTAACTGTTCGAGTCACCAAAATGTTCGCGGAATCTTCCGTTGCTAAAATTCTCGACTTAGTGGAAAATGCCAGCAGTAAAAAAGCTCCTACAGAAAAATTTATTACTCGCTTCGCCCGTTACTATACTCCTGTGGTGGTTTTCTTATCATTAGCAGTAGCCATATTACCACCCTTATTAATTTCTGGTGCAACCAAGGAACAGTGGGTTTATCGAGCATTAGTCTTATTAGTAATTTCTTGTCCTTGTGGATTAGTTATCAGTATTCCTTTGGGTTACTTTGGTGGTGTTGGTGGTGCAGCAAAAAGAGGTATTCTGGTTAAAGGTTCGACTTTCTTAGATGCTTTAACCGATGTTAAAACAGTTATTTTTGATAAAACTGGGACGTTAACCAAAGGCGTATTTGAAGTCACTCAGATAGTCCCCTATAACGGTTATAGCGAAAAGGAATTATTAACCCTAGCAGCAAGAGCGGAATCTCAATCAAATCATCCCGTAGCGAAGTCTATACTTGAAGCTTACGATGGTGCGCTTGGAGAATTTGAGGTAACAGATTATCAAGAAATCCCAGGACAAGGTATTCGCGCCCTAGTTAAAGGGAGGTCAGTTTTAGCAGGAAACGATCGCCTGTTACATAGATCTAATATAGACCACGATACCTGCAATGTTGAAGGTACAGTGGTTCATGTGGCAGCAGATAATAAATATGCTGGCTATATTTTAATTGCTGACAGAATCAAAGAAGATGCAGCAGAAGCGATCTCACTCCTGAAACAAGCTGGAGTTACTGAAACCGTAATGTTGACAGGAGATAACCGAGTTGTGGCTCAGAGGGTAGCTAATAAACTTGGTTTGGATAGCTATCAAGCGGAATTACTACCAGAAGATAAAGTAGAGGCGATGGAGCAGTATCTCTGTAAATCAGATAAAAAAAGTAAAGTAGCTTTTGTGGGAGATGGAATTAATGATGCACCAGTAATTGCTAGAGCGGATGTAGGTATAGCAATGGGTGCAATGGGTTCGGATGCAGCGATCTTCACTGCGGATGTGGTGCTAATGACTGATTCTGCTTCATTGGTAGCAGAAGCAATTGCTATAGCTCGTAAGACTCACTCTATTGTCTGGCAGAATATTATTGTAGCAATGGCAGTAAAAGCACTGTTTATCTTACTAGGAGCAATTGGAATAGCAACTCTTTGGGAAGCGGTGTTTGCAGATGTAGGAGTAGCACTGTTGGCAATTTTTAATGCTACTAGGGCTACAGATTACTAAGTCTCGTCTGGCAGAACTGCAACCATTAGCTGGGACTTGAGGACTTGTACCAGGTATGGTCAAGCCCAGAAGTAATGGAAGTGGCAAATAAGTTTGTGAAAGCCAATAGCTACACTCCAGAATAAATAAAATAGCTTACCAATTTTGACAAATACCGGCAAGAGGCTTATAATTAATTACCTCCCACTGTCAATCTTATAGTACACGGGGTAACGCTCCCGCCCCCTCGAGTTAGCCAAAGGATGAACCAAGTCGGGGATGAACCAAGTCGCCTTCTCACACTTCCGTCCAAATAGGGAGCTAGGACAAAAGTGCTGAAACTGTGTCTAGTTCGTCATACACAACTGAAGAAGATAGGCTAGCAGGTATTCCCTTTGTGGATATTATCTGTTACTGGACTTTCTCAGTCAACATTTATTAGTGCCTTTTTTGTTAGGTGCAATTTTTTGTTGGCGTGTGTGTCGAATTAACGCATAAATTAAATGCACTTTTGGCAAGAAGAAATCTCAGTACAGTAACGTTTTTATCTACTATCGAACACCTCTTGTCTGAACTCTTCAGAAACACAGACATCTTAAAGAGGTGATTTTAATGTCAAAGTAATCAAAAAAAAGAAGCTTCAATGCTGTTGGCGCAGCATTGAGCTTTACGTTTGTTAAAAAGACTAAATGCTGTTGGCGCAGCATTGAGCTTTTTGTGTTGTTTTTTCGATTTTCATCAATTAATCCACAATATGGAGGAACTAACTGATGTTGTTTTTGTGTTGTTTTTTCGATTTTCATCAATTAATCCACAATATGGAGGAACTAACTGATGCTTAAACACAGTTGGAAAATTACTGTGCCTGTAACCATCATAGTAATCTTCTTCTTCGGGATTACTGTTTATCTACTCAATCAAGATCACTGTAAGATTAGGTTATTGGTCGAGTTGAAGGACTTGTTAAAGATCGAAACTGAAGTCAACAAAGAGCAATGTAAATAAATAGCATTGTTTTTCGTTCGTTGAAAGGAGGTAGGGAAACTTACCTCTTTTGCTCTTTTCAGTGAGCCAAATAACAGATGATCGCTCTATTTTCAATCCAAACTGGAGTAATAACTATTATCTTTACCGCCTATGTTAGCTATTACTCATGGTCTCGCTACGGGAGTGCGAAGCAACGCAGAGGCACGGAACATCTTTAATACTATCACACTGGGAATAAGGAGGATGCGATCGCTGTTTACAGTATCTAACTCTGGCTTACTGTTGTGAATTGGCACCAGCACTAGAAGAATGGATACAGCCAGGGCGTTCGCTCTTCCCGTGAATGTAATTCCCCTGGAAGTTTTGATAAACCAAACCCCCACATATTTCTTAAAAGTTTTATCAAAAAACTAGCTTGCAAAGCAATATCACTCAAAGGAAGATAACGTAATCACCAGTTACCATCTTGGATATTTTTTGGTGCATTAACGGGATAATTAATGATGTCGCTGTTGGATATATCTACAGAATTGTCATCTTGTTGGGAGCTAAATTGCTTTTGTGCGTCCATTTCTTTGATACTTTTAACTTGACTTAACACTGAGGATGGGGCAATGTCTGACATAGTTTCGTCGTATAGATCAAACCAGGGTAATTGATATTGAGCATAGGTTTTAGCAGTTATAGGAGTATTGGGTGGTTCTTTGCCAGTAATCTCGCGATACATCATGCTATTAATAATATGGACGTAAACTCGACCATAGTTATTTTCATCCCAGGTATCTATACCATGAGGATCGGGATAAATCTTCTGTTTCATTTTTCCTCCTGCACCCATTCCCATCTCTCCAGAAATCGATTTGTTGCTCGCTCTTGCGTTCGGTGGCATCGCCCCCAATGGTTGCAAGGCTGATTCGAGCCAATATGATTCTTCTTCTTCTGGTCGCTCTGGAAATTTACCTGGTTTGGGTTCGTAAACGATGATTTGTATTCCTCCAAATTCTTCTTTTCCTGTAACTTGTCCTTCTATGGTGTATCCCATTCCCAGAGGCATAGCGACAAACTGTTTAATATAACCATCTCCTGCATTAATTCCATCTAACCAAGGTTGAGGAGGCGCAACTAAATAATCATAATCGGGTTGGCTACGGTGAGTCTGTTCCCCTGTCTGAAGCTTTTGATGCCAAGGTTTACCCGAAACAGCATTGATTTTACCGATGGCAACTTTAATTGCATTAGGTTTCCAGTGACGAGCATTAAAACTAATCCATAGTGCTTCTCGTTGGTACATGGGAATAAACACACCACCGCGCTCTAACCAAGATTCAGGTACGTGATCGCTATAATCTTCAACTCGACAAATCGGAAATGTTCCCAATCCAGGTGGTAAGGGGTAAGTTTTCCCATCATCAGGAATGCGTAAGGTTCTTTGAAAGTTGAGTGCGAAACCATCCCCAAAACGAATAGAGTCACCTTGTGTAGTTACCTTTAGCATAAAAAAACCTCAGTAGTTGTTTATAAACCCATTAATCAACTAGCGATCGCATTAGGCATTCCCCTAGCATGACAAATAAATAATTCTTTTGCAATATTTTATGGAATTTGTGTACCAATTGCGAGGGCTAAAACTAATACTCAAACTTCATCTAATGCAATTGTGGCAACTATAAAACAAAATGATGAATGAAAAAGCGATCAGGAATCTCTGCTTCTTTACCTGGCAGAATATATCGTCCTTCAGTTAAACTTGCTCCCGTGTTAAAAATTGCAGCAGTTTGGCATAAAAAGCAGCAATCTTTGGCTTTGTCTCACTTTATTTGAAGCCTCAGCTACATTTCCCGCCTCAGCGATCGCTTTGATATATTTAAGATCGTTCCAATCCATATTCGCAAATTTGCAATTTTAACTCGCAGTAATACTTATTTTACTCGTAATTTTGCAAGTAATAATGAATATAGCTCAAGAAAAAACTATCAAAATAATTAGGAGATTTTAAAATGACTGAATTACAAGGGAAAAACGCTTTTGTTAGTGGTGGTAGTAGAGGAATTGGAGCAGCAATTGCTAAAAAAATGGCAGAAGAAGGAGCAAATGTTGCCCTGACATACCATAAGTCTCAAGATGAAGCTCAGGCTATGGTTCAAAACATTGAAGCTAAAGGTGTCAAAGGATTGGCAATTCAAGCTGATGCGATGCAAGCAGAAAATGTAGTGCAAGCAATTCAGAAAGCTGTCTCTGAGTTTGGGACTATTGATATCTTGATCAATAATGCTGGAATCTTTGAGCTTAAGTCAATTACCGAAAGCACTTTAGAAGATTACGAGCGAACCGAAAATGTTAATGTGAAAGCCGTTTTTGCTGCCACAATGGAAGCGGTAAAATCTATGCCAGAAGGAGGACGCATTATTACTATTGGTAGTATTAACGCTGATTTTATGCCGTTTCCTGGTGGCTCACTTTACGCTATGAGTAAGGCTGCTGTAAAAATGATGACACAAAGCTGGGCGCGAGATTTGGGCGATCGCAAAATTACCAGCAATGTTATTCAGCCAGGTCCGATTGATACAGACATGAATCCTGCTGATGGCCCTTTTGGAGAAACACTAACACCCATGACTGCTATTAAGCGATATGGCAAACCAGAAGAAATTGCCGAGTTAGCTGCTTTTCTTGCTAGTCCCAGGGCATCTAACATTACAGGCTCTGTTATTAATATTGATGGCGGTATGACTGTTTAGCACACAGTAAGAATAATAGTTAATAGCAAATCGACTTAATAGCGATCGCCGTTGCGATTCCCCTTTTATTGCTCTATGCGCGATCGCGTTCTAAATCGTAAATAACTTTTTCCGCTAACCAATTGGGAGAGCGGTCTGGATGACTGATTAAAGTACCAGATAACAGACGGTTAGCTGTCTGTCGGTTGTGTACCAGCCTTAGTAGTTGCTGGCGTAGTTGAGGACTGACGCGATCTAGAAGAGAAGCATTATTATTGTTACTGCTTGCTGTTACGGAGTTGATTAAAGAAGGCTTGTAAGCTCTGGTTATATGCCAACCGATAACACCAGTACCTATTACCAAGCCAGTTATACCCACAATATTTTTAAAATTGTCTGCGGATTTGGTCTGGTTAGGGCGATCTCCATAAGAAAAATTCTGGCTTAAGGTTAGTTCCTCATTTGCGGATTTATTGATTAGATTATCTTCATTAGCAGGAACAGGTAACGCTATTAAGCTACTGGCAATACCCGTACTAATTAAAGTTGTCAGAATCGTTTTCAAAGAAAATATATTGTTCATATTGTCGTCATCAATTTGTTTTTACATATATTGTGACGACCAAATATGACATCAAAATGTCAAATGTGCTGCTTGGAGGAGAAAGGAGAAAGGTAACGCACGAGTGTCAATAAAACAGTGCTATGTCACACACCCCTAAATTCTATTTAGGGGCTTGACCAAGACCGAAAGCCAATCGGAGCCGCGCAAGTTAAAAGTGTGTCTAGAGTCGGGTTTAAACCCAAACTGAATTTACTGGACATGGCAGTCCGAAGCACAATACGAATGCCTCTCTAGTTTGTATTTTATGTGTAAATCAGTCTCGAAGAGAAGTAAACATTAGGTTTATAGCCAAATGCAAAAAATAGTACCAGTAGTAGATTCCAATCAAGTACCACTAATGCCTACTTCTGCTGCCAGAGCAGAATGGAAACAAAAAAAATTGGAAATATTTTGGTTGCCCACTTATTCTCCACAACTCAATTTGATTGAAACTCTCTGGAGATTTATGAAATATGAGTGGATTGAAAAAGAAGCATATTTGAGTTGGAAAAATTTA
>JASJCP010000225.1 GCA_030065935.1 Xenococcaceae cyanobacterium MO_167.B27
ATTACCAGAAAAAGTTAAAAGTAGTATTGCTCAGAATCAAACGCAAACTCAGGAAAAAGATCGAGGAATTTCTCGTTAGATGTCCTACCATAGTCGAGAATATACCAATTACTTAAACTCTCCAACCTGGCGCGAAAAATCTCGCTGGGTTAGAAGTCTTACTATACCTTTTTGGTTATCAAAGAAATCCAGAGGTCAGTGTGTTTTATCTTCTAAAAAGAAGCAGTAACTAATCTTGCTGCTTCTTGAAAGTCTATCTTATATTTTTGCTATTTCTTTCTTTAACCCAGGAAATATACTTTTTCCAGTCTTTTTCTGAGTATTCCCAAGGTGCAACATCGTACTCCTTTATTTCCGATATTGTCTCCTCAGTTAATCCAGAAATTGAGATTGCTTTTTCCTGAATTTTTTTGATTTCTTGCCAGACTGGATCTTCTTCCCAAGGGTCATGGTCGCAAGAATTGTAACACCAACATCTTGCCAATTTGTAGATAGCGATCGCTATTTCTCTAGGATAACGAGAATCCAAAACTGGCATTACTGGGCGATATCTTTCTTGTTCTGGCAGTTGGTTGTTTTCCTTGTATCTATAATTAACGCTGTTCAAGTTTTCCAAATAGAATTGAGTGAACCAATCTTGAGGCGAGTAAACCTCCAGAAATCCTTGATCAATAGCCCAGGTCATAATAGCTGAAATATGTTTAGAACCCACTTCAAAAGAGGACATTATTAATCTCCAAAATATAAATCTCATAATTACTTTTGCGGAGCAAAAAAAAGCTAGTTTAATTAAAAACTAGCTAGTAGGTATTAATTTGTATTCAGTTTTTGACGATTAATTTTTGCTATTTTTGTGATTTCAGTTAACTCTTGTAATAACCGATAATAGCAGGCAATAATACAATCATTAACTTCAAGTTTTATAACTCTCTGGAGTGTAAAGTAAGCAACATCTTCGTCAATCCACTTGCCATCATCGAAGTCTCTAAGACTAAGATGAGATGCTTTTTCTCCTAATTTTAATAGGGTTTTCGCAGAACGACTGGAAAGTGGATAGCAGAAAATAGGTTTATAATTGTTAATTCGACTGGTTTGGATAGAGTACATAGCAAGAGTGAAACTTAATTTTCACTCTTGCGTTTGCGAAGCAATTTCTATTCAAACTAATCAAAGTTTCAAAAACTTATCTTTAATCCAATTCGCCTCGAAAATCCCAGAGTTGTTTAATTGTCTTTGCCAAGCTCGATTACTTTTAGACCATCTAAATCCATGAGACTTTAATAGTTGTCTGATTTCTTTACTGGGAATTAAATCAAAGAATAGCTGAACTCTGTTTTCTTCTACATTATGAACAATGGTTAATCCCTCATAAACGAACTCTTGAGTTTCTAGTTCTGCTGCTTTTTCTAGTTCTTGAATCCTCGCTTTGATTCGTCGGATATTGGCATTGTTATTCTTCAGTTGGTAATCCGCATAACCAAGACGATTGCAGAAGTCGGGAGTGAATAATCCCTTAATTTCTCTCTGGCTATAGCCCATCTCAGCCAAGCCTTTTTTGTCTCCTTTTCGTACCAATTTGTTAGCTGCCTTCATCTTCTCCTGTAGCGCGTGAGCATCTTCTAATTGTTGTTGAAGTTTGATAATCGCATCTGGGTCATCTGAAGATACGCCTCTGTTGCCCACTCCTGCTGCCTTGCCCAGATAATATTCGGATTTCTTCTGGGCTTCGACAAATTTATCCATATTTCGATGGCAACGTTTTAAAGCATTGCGGTGACTACGCTCGGAGTGATGATAGAGTAATATGGGCTGCCCTGGCGGAATATGGGCAACTGCATCGTTAGAAGCCTTGTAATAGCCTGTTGATTCTTGTTTTGCTTTTTGAGCTTTTTCTAAATAATAAGCTTTTCGATCCTCTTGCTTTTGCTCATACCAGTTTAAAGTTTT
This sequence comes from Xenococcaceae cyanobacterium MO_167.B27, assembly GCA_030065935.1. Lineage (GTDB taxonomy): Bacteria > Cyanobacteriota > Cyanobacteriia > Cyanobacteriales > Xenococcaceae > JASJCP01. The sequence goes on from JASJCP010000225.1 coordinate 1,948, forward strand.
TTTTGTTGTTTCAAGAAGTTCAGCTTCAGCTTTCTCAATAGCTTCTAATTGCGCTTTAGTAAAAGCTTTCACTACTTCATCTAAAGTAAATTGATGGTTATTTTCATTATTAAATATCAATTTACCTTCATCAGTTTGTGACGTTACAATGTTGTTGTGATTCAGAAACTCAATTAGTTTTTGTGCTAGTTGATTAACCTCGTTGGAATCTGCTTCAGATTCATTTTGAGTTGATTCTAATGCAGTAGTAGATTCTTGTTCTTCTCCAAGACTTAACTTATTTTCAATTACTTCTTCCTGAGTTTCTTCCTGAATATCTTTCCAATCTTCCAAAAGTTTTCTACCGACTTTATTAACTGCTTGAATATCCGATAAACTAGGATGAACTTTAGTCTCCCAAACGGTATCCGTGCCGTTGGGGAAATCTTTTTCTAGTTCTGTGCCACTGAAATCTGTGTGATGATTTACATAAACAATCTTTCTATTCCCAGTTTCTTCAATAGAAAAGCTGAAAGTATTACAATCTGATTTAACTTTAGTAATTTGAGCTTCTCTAGGAGTCGTATCAAATTTGTACCACAAATTACTATGAATATGCAGGGTATAACTGTGATAGTCCTTATCGTCAGTAAAATATGTACCTTTAGCTTGTAATTCTTGCAATACTTTTTCGGCGGTAAAATTATCAATTTTAACCCCAGTAAAATTATTGTCTAAAGAATAACAAAGAACTTTGGTGGCACTCTCAACAATTTCTGTGATTTTCTTGTAAGCATTGCGACGGATAACATTAGACTTTTTTCTGGTTGACTTTGGTTGTTGTGCTGCTTCTTCTTCTGTTAGAAATTGAGGTTTACAAGGTTTTGGGAAACCAATTTCGTTAATCCCATTGCGACCACTCCACAAGTCCCAACTCCCTCTTTTCTTGCTCTGAATCAAACTTTTGATTGTGTTACCTTTTTTGATTCGATAGCAAATAGATATTTCATCTTGTTTTCTGTCAATTATAGTGTAAATTGTTTTGCTGATTTTGACTTTTTTCATGATTAAAATTCTCATAATTACATTGCAAAATAAGCCAGGGTTTAATCCTGGCTTAAAACATTAAATTATTTCCAAAGAAACAGGGCAGTTTAATTAATCAGAAACCTCGATTCCTTTTTCTTCTAAAAGATGTACTAAGGCAGAAGAAGCAATTTCAGTTAAACTTATTAGCTCTAAAGAATTAAACTCTTTTAAAGGCTTAATAACATTGTCTTTGATAAACTTTTCTTGCTCTTTTAAATTCAAGTCAGACCAATTATTAGGAAGCTCTTGACGGATTAAATTTTCCATCAAAGACTGAAATATCTCTAACTCGGTTAATTTCATATTGTTGTTGCTTTGCATTGTTTTCTCCAAAGTTATCCTTCTTGAAAGCGCGGAGCTTTTAGACAATTATTAAGAGCAACAATTAAAACTGCTGCTCTAAATTCTGTGTAAGTTTAACGATTAATCTGTTTGATTAATAATCTGTTGCCTGCTTCTTTAACGGCTGAAAATGGTTCGTAGCCAAGCTCATCAATGAGTCTTACCGCCAATCGTTCAACGCTATCAACGTGAGATAATTCTTCAGAAGTCATGGCATCTCGAAGCTCTGTACAATTCCAGCTTTCTTTAAGCTTCTTGGCACTTCTACCAAAGATAATACGATTAACCGCATTACTACAGTTGTTATACACAAATCTCTCGTATTTATCAGACAAGGTATCAGCATTCGCTTTAATATAGTCCTGAATAGCGTCAGTTAAGCTGCGACGGGTAAGCTTGCCTTGAACTCTGGCTTCGTGCCTGGCTTGATATTCTTCTAGTTTCTGTTTATTGTTAAAAGCAATGTCGTAAGCCATTTCTAACGTCGTAGTTACGGAAGCTTCGGCAATAGCTTGAGCGACTTCATTACCTCTGATAGCTAACTGAATCATTAACAACCCAAAAGTTTCTATTCCGATAACATTAATTTTGGCGTTATCTAGCTCAGTCGCAATTTTGGATGGACGAAAACGCTTACCCAGTATGCGTTTAAAGTCTCTTGAAGCCGTATTTTTGGATGGACGAAACCCATTGATATCTCGTGCCAAAAGATCGACTACCTGTGGTATCCCTATGGCGTAGGTTGAGTCAGGTAGTCTAAGCCCCTCAAACTCAAATCCTGCATATCGGACAGTAGCTACTACTGCTTTGAGCGGTTTCTTTTTCATGGTGCATTTACCAAAACTAAAAGTTTTCATAGGAGTCTTGGCGGTAGCCAAAAAAAAGGAGTAGCAATTTTTATTGCTGCTCCTGGAATATTTGGTGTGTAGAGGTTATTAACTCAACGGTTTGGGTTTAATTTGCCATGGACTCGGCTGTACTGGAAACATGGGCATAGTAAGCGTTTGATTGTTCTTGATGCGTCAGTTGGCTGTACTAAAATTTTGAGGACTTGGAAATCCTCATTATCTTGTTGAATCATTGCAGAGCGGACGAACTGGAAATCCTCTCCTATCATACGTTTGATGCTTCTTGTACTGTTCTTCTGGACGAACTGAAAAATCTCGGCAATTTGAGGATGAGCGATCGCTTATAACAACAGAATATCGACTTTTTTTGTAGATATTCCGCTCGGATTGTGTGGACGAAAACGCTTGCCTAGTATGCGTTTGAACTCTTGAGAACCATAGTTTTTGTGTGGACGAAACCCTTAATATCTCGTCGACCCATTGCAGAGTGGACGAACTGGAAATTTTAGTTTCGATTTAGCTCGCTGGCAAAACGGATGGTCTTGAAATCTTTACCTAGTAAGCGTTTTAGGGTTCTAGAAGCATAATTCGGATGTTCTGAAAATTTCAGCATTTCCCATGCTTGGCTGGCTGTTATGCCGTAAATTCCGCGCTTGTAGCTTAAGCCTGGAAACTCAAATCCAGCGTATCGGACAGTAGCCACCACAGCTTTCTGAATTTTCTGTTTCATGATCCTCTCACGAAAAATAAAAGTTTTCGCGAGAGCATTGGCGATAGCCAAGCAAAACTGTTTAGCAAAAAAAAGAGATAGTAATTAAATCACTATCTCAAAATATTCAAAAAATAAGTTTAACTCAACTTGATTTTTTTCCAATCAAGTCAGTTATTATACGCTTTTCTTCTTCAGTTGTGATATCTGCTGGTACTTCTGTCCAACCAGGACGGGAAGAACTTTCTGCAATCGCTGCCCGCACGATTTCATCATTATTTCTATTATCAGAAATATACTTTCTTAGTTCGGTTCTACTCATACCTTTAAAATTAGGTAAGTTATTCATTAATAAACCTCCAGCTTCCAGTTTCAAAAATTTGAATTTCCATAGTTTCGCCTGCCCAAATATATATGTATTTTTCTTTTGGGTCATATCGAAACAGTTGTATTGGCTTATATCCGTTGCTGAGATATTGACAGAGTATTATTGCTTTAAGCATTTGTTTTGTTGTTGGCAATATTCTACCTCATTTCTAAATTTTCAATTAAGTAGTACTTAAGTTTGATTTCAGTGAAAGAGAAAGCGAAGCAAAAAAAGAGCAGCAATCTTGTTGCTACTCTAGTAACTGATTTAAGCTCTATCAGCTAAACCGATAGCGAGCGTTAAGTTCGCTGACTAACTCGACAGTCGAACGCTCTTGGTAGGGGCGTTCAGAGTTCAACTCATTGATCAGGTAGAAGGTGTCTAAACCTTGAGTGGCTTCTAGCTCCTCCAAGTCTTGAGACACTAAGGTTTGGATAATTGCTTCTCTGAGTTGAGTGTTTTGGTTGAGTTTTTCCATGAGGTTTATCCTCTAACGTTTGGTTGTCATTAAAGTCAAGCGCGAAGCGTAAAAAAGGAGTAACAATCTTTGTTGCTACTCCAATATTTAACTCATGAACTATTTAATTTTCCCAACAGTTAATGATTAAAGAAAGTGACAAATGGAGGACTAATAATATTAATAATAATTCCCACAGTGATAGTAATCAGTAGCCACTTGGCAGTCTCCTGACTCTTTTTTATTTCAGAAATATCTCTCTCCATGACAGCTAATCTTTCAGAATTCTTGATTAACTGTTGAAGAATTGCCCCCTCATATTGCTGCTTAGATTCTTGAGTAGTCATAGTATTTTTTTGCTCCTACTTCTATTTTAATTATTGATAGAAAACTTCGATAAAATTAGAGCGATAGCGGGAAAAACTAAAAAGGAATCTCAGGAAGATTAGGATCGGTTTTTTGGGGAGGAGGGTTTTTGTCTTCTTCTGATCCACTACTAAACTCCCGCAATTGATCTGGTTCAATATAACCTTGAGATAATAGTTCTTCAGTACTTAAGCCACTCATCTCATAGGAGCGTCTTTGTGAAGGATTCATATCATTTACGTTGATTTTGTCTGGGGAGACGTATAATACTTCTACAACAGGGGTTATTCCTAATCTCTCTTCTTCTTGTTTTCGGGCTTGGTCTTGTCTATCCCATTCTGCTACTTCTTGTTCGTATTGTTTTCTGTATTCTGCCATCTCCCGATCTACTCTGACATCACGCATATTGACTTCTTCAATACGATTTATTTCTGCTTCAGATGCGCCCTTTTGTTTTAGACGTTCCCGATATTCTGAAGTTAGCGAACCATCAGAATTATAAAAAGTAAATTTGGATTTATTCATATTTTTAATCTTATATTTTTACAGTTATTTTGATTAGTAAAAAATGAGCCTAGAAACAAAACATTTTGATACCTTAACTAAACAAGATTTAGACATCCAAGAAGATATTAAAAACTCTCTTGCAGAATATCTGTTTCCTGATGCTGAGTTTTCTATAGGTTCAATATATCAAGGCTTGACCGTTCCTGGACATTTAGATGAATATCACGGGAAAACATTGCAATTCTCTTCTGGGGAACGGATGTATTTCGGTGATACTCAGGTTAGAAAGCTATTATACCCAAAACCTTCGGATGCTACTGCTTATGGCAGTCTTGTCTTCACCCCTTGTCAAAGTTTTAAAGAAATTAATGCCAGAGTTCTAGTTGTTAATGACGAGACGGGAGCTAATGGTGGAATCATGCCAGCAGAAACAGCTAAAGAGCTAGTAGGAGATTGCTACGGTAAGATTAGTCTTCAGACGGCAGAAGAATTAACTGGTAATAGAAAAACACCCTTCCAGTTCCGTTTAGGAATCAAAGCGCAAGCAGAAAGTCCAGTTTATCGTATTGCGAAAGGAACTTTAGCACCAGCAGCATTAGATAACCTGAGTGGAGCTAAGGTATTTACAACAAGGTCACGACAAGGCAAGTTAATTAATAAAACTGGCTATGATTTGGTTCTGCCAACCAGCAGCTTCAAGGGTCGGAAACAAGGATATGACCCGATAGAACCAGGAGAATATAACCTGAAAGTAGGCATAGGGATTAAAACTCTTGCTCAATATGGGGAACAAAGCTTGGGAACGCAGGTTCTCGTCAATTATCCTAAAGCGGTACAAGCCGAACTTTTACCCAGATTAGATAGAGAAGCTAAAAAACTAGCAGAAAATCAAAGCTCTCCGCAACAATTAGCGCAACACTTTATCGAGGTTTACGAACGCCGAAAAAAAGCGATGAGAGTCTCGGAACTGGATGAGAGCAACTTTAACTATGATCGCTTAGAAGGATTAGACCAAGCAATTGACCAAGCTTTTGGCGATGAAGAAGCAGAACTAGAAAATACCGCAGAACAAGATTGGGTTTTATATCGTTTAT
>JASJCP010000226.1 GCA_030065935.1 Xenococcaceae cyanobacterium MO_167.B27
CAGCCAAAGTACTGTCAGAAGAGATGGGCATCACAGCTACCACCGTCGCCCGTAAGCTTGTTTCAAATCCCTTATCAGAAGAAGAATCACAACAGCAGATTTGGATTGTTGACGAAGCTGGGTTATTGGGAGCAAAAGATGCTTATTCTTTACTTAAAAGAGCCGAAGAAGAACAAGCCAGAGTATTGCTGGTGGGGGATACAAGGCAATTGAGTTCAGTAGCAGCAGGTAATCCCTTCAAGTCCTTACAGCAAGCGGGAATAGCTACAGCTTACTTGAATCAATCCCTACGGCAGAAAACTAGGGATTTGAAAAAAGCTGTTGACCTGTTGTCCGATGGCGCGCTAAGCTCAGGAATCAAGATATTGGAAGAGAATGGGCGTATTCAAGAGATAGATTCTGCTGAATCGAGAGCGGATAAGATAGCTTCTGATTACCTCTCATTAACCCCTGATGAACGAAAACAGACTCTTATTATTGCTGGGACTCACACGGAACGCTCGTCAGTTTTAAGCAGCATTCGTAACGGATTAAAAGGAGAAGGTAGTTTAGGAGAAGAGGTTGGTACTAAACGACTTAAATCCTTAAATTTAACTTCTATTCAGAAAAAATACGCTCATTATTACTCAAAGGGTAATGTAATTATCCCCCTAGCTAACTACAAGAGATTAGGACTAGAAAAAAATAAGCAATATAAAGTCAAAGCAGTAGAAAAAGATACTTTAGTACTGAATAATAATAATGGTGATGAATTCCGAGTATCCCCAGCATCCTTTAAATACAAGGAAGTTTATTCTGCTATTGATACTGATATTGCGGTAGGTGAGCGTTTAAGATGGGGCAAGAACGATAAAGAGCTTAATCGAGTTAATGGTGAAGAATTTGTAGTAACTCAGATAAAAGACGGGGTTGCTACTATTGCGACAGAAACAGGGAAAGAAGAGACTATTGATTTAAAATTTCCCCAACACTTAGATCATGCCCTTGTTAGCACTACCTATAGTAGTCAAGGGGTCACAGCCAATAGAGTTTTAGCTTCTGTAACCAATGACTTAACCCTAAGTCGAGAAAGCTTTTATGTTGCTGCTTCTCGGGCTAAATACAACCTCCAGCTTTATGTGGAAAACAAACAGGGGATTGTGGAAAAAGCCAGTGAGACACGCTCCCAAAAAAATCCCCTAGAGTTAATACAGGAGCATCAAAGGGATACTGTTGTTACCTCTCTTGAGACAACAAGAGCCAAATTAGAAGAAGCACCAGTTAAAAAAGGTTTGCATAAAGGAATAGAGTCTAGAAAAATCCCCTATCCCCAAATAAATCAACCCTCACAAGAATATACAACCAATATTCCCGAGAATCCTAGTCCCCAACAATTAGATAACAATACTACTGAGAATCCTAGTCCCCAACAACTAGATAACAATACTACTGAGAATCCTAGTCCCCAACAACTAGATAACAATATTTCTCTCGATTCAACGAGATCAGAACTAGATACCAATATCCCTGAACCCTCTGCTCACGAACAATCTCCTAGCAATGCCCAAACTCCTTCAATTCCAGAGGAAACGAATAGTAATATTCCAACCCCTGCTCAACCACAAGAAAAACAACCATTAATCAGAAAAATGTCGGCAACTGCTTACACCGATGTATCAGATAAAATATTAGAGAATCTAGAAAGACTCAATCCTTCATACAAAGAAACTTTGAAGCTCCAAGCGGAGAAGTTAACAACTCAGATTGAGACTCTGGATAACTCATCCAAATTTGACAAGAAGAAGCAAAGGCGAAAAAAATTCTTTAAAGAAGAACTACTCAACATTCTTGCCTTTACCAAACTATAGTCATTTCAAATAAAAATGAAACACTTTTTTCTTCAAAGACTTGTGATAGGAAGAATGCTTTGTCTCAAACTTAATTGAAATGACTATATCTGTCAATCAACCAGTAACCATAGGCGAACGTACTGGTACTGTAGCGGAATTACAGATATCAAATGGTGGGCAGCCTACCGTCTGGGTTAAATGGGACTCGCAATCTGTCCCTGTCCCAGAACAAGCGAACCGTCTAGAATTCTTAGATAATCAAACCGAAAGTCTTACACAGGAGATCAACCATGACACACCCAGAAATTCCCAGCAATCCAGACCAAGTATTATCAGTGATACTAGAGAACACTCTCAAAAAAGTGTTGAAACCAATGCAGGACAGATTGGAGGGAGTAGAACATCTAATGATGCGCCAGGAAGTGTTCCCGCCACACCAAAAACAACTGGAAGAATTGACGAAGCAAGTCCAAGAGTTAACGCTGCGCCTGGAACGGATGGAGCAACAAATAAACCCACGACTAGAAACAGTGGAAGACAAAGCCCTACGATCCGAGAAGGAGTTAAGCGAAGTGTCATTAGAACTGACTCTAATAGGAGAAACTTTAGGAGGAGTGACCAAGAACTTGGACAGCGTGACCAAGAACTTGGACGAAACAAACAATCACTTGAAAACCGTGGACAATCATTTGGAAGAGACAAACAATCACTTGAAAACCGTGGACAATCATTTGGAAACCGTGGACAATCACTTGGACGAAGTAACGAAGAGCTTAGACGAATTCAACAACGGTTTCGAGATTTAGCTAATCAAGTTAGAGAAACTCCCTTAATTGAAGTAGTGGAGCATCTGGGATTACAACCAGACCGTTATGACAAGAAAAAATACAAGAGTGATGGTCATATTATTAGCATCAACGAACAAAAGTTTTATGACCATCTAAATATGAAGGGTGGCTATGGGGCAATTGATTTGGTCATGCACGTCCAGAGGTCTAACTTTAAGGATGCCGTAGAATGGCTAAACGGTTCTGCCATAACTCCTAGCTATCAGGTTAATTCTGTTTCCAAGCAGCCTACTCAAACTCAAACTACCAAACCAGAGGTTAAAAAAGAACCATTTACTCCTCCTGTACCAGATGAATCTAAATGGTTAGCAGTCAAGGAGTATCTTGTCGCTAAACGGGGATTACCTATATATATAGTGAACGAACTTCACTACAATGGCACTGTTTATGCTGATGACAAGCAAAATGCTGTCTTTATTAGGAAGAATGAGGATGACAAACTTACTGGAGCTTCCCTCAGAGGTACTTATAACGATAGTAAGTTTAAAGGGTTGGCTAAAGGTACTGAACGGGATGCTGGTTGGTTTACATTTAAGAATGGACAGGGAGAAATAGACAGAATCGTACTCACAGAGTCTCCTATTGATACTCTATCTGCTGCTGCTGTTTCTCAAAAACCTGAAACTACTTTATTTATCTCTACCGATGGCTCTGGTTCAATCCCCTCAGCCTACTTACAACAACAACTAGAGCAAGGCAAGCAAATTCTTGTTGCCTATGACAATGATCAGGCTGGTGAAATCATGGCAGAAAAGGTTTTAGATAAATTACCTGGTGCGGTCAGAGTTAAACCTACCATCGGTAAAGACTGGAACGAACAGCTTATTAACTCCCAAATCCAAGATATAGCTCAAACTGTTCAACAAGTACTCACTAAATATGGTGAAGACTCTCTCACTAACGATTCCGTCTCTTTTGAGGGGAATAAGTTTATTTTCTCCAGTGACGGTAATTCACTTAATATTTACTCCAAAGCTAGAGACAAGGTCGTTTTTGAAATAAATCCTGCTAAAAACCATGTTTTGTATGACCTCAATTTGCCAGAGAAACAAATCTTAGAAAGATTCAAATATCATCCTAGTGTTGTACCACAACAGCAAAGGGGAATTGATTTCAGTAGATAACTTACTTGCCTTGATAAATTAACCTGTTTTCCTGCTTGGAAAGGGAAGATTCCACCTCTCCCTTAGCCCACAAAGTAATTCTTTTTTTCAAGAAGCATATTTAACCCACTGGACAAACCTTCAACCGTTCAGCTAATAACTCCTCATAAACAATCGTGTTAGCACAACTGGAGTTAGTCATGCCCATAATATTGCTCAGAACTTTACTAATCTTAATATTCCTGCTGCTGTAGTCACTGGCAAGACCCCGTACCCCGTCAGAAATAAGCTCTATCAACAATTAGCCAGAGGAGAATTGTTGGTGCTGGCTTCCTGTGCTGCTCTCTCTGAGGGTTTCGATGTTCCAGAGGTTAGCTGTGTTATCCTGGCTCGCCCGACTCAATCCAAAGCTCTTTACTTCCAACAATTGGGCAGAGGTTTACGTCTTGCCAAGGATAAAAGGGATTGCTTGGTTTTAGACCAGTCTGGCAATGTCATGAAGCACGGGTTCATCGAGGATTTAGAATCTGTGGAACTGCACCCCAGTATTGACAGTGAGAAGGAAAAAGGAAAACCACCGCTAAAACTGTGTCCCTCAGACAAGGGTGGTTGTGGAGCTTATGTGTATTCGTTTCAAATGAAATGTCCGCACTGCTCGTTTGACTTCGAGGTCAACAAGCTCATTGAAATCCTTGGCAGCAGCCGATTAATTTCTGCTGAAGACGAAGTTAAGTTAATTTTCTATCGCGCCAAGCTAAGAGAAGCATATCAAAGGAATTATGCCCCTAGCTGGGCTGCGGTCAAGTTTAAGGATGAACATGGCTTCTTTCCACCGTTTGACCGCTGCTCAAGGTGCTATTTTTGATGGAGATGCTTCTGAGGTGAAAAAATATCAGAAGCATTTAAAAGCGATCGCCAAGAAAAAGGACAAAGATAAGGATTGGATTAAGAAGTATCTGAGATTGGAATTTGGGGACTTGCGCTTTATTAAAATACCAGCCTTTTAACTAATTCATTTAATTGTTAGGCTCTTACTGCTAACAGAGTCCAGGCTGGTATTTTAATTTTTTGCTCCTTCCTTGGGACATCTGGAACTTAGGCGTGAACCAAAATACTAGTATTTTAGTCGCCTGACAGTCCCAGGCTCTTTTTCTCTCCATCTATTCAGTAGACGATCGCATTTATCTAAATCTGGCTCGGCGAGCCAAATAACACAGCCCAAACCGTTTGCCTTTTCTACCACCTCTAGGTTATACACATAGTTCATTACAACTACATTATTGTAGTCGGTAGAAACAAAAAGACAATTCTCGATCATTGCTATGAAATGATGTATAGAGAAATCTGTGCCTGGGGAAAAATAATAAAATTTTGACTGTGACTTAATCAAAGAAATTAAAGACTCATCGTTAGAGGGAGGTAAAATCATCGTGAAACGAATATTTTTTGGCAGTTTATCCAAAAATTGCTTAGAACTTGGTTCACCACAAAATAGTTTATGTTTTTCTCCGAACTCCCACCAACTATTTGTAAATGCTTTGTCTGTAGGAATTACTGTTAAAACTTCTTGCTTTATTGGTTCAATTTTTTTGGGTGTAGAAGAAGTTTTAAAAGAAGATAATTCTGGTAAATCTTGCTGTTTAGTAGAATCTTTTTCTGTTTTATTAATAGTGGGATCGGTAGTATTGTTAGTAGATGGAGAGACAGTTTCAGTATTTTTACGGTTGTTTTTCTTCTTAGGTTGATACTTGGCTTTAATGTCTTTAACCTTTTGTGCGGTAATGGTTTCCCCTTCTTTAGCTCGCTCAATCGCTTCAAAAGTAGCTTCTTCAGGAGCAGAAGGGGCTGCAAGCTCATATAAAGCAGTTGGTAGTATATCTAAATTTTTCAGACTGATGAATTTAAACTTTGCTGCAACATTCATAAATCTTGATGCTGTGGCAGCACTCCAATTAAATTCTGAATAAAGCCAATTAAGATAATTACCATGTCCTAATTTTTCTTTTACTTCAGTTAAATAAATACCAATATTAATAATATCTTCTGTAGTTTTTTTAATTAATTTTTTGATTTTTTGGGTTTTTTCTTGAACAAAAGATGATAAATCTTCATCAAGAGAAGAATAGTCAAAAGATTCTTCATCTAATAAAAGTAAATTCCGTGAAGCTTTAGCAGTCTGGGTTTTAGGAAAAAATGGCTCTATATACTCTTGTCTAACTTGATCTAAATTTTCAGATTTTAAGGGTTTTTGAGCAGTTCCAATTACATTACTGTATTTATCAGCTAATTCTTTCAACTCTCGATCATCTAAATGAGCCGAAAAAGGAAACATTTTTAAGCCTTGATTTTCGGCAATAATCTTGATTCCCCATTCAGCTTCTTTGATATTGTTGATAGTAAAGGTATCGCCTTGCTTTTGATATTGCTTAAATCTTTCTTCCAGAAGATTGCTGCTTTTTTCAAGTTTTGGAATGATACAATCCACGAAACAACATACAATATTTGAAACAGATTTTATCTGTTTATTGGCTTCTTCATAACTAGAAGCAAAAATAACGTTTTCAGTAGGTACTCTTAGGTTGGCAATAAATCTCTTTTTATAAGTCTTATTTGGAGCGATTAGATCGTCAACTACTAAATATTTAGGTTTATTACCTGTAGTTTCAATATTTTCTGGCAAGACCATTTTTTACGCTTATTAGTTTGATTTATCAGTATCGGTGTTATACAATTATAACGTCCTTTGTTGTATCTGAGTCATTATGCTGGTTTCAGGCAGTTAGCTTCAAGACTTAGGGACGAGTAAATAGGTTTAGTTACTTTCATATTACATAAGACTATAATAGTAATGTTTTTTACGAAAAGACATTTAATCACAACAAAAATTTTGTTGATGAGGATTTTTCTAATAACAGGATTCAGTCTTGGAGGAGAAATGATTTTTTGGGGGTTAGCGTTACCCGCTCAAGTTCAAGCAGCCCCTACCTCAACCTCGAAGAAGTCGAAACTACTCCAGGGTCAAAAGGTAGAACAGGGCTTATCTTATGGCGACGGTAGTACTTTAGTCATCGCAGAAGGAAAAGGTCAAACTATATCTCTCATTAAGGTAGAATTTATCGGTAATACAGTGTTTTCTGATGAGGAGCTAGAAGCTATCTTGGCGGATTATAAAGGTCAAAGCATTTCTAGGCGATTGCTGGATTCTATCCGAAAGGAAATTGACACCTATTACCTGAATCAAGGTTACGTCAGTAGCGGAAGTTTGTTCCCACCACAAGAAATCGAAGACGGAATCATCAGAATCCAAATTGTTGAGGGAACTTTAGAAGCTATTGAGATTGGAGAATTATCTAGTTTGAGCGAAAATTACGTAAAATCGCGACTTCCACCTGAAGGTAAACCTCTCAATATTAATCAACTTCTCAAATCTTTAGGCAGATTACAAGCTAATCCTTTGATCTCATATTTGGATGGCGAGGTAATTCAATCTAGCTTTGGTAACAACATTCTCTTGCTGAATATCGAGGAAAACGACCCTATTACTGCGAGTTTAAGCGTAAATAACGCCTATAATCGCAGTGTCGGTAATTTAGGTATCATTGGTAAGATCACTCACAACAACGTATTCGGATGGGGTGAAAGCCTATCCATAGGTTATTCCCAAACTGAAGGATTAAGGAGAACTGAAGGTTATTCTTCTTTCTTCTTCAATAACATGGATGGTCGCATAGAAATAAGTTTCAATACCGCGGATATAGAAATAGTCGAAGATGTAGCGGAGGATTTGGGGATTGAAGCGGATTTTACCAGTTTTAATGTCTCTATCAAGCAAGGGTGTGGTCAAAAGTAGTTGGTAAAAAGCGATCGCCAATCAGGTAAATACTAGATGAGAGTGATAATCATAAGAGAGGAGACAGCAAAGAAAAATTGTCCTGAGCCACAATGGAAAAAACTGGATTTAAGCTGCT
>JASJCP010000227.1 GCA_030065935.1 Xenococcaceae cyanobacterium MO_167.B27
GATTGAGTCCTCCCTTACTTCCTCCTGGAGTAGCTACTTAAATCTCAATGGTCATCCCATATCCGTTTTACTTACTCTCTTTCCATGTTGAGTGGGCAGTTTTAGCGATCGCGCTCTGAGGGGGGAGTGAACGGTTACATTCGAGTAGTACCGCCTACAAATTGCTCTCTTTGAATTGGTTTAGTCCCATGACGTTGTTGATACAGCCGACTGGCTTGTTTACCGATCTGTTGTAGTTGACTGTTCCGAGGTCGATAGCCCAGTTCGATGGCACGGTCTGAGACTGGATACTCTAGCCTGGGTTGAGTTGTAGGAGCTTCTGTTAGTGATGGCTGTAATTTGTCAGTGAGTAAGATATTACGAATTTGGTCTTTGAGTTGAACTTGAGTTCTTTCGTCCCAACCCCCAAGCTGTGAGAATAAATCCATTCCTAGCTTGATAGTTTCTAGTCTTTCTTTGGCTGATGGAAGTATAGATTTAGTATTGTTTCGAGGGTTTTGTTTGGTGATACCTTCTTTGATTAGTTTTTTAGCTTTGGTAAATGCTTTCACTAACTCTAGTTTGCATTGAACTACCCTTTCTGTATTTCGAGATAAGGTCATGAGAAAGGTCGATTGTTCTTCATTTAGCCAAGCATACTTTTCTACAGAACGATTGCCCTGCTTAGTTTTGAACTCTCGCGTTTCAAACGCAATAGCTCCAAATGAGGATTCAATCTTGATTTGATACTTCTCAATTGTTGCTAAAAAGTTTTTGTGCTTAATCGATAGTGAATCTGCTATCAATCGGGAATCTACTACTAGAACGCTATCACGCTCATAAATTGTTAGATTAGACATGACTGTTATTCGATGGTTAAACTTCGAGGACAGCATTCAATTAGCGATCGCATCTACTTGACAGGTACGGCGATCGCTAATTTCGAGGACCGAGAAAATTTCAAAAATTGAGAGAGAAAAAGAACTTAACAAAGCTCTTTTAAAGGAATTTTAGGCGACATTTTCGGGGTTTTCGCTTTTTTGTTGTTTTTCTTGACGTTTTTTTGCCCACCATTCTTTCATACGAGTTGATCTTTCTTGTCTTTGTTTTTGTCTCTTCAACAATGTTTCTTCTTCCGACCCATCTCGAAACTTTTTGAGTAAATCTCCAGGTTCACAATCAAGTACCGTACAAAGTTGATCTAATAGCTCAAGTTTTACGGTATTAGCTGAATATTCTAAATATTGAATACCACCTAAAGACATACCCATCCTTCTGGCTAAATCTTCTTGAGTCATTCCTTTTTTTGTTCTAACTTCAGCGAGCATTAGTTTCACTGTCATAAATTGAAATCTTGTCCTAAGTTTAACCTAAAAAATGAATACAATGGGAAATCATACAAAGATTATTTATTGTATGAATAATCTTTACATAGAAAATCTTGACAATACATAGAAATTCTTTGTATTATTAAATCATAAGGAACAAGGAACTGAGATAGCCTCCACCTGAACGGAAGAAAGAATCTCAAACTCAAGATTTTAAGATAACTACCCACGAAGATAATTCAATAAGCCCATTGAGCAGTAGTCACAGTCAAACTGCTAGCAACGCAGATATGGCTTCCACAGTTTACTGTTCGACATTCGACATAGTCTGAAGACATGGCGAACGCGGTATAGCACAAGCCCAAAATGGTAGGTAAAGTCCGTGAGCGTGCAATCGAAAGACAGATTCAATATTTAAGTTTTGGTCATTTCAAGAATCGACCGCTCATGCTTTCCTTACACAAAGAAAAAAGAGAGTAAAGCAACCGCTTCGCTCTCCTCAACAAAAAATAAAAACACCATGATCATGACACAGACAATATTCAAAACCAAAATAGCCCCAGAAAAAACCATCGCTACCTGCGCTAGTTGTCCCAAATTCAAGGACTCAGGCGAGGGCAGAGGTCGTGGGTTATGCAGCGTTTTCGACACAATAGTCTTTTCACACCATCCTTTTACTCAAGACTGTAGGCTGAATTTTAGTTCTAAGTCTAGAGAGAAGACTATTGATTCTGTCGGTAAGCAAATCCAAGAAACGAGATTTCGTCTGGAGAAATCTAAGCATCGCCTCTCTATCAAAAATCAGCTTGTTCTCAAAGCCCCTTTCTAAATCTTGGCTTTATTGCTTAATCCAAGATGGGCTGTCGCCCGACAAGAATGAGATTTATCTCGTAAACAAAAAGTCCCAGGCTTTTCTACATAGCGTCTGGGACTTTTATCCATCTAATTATTGATAAAACCATGACCTACACCGAAATTCAAACAATCGAAGCTGCTGGCGTACCTTATACCGAATATCGCACCGAACCTGAAATAGACGAAGACGTTATTATTACTGTCGAATTCACGCCTAACAAGCAATCTCCAGATTCAGAGTATTACTATTCTCAGCCTCAATTCATCTTTGGTGACATGGTTGCGACAAAACAACAATGGGAGCATATTTATAAATATCGTCTTCCTGAAACTGAGTTAGACACATTTCGCATCTGTGCAATGGAGTTGGTTGATTCTTTAACGCCTAATGGTGAACTATTGAGCCAGCCCAGATGGAAGTATGGACTACGTTCTAGCCATAGTAAAGACTTGGTTTGGTTCGAGGAACAAGCTTTAGTTCGTGTTACTCCGTCTAATCCTGATTGGTTCTAAGTCTTGCTTCAGGGGTCAGGGGTTAAACTCTGGCTCTTTCTCTAGAAATCGCTTCAAGCATTACGACAATATTTCCCCGAAAAAGAAGAAAAATATGATGGAAACTAAATCTTTGTTGGAGCTAATTCCTAGCGATTATCTCAAAAAAGGTTCTAGTGTCAAAGCACTGGGAAAAGTTCAAGACATCTTCTGTTTTGAGCATTTCAAACAATTTCAAATTGATGGCAAATTTTATCACGAAAATATTGTTAGTCGTGCTATGACATCGCCCTTCAAAATGAACATTGCAAAAAGACTAATTTCTGATAATTTCAAGGTCAAAAGAAATCGATTCTTGATCAAAGATTTGTATCAGATCAAAAGATATATTAAGACGATTGTTGACGGCGACAAAGAACAACTAATCGAAGGCAGCTATTTCAAAATTTTGGCTTCTGATTCAGTATCAGGACTAGTACCTGTTGATCCTTGGTTACTGTCAAATCTGGAATTTGCCCAAACCCAACTTGAGGAAGAATTAACAAGAAGATTTTTAGTTGAATCAATGCCTGTTGCTTAATAACAAAGCTTCGCTGTTTCATTCACGACATTAAAGTATTTCCCAACAAAACAATGAACGAATCTGACATTATCTTTACTTACACCAGAAAAGAAGCGATTGCTGATAACGAACAGACTTGTATTTCTGAGCTTTACCCTAGCGATTGCAGAGTGTTCAAGTACCCTGTTTACTTCACTCGCAAGGTTATGAGCCTACTAGAAAATAGCCATGACCCAGGTGGTATTGTCTGGGATATATGCTATATGAGCGTTAAAAGTCCTTCTCGTATCGAATTAAGCCCATCTACGGTTAAATTCAGCGTCATTATCGAAAATGCTGAGATTAAGCCTGATTTTGTCGAGGATGGATGTCCTTGTTATACCTTGATTTGCCAAGTTGGAGCTACGGATTTTGATGACCCTGCTCCTGCTGTGACTGTAATGTTTCCTGATGAAATGTGAAACAACAAATAATCAAAGAAGATCGCTTATTTCTTTCCGCGATCTTCTTTGATTTTCGCGGAAACTGTCGCCTTTTGTATGACCCACTAACCTGCGAGAATTAATCATGAAATTAGCCTCTAGCTTCATTGAGTCTGATTTCTACGGAGATCATACGACCCATATCGACAAGAAAAATTTTGTTTATTTCCCTCTAATTTATTTTGAGGCAGAGCTTAATCGAGAGTTTAAGAATTATCAAAACACAAGAGACTGCTTTACTGACTCCGAGTTTGACCAGATTATGGTTGAGTACGAGAGACTATCTCGCGATGTTCTTTGTGGTTCTGTTTTTGACGATATATTTTACACACCATGGGAGAGATGCCAATGGGCTATCCATTGAAACAGATGAAACAGATCAACAATTATTGAGTACCTTCCCAAAAATCATGAATTTCACCAACTCTGAACAACTATTCACCGATGAAGAAATAATTTTGCTGTCAACTGGGTTACGTATTGCCTTGTTTAGTAAGGACGATGACCCAATGTATTCAGAGGATGATTCTGCTCACAAGACTTATACAACCATCTTGAAGAAGCTACAAACCTTAAGTGACAACGAATACATCAAAGACATGATTACCAAAGAAATCGAACAATATCGTTCTCTAGGAAACAACTAGTGTTCTATTGCCAATGTGCTGTGAGGGTCGCCCAATATTAAAGCGACCCTCACGGCACGTTGCGAAAGTAGTTTTCGTTCTTGTCAACAAAATAAAGTAATGTAAGGAAGAAAAATGATTAATGTAAGTGAAAAAGCAACGAAATCAATATTGCCTACTTATGAGATAACCGTATATAGAAATGATAGTCAGATGTATCTGACTATTGAGAATTTACTTAATGCTGGCGTACCAAAATCAGTATTAAAAGATATAATTACTGTCAATTATTTGGGAGACAAAATTGATTGTGTAACGATAAAAACCTTCATTGAGCTTATGTCTTTGACCGAAACACCATTAGGAAAAACCGTATTAAATGAAATGGTTAGTGCAGGGATTAAAGAAAGTTCCAAGAATATTAAAAATGGAGAAGTTGGTCAGATTGGAGTAGAAGGGGAAGAAGTTAACATCTACAAGGATAGCCAGGGTGTATCTTACATTGATATCTCCTCTTTAGGAGCGACAGAAGAGGATTTAATTAAATTGAGAAAAGATGCTGATTTCTGGAAACAGGAGTTACTGAAATTAGAATATATAGACTTACCAGAGCAACCAGAATTCGCTCCTCATCCTCTAACTGAAGAGATAAAAGACCCCAATACTGGAGAGGAGTTAGTCAATTTTTATGGGGCTGGTTCAATAGTAACTTTTTGTTTATTTCAGCATAATACAACAGAAGGCAAAGAGACACTAAGAAAAGCTCTAGAACACGCAAATCGTGGTGAAGAATATCACTTTTTTCTCTACTCAATAAAACGGGGAGTTGACACGGGTAGTGTAACAATAGCTCAGGGTTTAATCGCTGACTATCTACAGTTTGAAGTTGAGCAACAAAATTCTTGATTTTGATAGTAAAGTCCCTTGAACCATAGTTGGGTAAAGGAACAAATTACGGAGACAGAAACATTCAGATGAATCGCACCCTTTTTCATGAGTTTCCAGAGGTTTAACTCCCAAAATCTCCCACTTCTCAACAATCTTTTAAATTGATTTTGTCAGGAAAAAAGTACTTAGTTCTTTGAGAATTAAGTACTTTTTTACCATCGCAATATATTCTTTACTTCAATTATCATGCCACGAAAACGTACATTTAGTCTCGGAAATAAAGTAGCCATCATTGACCCAGATGAAATAACTTCAGAATGGGCAGAATTTGTGATTGTATATCGCCTGTTCCATTTTTATCGTCTTTATTCTAAATGTACTGGTCATAGATTCTGGGTAAAAAGTAGTGATATTTGTCTAGTTATTCAAGAACTATAGCCGAATGTCACTACTAGAAACAAATCGGGGAATACTTAATATTTAACCCCCATTACATTGTTGTTCTATATTTTTTGTATCGCTATCGCTTCAATATCTGTGAAATCACACCCCATTATACATCAATAAAATTGAGGTCAAACCAATGAAAAAAGAACTCTTCAAAAAGTTGCTCAAGGTTCAACAAAACTTGAAACCCATCACTGAAACAGGCAAAAATAAATATCAAGGATATAAATACGCGACGGCTGTAGATGTCATAGAACCAGTTAAAGCAACCTGTAATGAATTTGGACTATTTCTCTACCTTGATGTAATTGAATCGAATATAGAACCTGGTCGCGCTAGCTGCAAAATCTGCCTAACTGTAGTTGATAGCGACACTGGAGAATCAATTGATATTACTTCAGTAGGCTATGCAGAAGACTGGAGTCACAAAGAGAACAGACCTACTGGGGACAAGGCAATTTACAAAGCTATTACGGGGGCTACCAAATACGCTATTAGATCGATGTTCGTACTCCCATCGACTGATGACCCAGAAGTCTCACAACAATCTCCACAACAATCCACCTCATCTTCTAACTATTCTTATCCTCCAACCAAAACCAAGGCAAGAGTAATGAACGAAAGTAATCCTGGCTATACCGTTAAGAAGAAAGCGACATCTACATCAAACCCTCAGATGTCAAGCCAGACTAAACAGAATCAAGTTACAGCAGAGAAGAAAGCTGATAAACCTTACAAGAACTGGAAAACAGATGATGATGCTTTGGGGTGGGCAATAGACCAATTACCTAAAATGCCCATGAATCAGTTAACACAGGAGTGGGAGAATATTAAGCCTATTTCGTTACCTAATGGGAAAACGAGTAAAGCCGTAGCTTGGGTTAATAGAGTCAAGGCTTTGAAAGCAGCCCCCGAAGCGGTTTAGGGCGCGGTAAACCTGCACGCTTACCGCAGCAAGTCAGTCGTCGTGAAGTTAGAAATAAGGAATCTGACATCACGACGAAGCCTTCGTTTTAATCTAGATTGGTTTTTAAATTGTCGTACTGAAATTAAATAAGAGGAGGAATAATGAAATCATTAGACCTAGTATGTTCTGAATTGAAAGAGAATAGTTATTATGTTGTCAATGTAATTTTATATAAAGGAAATGTAGAGCATAAAGCTATCTTGTACACTGGCTATAAAACTGGAAGTTATAGAACAATACTTAATGCGAGTTATGAAGAACAAATAACTTCTATTACCCATCCTGATATTAAAGTTGAAGTATTAGAAGAAATAAAAATACTAAATACTGACCACTAATACTTCTTTAACAATTAAATACTTGACCTAAGCAAGTCATTAAAATACTCAATCCCTCTAACTTTTAATTAAGTTGGACGGTCTTTTTCTGTCCATTTATTTTGATTAAGAAATCAAGTGTGACTAATACATACAGAAGATACAACTACTGTAAAAAGTAGTGATATTTGCCTTGTTATTCAAGGTTTATATCTCATTGTAGTTCAAGCTAAAATTGAACAATATCTACAATTTAAAGAGCGAAGTATTTAAGTTTAATGGTGCTTCTATCGCTCTTTTTTTTATGAAATTAAGGGTAGTTTTAAGTATTATATTTAACTATTTTGTTCAATATAATACTGTATAATGGAGTTATCAACAATGAAAATTAGAACCCTCAAATATTCACTCTCTCAAGCTGGTTTTATTCGCCTCAAGAGAAGAGGAAAAGGTAGTCATAGCATTTGGAAACACAAGACTAATCATATTAATATAGTCTGCAAGGAGCAAAGATAGTAGTGAAGCTAAATATTACCAAGTCAAAGCTTTGAATATCGCTCTCGCTCAAGTTTCTGCGAATGTTTAATTATTCACTAACAAATTAATAGGAGAAAATATGACTATAACTGGAATCAAAAGTAAATATGTGATTACTACTGAACAAGTTGGGCAACAATTCCCTGCTATTCAAGTTACTTTTGAACCTCGCTTTTTAGAGCAACTTTCTTGACTTCTTTATCTCTGAAGATTCTTATCAGCTAGCGGAGCGAATCGAAGAGTAACCA
>JASJCP010000053.1 GCA_030065935.1 Xenococcaceae cyanobacterium MO_167.B27
GGTAATCTTGTCAGTAGGGATATTGATGAGACGGCTTAATTGCCATTCTATTGCCAGTAGCCAATCAAATAGTATTAATGGGAAGTCACCGATGTCCCGACCCTGTATATATAAGATTGTATAGGTTTTTAGTAGGTGTCATATCGATCGCTTCCATTATTTTAGAACTAATCAAGCGGACTTCATATTACACCAGAACCAGCAACCTGGATGTTACCAAAATCTCGATCGCTAACAGTTTCATCTTCAGCTACATCTATGGTGTAGAAATCAGGATTAGGGAATGTTGGTTCAAAGTCTTCTGGTACGACTTCTCTAACAATGTAAGTATCTGGGGCAATATTAGTAAATATATACTGTCCTGTTTCATCAATATCTGGAGTATTCGGGTCATCTTCTGCTGTTATTTCTACAGGTTCGCCAGCATCCAACACACCATTGTTATTAATATCTAGATAAATACTAACTCCAGCTAATCCAGGCTCTAGAGTACCTCCACTGTTACCATCGAGATCATCAAAGACACTTAATAATTCGTCTGTGGAATTGAAAATAATAGCATCAGGGTCGATAACTCTTAAATTATTTATATTTGTACCTTCGCCAACTCCAAAAGCCGAAATATTTACGTCAAGATCGTTTAAACGTTCTAATTCATCAGCAATTCTAGAAGTTGGAGCTTGTCCATCAGAAACAAATATGAGATTTCCTTCCCCAGATTCCGTTCCCAAAGTACTAAATGTATTTTCGGCAGCTTGTAGAGCAGTTTCAAAATTAGTGTTTCCACCAAAGGTAATTGAACTCAATACCTCTTCTACATCTGAAATGCTATTACCATTGCTATCAGCATTGGGAGTTGTAGCTATTTGTATTCCATCTGTAGCCAAATCTAGATCGAGTTGTATTCCCCTGCTATCAAAAGCGACAATTCCAATATCTACGTTGTCTCCTAAGCCTTGATTAATTAGCTGCTGATTTAAAGCTATAAAACCAGCTATTTCGGCATCTAATATTCTGTCTTCAAATCCATCTCCATTGACATCTCCGACAGATGTTCCTTGGAAAAAATTTGAAGTACTCCCCGATCTATCAATTACAAAAACAACATCAGGATTAGCCCCTTGAACTAAATCTGTATCGCGAACTCCATTACCATTGAGATCGTTCCATTTTAGACCTTCGATAACACCGTTACCAGTAAAAATATCGGAAGTTGCTACGGTAAAGGTCTGACTATCTGTCCCCCCACGACCATCACTTACTTCCACTGTAAAATCATAGGCAGGCAAGAAATCACTAGGTAATTCAAAACTCAATAGTCCCCCGTCGCCAATCTCCGTACCATCGGGAGCATTGAGAATATTGTAGGTTAATTCATCACCATCGGGGTCATCCGCTTCTAGCTGATAGGTGTAAACTTGGGTTTGAGTCGTATCGATACTTGTACTTGGGGTACTAGTAATAATTGGTGCGCCATTAATACCTTCTCTGGTAATCTCTTGAGTTACTCTGCCTTGATTTCCAGCAGCATCTACAGCAACGGCGGTAAAGGGTGCTGCTCCTGCTACTGATAGGGGTACATCTGTAAAGGTAAAGTTCCCCTCACTATCAGCGGTTACTTCTTGCTCTGTTTCTACTAAAGCTACCGTTGACCCTGGTTCGGTTTGTCCTGTAAGATTTATAACCCGCTCTGTAGTTACATTATCCCCCAATTCTCCCGTATCGCTTTCTGGAGCTAGATTTAAAGTAATTGGTGGTTCGGTGCGGTCTAAAGTAAAGGGTACAGAGGTTAATGCTATTTGACCACTGCTATTACTCGCTCTTATTTCAACCGTATATTCTCCGTCGGGAAAAGAGCCATCTATTAATCGATCGTATTCTTCTAGAGAGATATCAAAACTACCATCTTCGTTTAAAGCATCGGTTAGATCGATAAATTCATTATTATCTAACCTAGCTTCTAAAGTAGTAGCATTAGTAGTCTGTCCTTCAATACGCGGATCGAGAGTTAATCGATCAATATTGCTAATTCCCGTATCGTTTGCCAATTCCGCAGCAATAGTTGGTGTGATAATCGCAGGCTGAGGTAAGAAATTATCTGGATTATCTAGATCGACTTCTCGAAAATAACTAGAGACATAGTTGGTAATTAGCGGTCACAGAGTCTAGGTAGGAGGTCAGGATTTACAAGAGTTTAACTCGTTTGAGGTATGGCGTTTGAAAATTTTTATCTCTCCAGATACTTTTGAGAAACGGTATTACTTTCAGAAACTTTAGAATATGACTCTGATCGAGGTAATAGCTGTTCAAACTACAAGGTGCATTCAGGTGAGTTACCCCTACTTTTTACCAAGCAATCTCTTGGTAATTTTTAAACAATTTACCAAAAGGGTATTGTTTTTCAGCCATTCCCAGATAAATTGGATCGCAAATCCGTGCTGCACTATCAACCAAATCCAAGGGGAGTTTGATTCCTCTTTTTTTCATGTCTTGAACTTGAGGATCGGGATGTTGAAAACTAATCCAACCAGGATCCACAGCATTCATAAAAATATTATGTTGAGCATACTCGCCAGCGCAAGTGCGAGTCATTTGATTTAATGCTGCTTTTGCCATGTTAGTGTGAGGATGTCGCCAAGATTTATTACTGTTACTAAAACGTCCTTCTGCGGAAGAAACATTAATAATATATTTGCTTAACTCTGGCTGATGTTTTAGCACAGATTTGAGTCTGCTATTGATTAAAAAAGGTGCGATCGCATTAATTATATGAACTTCTAAAAGTTCTACAAGATGGACATCTTCATCTTTCATTACCCAACTATTAAAAGAACGCAAATCTAATTGTTCTCCATCCTGATTATATTTTCCATAAGGAAATAAAGCGGTATTACTTTGAAAGTCCTCAGAAATTAAAGGAACTTGGGATAATAAAGCAGTAAAATTAGCTTTTTCATTCAATACAGATAAAGGTTCTTGCTTTTTTTGTGTTGCTGTCACAGGTTTTAGATGCTGCCATTCTACTTCATTTTTCCCAAGATAAAATTCATGATGACGCGCAACTAAACCTTGTATTTGTATTGGTAACTCCTGCCAAGATAAAGCTTCAAAATCCAGTAGATGAAGATAATATTGGGGCGTACGACGTATTGTTTGAGCAGCATTATTGATAATAATATCAAGCCGTGAATAACAATTAAGAATATGTTGAGTAAAATATTCTATACTTTCTAAATGTCTTAAATCTAAACCATAGATATGAAGACGATCTTGCCATTGTTTAAAATCTGTTTCTGTCGTATATCTTTTAGCAGCATCATGAGGAAATCTAGTAGTAGCAATCACCCTCGCCCCAGAGCGCAGTAATTTTAAAGCTACTCCATAACCGATTCTAATTCTTGCACCAGTAACTAAAGCAGTTTTTCCTCGTAAATCAACAGTTTGATATCTTTTAGCATAGTTTAAATTCCCACAATCAAGACAAATACCTGGATAAAAATCATGGTCTTGTCTAAAGTTTTGCTGACAAATAAAACAACTGTGTTTTGACTCTGTTGCTGCTACTTGTTTCTGTTTTTGCTGCGATTTTCTTTGTTGTTTTCTGCCTTGTTTATAAATCTTGGCAATTAAACTTTTTAACTGTTCATCATTATCGATGAAGCTAGGATTTTTAGCAATTTGTTGTAAAACTTTTAAGACAGTATCTCTTTCTTGAAAGGATTTGACCATGCTTTTTTGCTGGCGAGTTATGATTTTTATCGTAACTTACGTTAAATGTTAAATTGAGTCGAGGCTTATGTGAACCTGACATTGGTGAGACGGGTGGAACTTGCATCCACAACCTTCTCCTTGAAAGGGAGATGTTCTTCTTTTTTGAACTACCGCCTCTTGAATTTATATCTGTATATTATCTGTATTATTTACTGCGGGTGAATGCTTGTAGAGTAAATGTTGTATTTCGTAATTATTATTAATTATTTTTGACGGTGAGAGGTTTCCTCGACAAGTGCAATCACCTTGTTGAATTTTCAATAGTTCACTTGCTATATTGTGAGGCTGGCGAACTTGATTTGCACTAGTAGATTCAAGATAATTACAATCCCTGTCGGGGCATTTGGTTTGTCTATAGCTATACAAATTTAGGTTATGACATAGTCTGTGTAGGGCTAAAAACTACTGTCTTAAATATGATGTCCTAATCCAAAAGCGTAGTGCTATAGCAGTGGTAGAATCTGCCAACGAAATCAAGTTTTGTCAAGGAGCAAGGGATGAATTATCAGGAAAAATCTTCCTTATTGCTCATCCCTTATAATTTATTTTTGAGAGTTTTATCCCAGATTTATATCTGTAACCGCACCTAAGCTACTAGAAGAAACTAGCTTGGCGTATTTGGCTAAGACTCCTCTAGTGTAACGGGGTTCACGGGGTTGCCATTGGGCCTTACGCTTGGCTAATTCTGCTTCAGGGACATTAAGCTGTAAAAGTTTGGCGTGGGCATCAATAGTAATACTATCCCCTTCTTCTACTAGGGCAATTGTGCCTCCTACCGCAGCTTCAGGGGCGACGTGACCTACTACCATACCGTAAGTACCACCAGAAAACCGTCCGTCAGTAATTAATCCTACAGAGTCTCCTAAACCTGCACCAATAATAGCAGAAGTAGGTGCAAGCATTTCTCGCATCCCTGGCCCTCCTTTGGGTCCTTCATAACGGACAACAATGATATCTCCTGAGTTGATTTTGCCAGCTAGAATAGCATCTAAACATTCTTCTTCTGACTCAAATACCCTAGCACTACCAGTAATTTGAGGGTTTTTCACACCGCTGATTTTGGCTACTGCACCTTCTGTAGCAAGATTTCCTTTCAGTATGGCAAGATGTCCTTCTTGATATACAGGATTATCCCAAGTCCTCACTACATCTTGATCTGGTGGGGGAGTATCTGGAACATCTTGTAAAACTTCTGCAATGGTTTCTCCGCTAATAGTTAGAGCATCACCATGTAGTAAGCCTTGTTTGAGTAACATTTTCATCACTAGGGGAATACCACCAGCTTGATGCAAATTAGTGGTAACGTAACGCCCAGAGGGTTTGAGGTCACAAATTACGGGGACTCTTTGACGGATGGTTTCAAAATCATCAATAGTTAGTTCTACTCCCATAGTATTTGCGATCGCCAGTAAGTGCAATACTGCATTGGTTGAACCACCTACCGCCATAATTACTGAAATGGCATTCTCAAAAGCTTTACGGGTCAGTATTTGACTGGGCAAAATTTGTTTGTGGATTGCTTCTACTAAAACAAAAGCTGATTTCTCGGTACTTTCTGCTTTCTCTGCATCTTCTGCTGCCATAGTAGAGGAGTAAGGCAAACTTAAACCCATAGCTTCAATAGCAGAGGACATAGTATTAGCGGTAAACATTCCACCACAAGAGCCAGCCCCAGGACAAGCATTCTTTTCAATAGCAGTTAATTGTGATTCGTCAATTTTTCCTGCACTAAATTGTCCTACTGCTTCAAAAGCACTAACAACGGTTAAATCTTCTCCGTTATAGTGTCCTGGTTTAATTGTGCCACCATAGACAAAGATAGCAGGAATATTCATTCTCGCGATCGCAATTATTGCCCCAGGCATATTTTTATCACAACCACCAATAGCTAGGACTGCATCCATACTTTGCCCATTACAAGCTGTTTCAATGGAGTCAGCAATTACATCCCGAGAAACCAAGGAATATTTCATCCCTTCTGTTCCCATAGAAATCCCATCACTAATAGTAATTGTGCCGAACATTTGGGGCATAGCACCTGCTTTCTTTAAAGCAGCCTCTCCTCTAAGAGCTAGGGTATTGATGCCCATATTGCAGGGAGTGATAGTGCTGTAACCGTTAGCTAATCCCACAATAGGTTTACTAAAGTCATCATCCCCAAATCCTACTGCTCGTAACATCGCCCGATTCGGCGATCGCTGATGTCCTTGAGTAACTACCTTACTTCTATAATTATCTGACATATTAACCCTCTCATCATGTGATGATCTTCAATGATAAATCTTAACGACCAAAACCAGGGATAAATGCTTCTTTCAGCTTTTTACTAATCTTTTCCGTTACATCAGAATAACGGAGTTCGCCACAGAGAATTTTACCCATAGTTTGTCCTGCTGCGGGGTTTTTTACTCCCAATTTGTAAGCAATCTTAGGAAATTTAAAGAACAAACCTGCAACAGTGTTGGCTTTTGCTAGGTCTGAACCCAATTCTTGCTCGACTATATTTGTATAACCTTCTAAGGCGGAATCTTTACCGTCTAAAGCCTGGATAATAGCTTCTGCTGCTTTCATTCCCGTGAATATAGCAGGACGAATCCCCTCACCAATAAGAGGATCGACAACTCCTGCAGCTTCTCCAACAATTAAAGCTTGATTACTGTGTAGAGGATGATTTTCTTGCCAAAGATTCAGTAAATATTCTGTATATTGACTCTGAGTCAAATCTAGCTCAAACTTTTGAGCAAAATTAGTGAGTTGGGTTTTAAGTTCTTTAGGATTGCCTTTTTTATTGCGAACATAAGCACAACTAAAAGAATAGCCATCATCTTTAGGAAAACACCACATAAAACCATTCTTAAGAGAGCCAAAATCAAAATAAGCTAAATTCTGACGACGTTCTGGTACTTCTGCTGATACCTCTAGGCTAGCTGCTATTACTTTTTGTTTTTGTGGCATTCCTAACCAGTTAGTCATTGACCCATTGACTCCATCTGCTGCGATTAAATAAGAGCAGATAAATTCACCGTTAGTAGTTTTGACTTGCCATTGTGTATCTTGCCAGCTAATTCCTGTAACTTCGGTATTATCTTTTAATTCTGCCCCTTTATTAATAGCCTGTTGCAGTAAAAAGTTATCAAACTCATCTCGTTTTACCATCCACATCGGGGTAACATTTTTAAGCTTGATTTGTACAGGATCGTCAAATTTCCAAGTATATTTCACTCGGGATATCGTATTTTTAATCACTGGTGTAAAATCGAAATCAAACCAATTGGCGATCGCAGGTGAAACTCCACCACCACAAGGCTTATAACGGGGAAAACCAGCTTTTTCGATGACTAAAACAGAACGTCCTTGTTTGGCTAGGTTATAAGCAGCAGTTGCTCCTGCTGGACCCCCACCGACGACAATACAATCAAACATATTATTTATTCTTCTCTTGTTTAGGTATTTGTCTCTAACTCTGAGAACAGAGTTTAAGGCTAGTTAAATTAACTACGCCCTTCACTTTACTCGATCTAAGATTTAAGTTGCTTGACCTACTATCGTCGGCAGAGGCTTGTCATGTCAATATTCTCTCATAGCTAGACAGCTTGCTGTGTAAGGATTTGATTAAGAAAATCTGTCTGCTTTGCTGACAAATTATGCCCGGGCATTCTGAGTTGCTGTGTAAAGGTTTGAGCTTATTGTATAATATTCTTGTCCTAACCAGAGCGCAGAGAGATGGTTTAAAACAAAATTTGTCAAAGAATGTAAGGCAAATCCTAAAACTAATTAAGCGGGACTTCTCGCCAAGCAATAGACAGTTAATACCTAAAAAACTGGCTCAGGGGTTCTGTACAGAAAGGCGCGAAAGTGGGGTCAAAGGGGGTTTCCCCCCTAAAGCACCTTTCGTAAGAAGCTTGTACAGGTAAAATATCCAAGCAACAATGTTAGAAACCTTTTTATTTCACATATCATATCTACTCTTCACAAGTTGTCATGAAGTATCATAATCAAGCATCCTTATTATCTTTTTTAGGATTAAGTCTCGCCACTAGTCCTTTCATTGTGAGTATTATATTATTACAAGTTTTGGGAGAATTGCTGAAAAATTGTGGAGAAGCAAGTGAAGAGATATTTCGAGCAGAACAACTACCCCTACTCAACATCACGGAATTGGAAAACTTGACGGTGGGGGATAGGGAAGTTGATTAACCGTAGATAACCACGACAGTTGGAGAAGTCCAAGGATTAAAGTTGAGAAAGTATAACAAATATCTAATTCTTCAAATAATTATGTATGACTTGCTGTGAGAGCCAGTATTTAGATTATTGTTTTATCAAGTCGTCATCAAAAGTTTTGAAAGGTTGGAATTACTTGAGGTTGAGGTAGATCGCCCTACCAAAATATCCATAGATTCTAAACTTACAGGGTTGATTTTATCAAATGCGGTTTTAAACGACACTCATTGTAGTAATAACCGCTAGTCAATCAAAAATCAAGCAAACACAGTTAACTAATATTGGGGTTCTTATGAGTTCGCTGCTTCAATTTTCATCATCGGAAGTTAAGATGCTTTCTAGTTCTCATCTACTATTGCGCCACAGATTAAAATTGATAGAACAATTATGGGAGTCGGTGCTGTGTTCTGAATGTGGGCAAGACATAGTAGATATATTGTTGCAAATGCGAGCTATATCCTCCCCTGAAGGACAAGCAGAAGACCTACCCCAATCCTCAGTATCCCAGTTAATTCAAGAATTATCTGTTGAAGATGCAATTCAAGCTGCTCGTGCTTTTGCTTTATATTTTCAGCTAATTAATATAGTAGAGCAACACTACGAACAAGAGGAACGAAAGTTATCTCGTCACATTAATAGTAGTCAAGAAAGCTCTAGGCTCAAAGAACAAAATGGGGACACTTCTGAAACGAACTTGAGTGTCACCCCTACTATACCAGGGGCTAATGGCTTAGAAGAAATTTGGCAAGAACAGAATCAGGTGAACAAAGCAGGTACTTTTGAATCTTTGTTTCCTTATCTCAAAAAAATCAATATGCCTCCCAGGATGCTTCAACGTCTTCTAGATCAATTGGACATCCGCTTAGTGTTTACCGCTCACCCTACAGAAATAGTCCGCCAGACAATTCGCAAAAAGCAACGACGCATCTCCAATATACTCGGCAAAATTGATGTAGCAGAAGAGATTACTAGAAACAATGGGATTGCTAATTCTTGGGAAGCAGAAGCAGCGACAGAAGAATTAATGGAGGAAATTCGCCTTTGGTGGCGTACTGACGAGTTACATCAATTTAAGCCTCACGTTTTGGATGAAGTAGATTATGCTCTGCACTATTTCCAAGAAGTTTTATTTGATGTTATTCCCCAACTCTCAGTTAAACTCAGACAATCTCTGAAAAAAGCTTTTCCTTATTTGTCACCACCACCCAATAGTTTTTGTTACTTTGGTTCTTGGGTGGGAGCAGACCGAGATGGTAATCCTTTTGTGACACCTGAAGTTACTTGGCAAACTGCTTGTTACCAAAGAGGGATTGTTTTAGAAAAATACCTCAAATATGTTAATCAGCTAAGGGAATTATTAACCCTATCTCTACACTGGAGTAAGGTATTACCAGAACTCCTAGATTCTTTAGAACAAGACAGACAGCAAATGCCAGAAATCTATGAAAAATTGGCAGTACGCTATCGTCAAGAACCTTATCGCCTGAAACTAGCTTATATTGAGAAGAGGTTAAAAAATACTGTTGAGCGTAACAACTTTATTGCGAATACAGAAGGAAAAGCCAAAATTGATAACATATATCAAAGTGAGACAGAGTTTTTAGAAGAATTACAACTAATGCAGCATAGTTTGGCACAAACTAGCCTACACTGCCGAGAATTAGATAATCTCATTTGCCAAGTAGAAGTTTATGGGTTTACCCTGACTCAACTAGATTTTCGTCAAGAGTCTTCCTGTCATGCTGATGCAATTGAAGAAATAGCTGATTATTTGGGAATTTTACCCCAACCCTACAATCAACTGTCAGAAGCGGAAAAAACTGCTTGGTTAGTTAAGGAGTTAAAAACTCGTCGCCCTCTAATTACTGTGGATATGCCTTTTTCGGAGAAAACCTCGGAAATAATCGCAACCTTCCGTATTCTGCGTCGCTTACAGCAAGAGTTTGGCTTAGGAATTTGTAAAACCTACATCATTAGCATGACTAATCATGTTAGTGATGTGTTGGAAGTAATGTTATTAGCACAAGAAGCTGGATTATATGACCCTGCTACCAGTCGTTCTCTGATTAGGATTGTGCCGTTATTTGAAACCGTAGATGACCTAAAACGCGCTCCTGCGGTGATGAGAGAATTGTTTGAGCTTAAGTTGTATCGAGCAGCTTTAGCAGGGGGATATGACCATTTAGCCAAACTAGAAGCAGAAGAAGTTAGTGAAGAAGATATTCCTGCTACGCCTTTAGAACCTGCAAATTTACAGGAGATTATGTTGGGCTATTCTGACAGTAATAAAGATTCAGGCTTCCTCAGTAGTAACTGGGAGATTCATAAAGCACAAAAAGCCTTGAAGCAAGTAGCTTCAGAATACGGTGTATCCCTAAGATTATTTCACGGTAGAGGTGGTTCTGTAGGTCGTGGAGGAGGACCAGCCTATGCAGCGATTTTGGCACAGCCTACTGGTACGATTGAAGGCAGAATTAAAATTACAGAACAGGGAGAAGTATTAGCTTCTAAATATTCTATATCAGAATTAGCTTTATACAATCTGGAGACGATTACTACTGCGGTGATCCAATCTAGTTTGTTGGGTAGTGGCTTTGATCGTGTTGAACCTTGGAATAATATCATGGAAGAGTTGGCAACCCGAGCGCGTACTGCTTATCGTTCTTTGGTATATGAACAACCAGATTTTGTCGATTTCTTCCTTTCAGTAACTCCTATTGATGTCATTAGTCAGTTGCAAATTGGTTCTCGCCCTTCCAAGCGACCAGGGAAAAATCAGAAGAAAAAGAAAGATATTAGCGGTTTAAGAGCTATTCCTTGGGTGTTTAGTTGGACACAAAGTCGCTTTTTATTACCTGCTTGGTATGGTGTAGGAACAGCCTTACAAGAATTTCTGGCACAAGAACCAGAGAAAAATCTCGACTTACTACGCTATTTTTACTTTAAATGGCCCTTCTTTAGAGTGGTGATTTCTAAGGTGGAAATGACTTTAGCTAAAGTTGATTTGCAGATTGCCGAACATTACGTTCAAGAGTTATCTCCACCAGAAGATGCAGAGCGTTTTCAAGCTGTCTTTGAACAAATTACTCAAGAGTACCATCTCACAAAAGAGTTAGTTTTAACAATTAATGGTCAGAAAAAACTTCTTGATGGCGATCCTGAATTACAACGCTCGGTTCAGTTAAGAAATGGCACTATTGTTCCTTTAGGCTTCTTACAAGTTGCTTTGATCAAACGTTTACGTCACCATGACAGCGATTCTAGTATAGTTCACTTCCGCTTTAGTAAAGAAGAGTTGTTACGAGGTGCGATGTTAACTATTAATGGTATTGCTGCTGGTATGAGAAATACTGGTTGATGAGTATTAATTTAGTCTTAATTGGTGGAGGTCATGCCCATGCGATCGCCCTGGGTTTATGGGGAGAAAATCCCCTTCCTGGGGTAAATCTAACTCTGGTTAGCGATGTGGAAAATACTCCCTATTCGGGAATGCTCCCAGGATATGTAGCAGGTTTTTATACTTATGAGGAAACTCATATTAATCTCTCTTCTCTAGCCAAAGAAGCTGGAGTAAAATTAATTATTGATAGGGCGATCGCACTTGATTTAGAACAAAACCAAGTCATCTGTTGTCATCATCCTCCTATAAACTTTGACTATCTGTCTCTAGATATTGGTAGTACTCCCGAAACTATCTCTGTACCTGGTGCTAAAGAATACGCCATACCAGCCAAACCTGTTCCTGTATTTCTAGAGGGTTGGTCAAAAGTCTTACAGCAACAAAAAGAATCCCCTGACAAGGATATTGCGATCGCAATTGTCGGGGGAGGCGCAGGGGGTGTAGAGTTGGCTTTGAATATGTATTCCCGTTTAAGTCAGGAGTCAGGAGTCAGGAGAGGCAAGATTACAATTAGTTTGATTCATCGAGGAGAAAAGTTACTCTCAGGTCACAATAATTGGGTGAGTAACCGTTTAGAGAAAATATTATTAGAAAAAGGAATTAAATTATATCTGCAAACCACAGTCACAGAAGTCTATGATGATCGGGTTCTTTGTCAGTCTTCCTACTCTTCAACTTCTATAACTATCCCTTGCAACTATACTTTTTGGGTAACTCAAGCTACTTCACCTTATTGGATCAAAGCTAGTGGTATAGGGACAAATGAGCAAGGCTTTATTTTAGTTGAAGATACCCTCCAGTCCCAGACTCATCCTCATATTTTTGCTGCAGGAGATATTGCAACTAATCCTAATTACCCTCGCCCCAAAGCAGGAGTTTTCGCTGTGCGTCAAGGAAAGCCACTATTTCAGAATTGGCGATCGCTGATTTTGGGTCAGCCTTTACAACCCTATATCCCCCAGGAAAAATATTTAGCCTTAATTGGCACAGGAGACAGAAGCGCGATCGCATCTAGGGGGAAATGGGGTTTACAATCTCCTCTGCTTTGGTATCTCAAAGATTATATCGACCGCAAGTTTATGGCTTCAACCCAAAAATAAGTGATTATAGCTTTTATATTTTGCTCACGGTGTATTAGTTTATAGTTTCGATAGATCTTCTTGATGAAACCTTTATGTAATAAAACCGTTAGCTGTTGTATTATACAAGAAGTCAGATTGACGAAGTCCAAGCGGGCTTCCGTCGTCAGAAGGCGGAGTACCTTGGACTGTGGATATGGGATGTGTTCGACCATTCCGCTATAGTTTGGGAGGAAGTAAATTTGGTATGGTAGATGAAGATGGAAATTAGCAATAAAAACCCTGGGAGTTCAAGGGTGAACTACCAGGCATTGATCAATGATTTATGATAAATTACTTTTTGATGTGAATTGTCTAGCCAATAAATTTATCTTTAAAGCTAAGATTGACCCGCTTTTAACTGAATTTATCGGTTAACAAAATCAATGGGAATAATATAAGGGGACTTCCGCTAAAGGAGAGGGAATTACAGCGAACATTTTAATTAGCTACATGGGAAAAGCTAAAAACTTGGAAGCTAAAAGATAAAAAGCTTAATTAAAAGTTAATTCACATCAGGGGTAAATTATCAACGAGCTAAAGTAATCCTCGATAACGAATAAACAGCAAAGTAACTGCCCACGAACCCAAGGCAACTTTTAATGCTACCAGAATATTGAGTATGGGAATAATTCCACCACTAAATAGCGCGCCTAATTGTCCTTGGGGTAATTCCCATCCCATTAGGGTTACAACTGCCAAAAACATAAAAACCAGAACTGAAATTTTTTCCCAAACAGCAGCATTGGACACTTTATATATTTCTTGCATCCACTTAGATGATGAGGTTATGGCAATTAAGCCAATTGCTGTTCCTCCAGCTACCCCAGCAGCAAAACCACCACCAGGACTGAGGTGTCCCCGAATTGCTAGCTCAATGCCCACCATCGCGGTAATAGTTGCTCCCAAACGCGCTAGTATAGTTGATGGCTCATCGCTGAATCGAGCAACTTTTTCGGCGGGTTTCTCGTTTTTTAGCAGAAAACCCACACCTAAAATTGCGATTGTAAATACAATTACTTCAAAGATTGTGTCGTAGAGCCGATTCCGAAACAGAATGCCAGAAACCGCATTAGATACTCCACTATCATCTACTATAGATTCAAGAATAGAAACTCCCTCCCATTCTCCTGTTGGATTGGGCATCATAAGCATGTTAACGAACAATGCTATTCCTACTGCAACATAAACCCACTTCATTATTAATGCTTATCCTCCGTGTTTGGTACAGTTACATAGCTCAAAGTTAATTTTGATTCAGCTAGCTCGGGCTGCATAATCTCAAAAAGACGACGCACTCTAATGGTGGTGTGATAGGCTTGTTCTGGTAAGAGAATCTTGTCAAGCTCCCCATCTGGTTCTAATTTTTCTCCTTTGGTACAGGTAGCGTGAATTTCTTTATCGATCAATGCCTGTTCTAAAGCTTCTGGAGTGGGATATTCAACTAACTCAAGACGCAAATGATGTTTATTAAGAACTTTTTTTAGATTACCTAATACTTCTGATAAATAACTATCTTGTTCTTGTTCTGTCTTGAAATCTTTAAGCAGAATTGTCTCCAGAAAATTAAGATTATTTACCTTCGCTTCCTCTTGTTCCTGCAATCCATCGTTGTTGGAGGAAACCGCAACAGCTTTTACCTCTTGGGTCTTTTTACCTATTAACTCAAGTTCTTGATCTAAATCTAACTTGGCTTTAAGTACCCCTAGACGCATCACCAAAGAGGAACGAACTGTAATCACATAAAGAGTAACTGCTAAGAGCGTACCTACCAAAGCTTCGGTTAAAGCCACATCCGCAGCCCCCACAATCGCATATACTAATGCTGATATCGCTCCTAATATAGCTCTGATGACTAAAGCACTATAGGGATTGACTTGCAATACCGATACCAAAGCAGATAGAGGTAATAGGGCGATGATGACATAAATATAGATATCAGTCATTTTTTCCTCCGTCAATAGAACAGTATGCTAAGACATACCCCAACACTGTATTCCAAATTGCCAAGGTGATAATTGCCAAGAGCAACAAGGACCATTCACTGGGTATCTTGATCAGTAAACCGATGATAATAGTCATTGAGCCTAGAGTATCAGCAACTGAAAGACTGTGTAGTTTAAATAAAACCGATCTCTTTCCGATTAGGGGCAATGTTCCCCAAAACCAAAAGATAATCCCAATCACCATACAGCTATAACTTAAAATTTCTCTCATGTTCTGTTCAACCCTTTTATTAAGTGTGCTAATAGCATTAATCCCGCATTACCTACACTGAGGATGATGACTGCAACCACCCCAATCATCCAATCATCCCGCAACACGGAAATAAAGAGCATCATAATTGAGGCTTTGGTGCCAATACTGGTAAGTGCAAGCATTTGTTGCCAAATATTATTATCTCGATAGGCTTCATACATCGGTATGAGCAACGCCAAAATCATGGCAATTAAGATCGACTCCATTCTTGTTTCTTTTCCTCCAACGTTGCTGATTTTAAATATGAATCACAGTTTTAATTACCATTATTTCTTTTGTTTGCTTTCTGCTTCCTATAGAAGTTGTTTACTTTGAAATTGCTTCCAGAGGTTTTGGTTTTACGCAGAGTTTTCATTCGATCCCTGGGTTTGGACTTGATGCCACCATTAGATTCAGCAATTTCTTTTCTCCACGTAACATGATGGACTTCATAAAAGCCACTTTCGTGGTATCTTGCAACAATAGTTTTGGGAGTAAAAGTAATCAAGAATATATCCAGAAATACCAGTCCTGGTGTTCGTCCAGGTTTAATTGTTTCCATAACCATCTTTTCGTGGTTATGGGGCAGAAGCATGATGTGTATTGCTTCTATATAAGCTTGGGGAATTACGATAATGCTTTCCCACAACACCCGCAACCAATCTTGTAAAGATGCTGATTTTTGATTGTTAGGCAATGGTAATAACAAGGCGATCGCTAGACCTATGATAATATTTGCTAAAGTGAGATTGGCAGTTAGTAAAAACCAAATTGTCAACCGCAGTATTATGTTAAGAAATGTAATTGCGTCCATACTCTACCCAGAATAGTAAGATTAACATTAAAGTCATAATCCCAATCTGATGATCGAATTTTTCGATCGCCCTTGGTAATCTGATGGATAACCTCTTGAAAATTAGAAAATGTGCTACCCATGCAATAGCAATAGTTGCTAATGGTTTGACGATATTCTCTAGGGTGTAAGCTTCGTAATAAACTACATTGGCTACAAATAATCCACCTATTAAAAGAACCATCGCCCACCAAAAACCAGGCTGTACTTTAATTTGTTCCTCGCTTTTGCCATGAGGAAGAAAGATGAATTTAGCAAAGATAATTGCTGTTCCTACTGCTGCAATATTCATCGCAACAACTTGCCAGTCTAACAAGTTCTTAGAGGTTAACACCTTAGCTCCAAAACCAGAGAGCAGGGGAAAGCCAGAGATTGAAAAACTAGCGATAGTCAAAGCAATCCACATTTTGGTGTCAATAGGCTTAGACTGCAATTCTTTAAAGTTACGGCTGGGTAAACTACCAGCAATCAAGAATACGGCAGATTTAACTAAACCGTGAGTCAAAGCATAAAAACCTGCAACGACTGGAGCAGCCATGACAAAACCTAACTGAGAAATGGTGGAAAACGCCAGGGTACGCTTGGTATCTTTTTCAAATACCGCATAGCACACTCCTAAAACTGCCGTACCCACACCAAAAAACCTCACGATGGGGTCTATCTCCTCTACCATCAGCGCGCAACGCACTAAGGGGAACACTGCTGATTTAACTACAGCACCAGAAAGCATTGCAGATACAGGGCTTTGGGATTCGGAGTGGGTTAAGGGCAACCACAAACCAGTAACAAAAATCCCTCCTTTGACTAATAATCCTAAAACGATGAAGGCAGTTGCTTCTGGAGGCGCACCACGCAAACCTGCAAAATTAAATGAATGATGTGCTTGATATACCAGCACTGCTCCTAGTAGATAAAACAGCATTGCTGTGTTGCTGACAAAGAGATAGCGTAATCCTACCCAGATAGATTTGTCTGTACGAGGATAGGCAATCAACAGAAACGCAGCGACACTAAGTACTTCTAACGCCACATACAAACTGATAAAGTCTGAACAAATGAAAGTAGCGTTAACACTACCATGCATAATAATTGCCTGCATGTAGAAAAAAGCTGTCCTACCACTACCCCAACAGTAAAAAATAACTGCCGTTGTCACTACAGCATTAGTCAGGATAAAATAGGCACTTAGTTGATCTACGGCTAAAGTAACACCAAAATTATCTAGTAACTGTATTGGTAAAACATCTGAAGCCGATGGCATCGAAAAAAATACCAGCATCGCATAGGCAATGGAAACCAATCCTGTCAATAGTGCCAGCCAGCGATCAATTTTGGGTAGTAGATAGATAACGAACCCGATAAAAAACGGGAATGCCATCCAGGCGATTGTAATGTTAGTCATGGCGTATTATTCTCTTCGATCACGTTAGTTTCCAGAGTAGGGTTGTCTTTTGCCAACTTCATAGCACTTACTAGCATCAAAGCGGTAATGGAGAACCCAATTACAATTGCTGTCAAGATAACAGCCTGGGGAACAGGATCTGCATAAGCAACGTCATTAGCTTCAGTTACAATTGGTGTAACAAAGCCAGTTCGCGCTGCTAATAGCACATAATAGGCAATAACCCCCGTACTCATGACATCCATTGAGATAATTTTCATTATCAGATTTTTCTTCAAGATGACACCGAAAAATCCAATGAATATGGTGGCAAAAACAAAAGCTTCTAACAACATTGCAATTAATTAGTTTTTTTGAAGACTAAAATTAAAATAAGGCTACAACTAACAACAGGAATTATCCTAGTATTGAGTTGTTGCCCCAAAAGGAAAATAGAATGGGCTATCTGGTTAGACTAAAGAGCCTAAAGCCCTTATTGCTCTAAGTTGACCCAGATTGAATTCTATTTAAAATTTCTTAAGATTAACCTTAATCTATTATAGGATAGTACCTGAAGAAAGTGAAAAACCCGTGACAAAGAATCTTAATACTTATGAAAATTGTTCGTAGCTTGGGTTACGCTATGGCTTACCCAATAAATCTTTGATCTAGGTTAGCTTTGATGTTATTAGACTCAATCTCATAGTAAGCTAATGAGTTTATTAATTATGAGCGAGGGCTTTTTAGTATTAAGGTTATTGAGTAATACCAGGATATTTTGGTTGAGTTTTCTGCTTGGGTTTAGAAGCTTTGATTATGGCAATTGGTCAAGTCTAATCCCCACAGCAAGGGAGTTTTTTTACATCATCTAGACCCCAACAAGCTTCTAAAAATTGTTTTTGATCTCGGATTTAAAATGGGTAAGAATTCAAATTGACAAAATAGTTTAATTTTTAGAATTAGTATGGCAAATATAACGAGGTACTAGAAATAAAACCGAAACAGCACCAAAAATCATCAACTTTGACTCAAGCTATATCTGGTTGTTGCACAATTTGGTAGAGTTGTGATCTTGCTTGTAGTTAGCAGTGATTGAGAGCGAGATTATTTATTCTATGGATAAGGGGAATGAGTCAAATTAGTACAGTTACCAACACCTACGACGTAATTATTATCGGTGCAGGACATAATGGGTTAGTTTGTGCAGCCTATTTACTGAAAGCAGGATATCAGGTTTTATTGCTGGAAAAACGCCCTGTACCTGGGGGTGCTGCGACAACAGAGGAAGCTATACCAGAAGCACCAGGATTTAAGTTTAACCTATGTGCCATCGACCATGAGTTTATTTTTCACGCTCCTGTGATTGAAGAGTTACAACTAGGTAAGTATGGTTTAGAGTATCTCCACTGCGATCCTCATACTTTTTGTCCTCATCCTGATGGTAAATACTTTTTAGGACATAAGTCCGTAGAAAAGACTTATGCTGCGATCGCCCGTTACAGTAAAAAAGATGCACTCAAGTATATAGAGTTTATTGATTATTGGTCAAAATTAATGAGTGCGATCGCACCTTGGTTTAATGCACCGCCTCAGTCAGTATTAGACATTGTGGGTAATTATGGCAAACAAAATCTGTTAGATGCTTTAAAAGTAGCAGGGTCAAAAAATAAAGTCTTAGATTTTATCCGCAACATGATAACTTCTCCTGAAGATTTACTCAATGAGTGGTTTGATACAGAAATAGTTAAAGCACCATTAGCTAGACTAGCAGCAGAAATTGGTGCGCCTCCTTCTCAAAAGGGTATTACCGCAGGTTTGATGATGTTGGCGATGCGTCATTACCCTGGAATGGCTCGTCCCAAGGGAGGTACAGGAGCATTAACTCAAGCTTTGGTGAAGTTGGTTACAAGTTTAGGGGGCAAAATATTAACAGAACAAACGGTAAAAGAGGTATTAATTGATGATAATCGGGCTGTGGG
Source organism: Xenococcaceae cyanobacterium MO_167.B27 (assembly GCA_030065935.1). GTDB lineage: Bacteria > Cyanobacteriota > Cyanobacteriia > Cyanobacteriales > Xenococcaceae > JASJCP01. The sequence goes on from JASJCP010000053.1 coordinate 18,965, forward strand.
GGTAAGAGTTGCTAACGGTCAAGAATATCGAGGGAAGCAAGGAGTTATTTCAAACATTGACGTGCAGCGATTATTTTTACAACTAGTCCCTGATAAGGTAATTTCTTCTAAGTTAAGAAACAGAGTAGAAAGAAGAATCGTTAATAATAATGAAACTATCCTAAAAATTGATTGCGCCCTCTCAGAATTACCTAAGTTTACCGCTTACGATCAAGATAATCTAGATCATCTCATTGGTACGATCTTAATTGCTGATTCTGTTGCTCATGTAGAACAAGCTCACAGTTTAGCTAATATGGGACACATTCCTGATAGCAACCCTTCGATGTATTTAGATATTCCTTCAGTTTTAGATCCCACTCTCGCCCCTGAAGGCAAACATACTTTATGGATTGAGTTTTTTGCTCCTTATCAAATAGCAGGAAAAGAGGGAACAGGTCTAAATGGTACTGGTTGGACAGAAGATTTAAAAAATAAAGTCGCCGATAATGTTTTGAATAAACTTACAGAATATGCCCCCAATCTTAAAGATAGTATCATCGCTCGTCGGGTGGAAAGTCCTGCGGAATTAGGAGAAAGATTAGGCTCTTATAAAGGTAATTACTATCACTTGGATATGACTTTAGACCAAATGATTTTCTTACGCCCTCTTCCTGAAATAGCCAACTATACTACTCCTATTAAAAATTTATATCTCACTGGTGCAGGTACTCATCCAGGGGGTTCAATATCAGGAATGCCAGGAAGAAATTGCGCCCAAGTTTTTCTGAAGAAACAAAAATCTTTTTTCGGGATATAAATAATACAATTTCTGTGGCAAAAGAACAAGCCGAGATATTATTCTCTACAAAAATATAACTCGGCTTTTAAAATTTTTAAAGAACGGAGCGGGAATTCCCTCGACCTTCTGGAAGAGGATCCATCAGTGAGGGCGATAACTTATCGGTTCACGCGGTTTACATTTTTGATGCATAATCTTTATATTGTAAGGGGCGGAAGTCCGCTTTATACTTAATTTTTCGGCTTGTATCTGGTGCTTTTCGCGCTCTTGAAGCCCCCTTCGCGCAAGCGTTGTATAATACTTTCAAGTGCCAGAAATCTGGCTAAAAATTGCTGTAAATTGGCACAAAGCAACGCACCTTGACAATTTGGAAATGGGTTGGATGCGAGAGTCGCATCTGTAAAATTCCAAGCGCAATTAGATGTATGAGTATTTTTTTCTAATACGCGCTTTACCGAAGGACTTTCGGGGAAAGAAATAGACTGTCAAATAGTCGTACTATCGGGGATTCATGGTAGCTGCCATGATTCTAGATAAGTGGCTTGGGGCAGTAAGCTCTCAGTCGTGAGATTGAGAAGCTCTCGATTTATCAAGAGAGGAAGTCACTCTACTTGGTTGGCGATTTCTACAACTTTGGCAAACGCTGGAGGATCGATCATTGCTAGTTGAGCCAGCATTTTGCGGTTTAAACCCACATTAGCTTTTTTGAGTTTACCTGTTAGTTGACTGTAGCTCAAACCGTGACTACGGGCAGCAGCATTAATACGGGTGATCCACAGGCGACGAAAATCACGCTTACGTTTACGGCGATCTCGATACGCATTCCGTAATGCTTTCATTACCTGCTGATTAGCGGTACGAAATAGCTTAGAATGAGAACCGCGATAGCCTTTGGCTAGTTTGAGGATTTTTTTACGGCGTTTGCGAGCAACGTTACCTCTTTTTACTCTGGTCATAGTTACTAGAAGTTATTGGTATAAATTTGACAAGTAAAAACTTATTGATTGTTCTGCCTACATATAAGGCATCATTAAACGAACATTAGCTTCATCGCTTTCATGTACTACTGAAATATTAGATAAGCGACGGCGAGTGCGTTCTTTGCTTTTACGTTCTAATAAATGGTTTTTAAAAGCTTTACGACGCATGATTTTCTTGCCACTACCAGTAACCCGAAAGCGTTTAGCAGCAGATTTTTTAGTTTTGAGCTTGGGCATAAATCATTTTTAATTAGACACAATTTACCATTATATCGCGATTTTGTCTGTAGTACACAGCATTTAATTATATCTCTAGCAAGTCTTATATACTATTTTTAACTTCCTGTAATCTTATTACTCACTATGTCTGAAACAATCACTCCCGCTATCAGCGATCGCATTTGCCAACACATGAACGAAGATCACGGAGAAGCGATCGCACTATACGCCAAAGTATTTGGTAATTCTCCTGAAACCGAAACAGCCCAGATGGTTTCTATCGATCCAGAGGGAATGAACTTAACTGCACAAGTTAAAGGAGAAACTATCCCTATTAGAATATCTTTCGATCACACTTTAGCAGATTCAGAAGATGCCCACCAAACTCTCATTACTATGGTGAGACAAGCTCGCAAAAGCTAATTAAATCAATTATCCCGCCTTTGAGTTATTAGTCTTCAATTTACTGATAAAAATTGAATCAACATATTGAGGTTAAAGATTAAGCAAGACACTATTTTTTGTTTTCTTTAACCTCTTGCTAATTTATCTGCTATAAGCATTTATACTATTAATAGGTATTTTTTCTTGATAATTATAGACTTTCCCAAAAAAATATTGAGATAGTTTAATATAATTGATAAAATTGCAATTTTTATATGTATTAATATACAGAAAAATGTGGATTTTTAAATACATTTAAACTTAACTAACATCAGCTTTGCTTATGAGGTTTATATTAGATTTAATACAAAGCAGAATCTCTACTAAAACCACCATAAACTATGGAGATTCATATAAGAGTATTTAATCAAGGAATATCTAATGCAAGAACCTCCATCCAGGGATGAGTTATTAGTAGAGTTGGCGCGAGAACGTTCAATACGTCGTACAGTAAGAGTTTTAAAAGCCAAGCGATCGCGTATTAAAGATGACCTTAATCAGCTAGTTACTCACCTCTCTTTATTAGTGCCTCGTTCTAAAGAACATGGTAGTCTGAGACAATCTAATTCAGAAATTATTTTAGAAGCTTTGTCAAGATTGGAGGATGATGCTTTTACACAGTTCTTAACTCAAATAATCAGCCAAGATAACAACAATATCTAGTAGTGCAAAAGAACTAAAAAAATGTAAGATCGGGAGATAACAAGATAATAAGTTAATTGATATGTCCGATCGCATTTTTTTTTGGCATCGTCGTGACTTGCGAATTACTGATAATCTAGGATTAGCAGCAGCAAGAGAAAAAACCCCTCAAGTAGTGGGAATATTCTGCTTAGATAGCAATATTTTGCAGCGAGATGATATTGCACCAGCCAGAATAAAGTATATGCTAGGTTGTGTCGAACAGTTGCAGCAATCTTACGCCAAGCTAGGAAGTCAGTTATTAATTATTGGGGGGAAACCATCTGAAGTTATCCCCTCCTTAGCAGAGACTTTGCAAGTCAAGGCTGTATATTGGAATTTGGATGTTGAACCTTATTCTAGAAAGCGCGATCCCACTGTGACAGAAGCTTTAGCAGAAAAAGGTATTACTGTAGAAAACTTTTGGGAGCAACTATTACATTCCCCAGGGAAAATCTTAACAAAATCTGATGCTCCTTATAAAGTTTATACTCCTTTTTGGAACAACTGGAAAAAGCAAAAAAAACTGAATCCGACTGAAAGTATTAGTAACTTAGAAGGGCTAAATAGTGAAGAAATTGAGCAAGCAAAAGCAGCAGGAGTAATTGATTTACCCACAAGCAAAGATTTAGGATTTACTTGGGATAACCCCTTACTTTTATTACCAGGAGAAATCGCAGCAAAACAAAGATTAGAACAGTTCTGCGATCACGCTATTTATGAATATGATGAACAGCGTAATTATCCTTGGAGAGAAGGAACATCCCAACTCAGTGCAGCCTTAAAATTTGGTGCAATTGGGATTCGTACTATTTGGAAAGCAACTCTAGAAACTTTAGAAAATTGTCGTAGTGATGAAGCCAAAAACAACATTATTACTTGGCAAAAAGAATTAGCATGGCGAGAATTTTATCAACATTGTTTATACTTTTTCCCAGAATTAGAACAAGGAGCATATCGAGAAGAATTCAAAACCTTTCCTTGGGATAATAACGAAGATTATTTTCAAGCTTGGTGCGAAGGAAAAACAGGATATCCCATAGTTGATGCTGCGATGCGCCAATTAAATGAAACAGGTTGGATGCACAATCGTTGTCGAATGATCGTTGCTAGTTTTTTAACCAAAGATTTAATTATTGACTGGCGATGGGGCGAAAAATATTTTATGCAGAAGCTATATGACGGCGATCTTGCTGCTAATAATGGAGGTTGGCAATGGAGTGCATCGAGCGGAATGGATCCCAAACCTTTACGTATTTTTAATCCCGCTTCCCAAGCCCAAAAATTCGATCCAGAAGCAGAATATATCCGTCAATGGCTACCAGAAATAAGCTCTCTAGATACAGAACAATTAGTAACAGGAAAAATCCCCAATTCAGAACGCGATCGTTGCAATTATCCTCAGCCTATTGTGGAACATAAAATACAACAAAGAAAATTTAAAGAGTTATATAAAGAATGTAAGAAATAATAATAAATTATCATTGTGTTAGGCTGATTTATCCTCCCTAACCTACTAGCGCATCCAGTTTAATTTGTTGGGTAGTGCCAATTAATTTTAGCTCCCTAATCCCCCCCATTCTCATTTTTCTGGTTAGCTCAACTGAAATGACCGCGAGAGAGGCTTCCTAGCTGGAAGCATCTCTAATCGCGGTGTTGACTAACAATTCGTTGAGCGACAAAATTTATAGTTCGCTAAATTTTACTCATATATCGAGTATTTACCGAAAATACCCCCTATTTCCCTATCTCCCTATTTTCCCACCTGTCTCATACTAGAATGAAACAGCCCTGGGAGGGTTGGAGGGGATTGCGCGAGATAACACTGTTTTTACAGAAAGCAACTTAGTTTAATATTTAGTAGGTTGGGTAGAACGATAGTAAAACCCAACCTAGCCCTAAAAATAACCAACGTACAGAAAGCTATCAGTTAAATTAGCAACTTTAAAAACATCAAAAAAGAAAGGAGAAAATAAAACTCCTTTCCTTAGTTAATAGTTACTGAAAATCAATATTTATCTAGCTAGATGGTGATTTTCTTTTAATCATTGTTATTGTTGATAAAAATGCTAATGAAGCAAAGATGGTAGAAGGTTCTGGTACTGGAGTAGTAGAAGAAGTAACATTAATATCAGCAGCAGAATCAGAATAGGCAATAACACCACCAAGGCTACTTTGCGAGAAATTAATTTCCGCAGAATCTCTTTGCAAAGTATATAAAGGTGCGTCAAACGCTATCCCAAAATCGATCCTCAAATTCCAATTAGATTCAGAAGATAAGTCAAAAGTTACATCAGGTATTAAGCCAAAATCATTAGAATCGGGATTTAATGATAAATTTAGTTCTTCAACATTAACTTCCCAATCTAGTAAACTATTGTTTTCGTCATAGCTCACAAATCCTGAATATTCTGTAGTTTCGGGAAAAGGACCTCCAAAGTTGGGAGATTCTACTAAAGTAAAATTACCACTAAAATCTTGTCTGGTCAAAGTACTGCCTAGTGCGGGAGAAGCACAAAAAGCTATTCCTAAACTTAAAAAACCAACAGTAGTTGATCGTATTAATGCCTGTATCTTACTGCTCATAGATCCTTGATGTAGCTCTGAATGTACAGCAAAAATATATTAAGCTCTAATAGCTTAACAAAGAAAATTTTTCTGGCGACTCTCTAGTTTTGTAGGTTGGGGAGCCACTGCGTTGCGGAGGTTTCCTCCGTTGTAGCAAGTGGCTTTTGTGGGACGAAACCCAACACCATAAAATGTTCTAATCCAAACCAGTTTCTTAAATATAGCAGTCAAAGCAAAGATTAAGACATTTTCTATTAACCCCCTATTCCCAAGGATGAAGTAATAAGTAGCAAGTAGGGAGTAGTTAGTAGTTAGTAGTTAGTAGGGAGTAGTTAGTAGTTAGTAGTTAGTAGCTTTTTAGCAACCATCAACCATTAACCATTAACAATTAATAGCAAAATTCTTATGCCAAGATGGAACTCCATAGATTTATCATGGCTGTTCTGAATCTAAGATGAAACCTTTACCCCATCGTCTTTTTTGTTTTACTTATACCGTTAAACAATGGTTAACTAGAAGATTTACCACTACTGGAATAGGGTTTTTAATCTTTTTAGGTATTGCTGCAATTGTAGGATTAGATACAAAGCGCACTATGGCTTATCAGATATTTAGCTTTTTGCTTTCCATTCTGATCATCGCCATAATTTATAGTTTCCGTTTTCGCGATCGCCTAACCATAACCCGTATCTTACCAAGATTTGGTACTGTTGGAGTTAAGCTGCAATATTCCGTTACAGTTGATAATCGCACCAGTAAACAACAGATAGGATTAAAAGTCAGAGAAAATTTCGCCGATCCTCGCCCTAGTTGGTCAGAATTCAAAGTATTTCTTCATTCTTATTCTCGTAAGCATCGTTTTGTTTCCCTCAGCGTCATGTATTACCGTTGGCTGAAATTAGTTGCTCGCCGACAAGGAGCTACCACTAAAACAGTCAATGTTCCCTCTATTCCACCTCGTAGTAAAACTAAAGTCACAGTGGAGTTAGAACCTTCTTATCGAGGTGTAGTTAGACTAACAGGAGTAACAATAGCTCGTCCCGATCCTTTTGGTTTGTTTAATGCTTGTCAAAATATTGCTCTTTCTCAGTCTCTTTTAATTCTCCCCAAGCGATATCAAGTACCACCAATTCAATTACCAGGAGCAAGAAAAGCTCAATCTGGAAGTGTATCTCTTGCTTCTTCCGTGGGAGACTCAGAAGAGTTTGTCTCATTACGTGACTATCGTCCTGGTGATCCTTTGCGGAAAATTCACTGGAAAAGTTGGGCTAAAACCGATAAACCAATAGTTAGAGAAGAGCAAGAACAGTTTTTTGTCCGTCACGCCCTGATTTTAGATACTTTTGACCAAGCTAAATATAGTGACATTTTAGAAGAAGCCGTAGCGGTTGCAGCCTCTTTTTCTTGTGACTTTCAGACTCAAGAATCTTTATTAGACCTAATGTTTGTAGGGAATGAAGCCTATTGCTTTACTGCAGGAAGGGGTTTAGGTACTACAGAACAAATGCTAGAAATTCTGGCTGGTGTCGCACCTTGTAATGATAAGCTGTTTGAATCCTTAATTTCCACAGTAATGAATCGAGTCTCTATGTTAAGTGGTTGTATTTGTATCTTGATTGCTTGGGATGAAGAGAGAAAAAAATTAATTCAATATCTCCAAAGCTTAAATATTCCTACTCTAGTATTGATCATTACTGACGACACCTCTACATTAGACGAATCCGAATTAATTGGCGATCGCTCCATGCAATTTCAACTGCTCAAATTGGGAAAAATACAAGAAGGACTATCAAAATTAATAACTAATTACTAGTTACTAATAGTTGGTTTGTGCTGCCAAAATCATCCTTCATTATTCATCTTTCATCCTTCATCTATGCAATCTATACAGACTAATTATGGAAAATTTCCACCACTACTCTTAGGTATTACTATCTTATTTTGGGGTTGGCAGACCGAACTATGGTTTTTAGCCATACCCATCGCTTTAATTATCGAAGGTTCTCGTTTTATTCCTTGGCGATGGAATCTTACTGTTGAAGAATTTAGCCAAGTAGCCAACCTTTGTGCCTTACTAATAGTTATTCAGATACTCTATCTTTTCTTTACAGAGAAATCCCTACAACTAATTTTTACCGTCTTTCAGTGGTTTCCCATTGTTACATTTCCCCTCTTATCAGCCCAATTCTACTCTACAACTGCTTCCATTGATGCTCGCGCCCTCTTTTTCACCAATCAACAAAAATCAGAGCCAATCCCCTTCGATCTTACCTATCCCTATTTTGCTCTTTGTATGGTGTCTGCCAGTGCTGGTAATGTAAGGAATGTCTCTTTTTATCTAGGGTTATTTATCCTAGGAGCGATCGCAATTTGGTTTCTTCGTTCTCCCAGATTTTCCCCTATTTTGTGGGTCTGTCTATTAGTCATTGCAGCAAATATGGGAATAGTTGGTCATGTAGCACTGCATAATTTTCATCTCCATATAGAACGAAGTGCCATGACATGGGTGATAAGCCGTTTTGGTCGCTACAACCATATCGACCCTAGTCAAAAAAACACTGCAATTGGGGATATTGGCAGATTAAAACTTTCCAACAACATATTACTAAGAGTTAAACCCGACCCAAACAGTATCCCACCCAATCTTTTAAGGAGAGTCACCTATAACCGATACGCCTCCCCTATGTGGATTGCAACTAATTCCGAATTTACTCCTGTTGCTACCATCTCCCAAAATAACTGGAAATTACTTTCTCCCACTCCCAATCAAACTACCACCACAGGTCTGACTATTGCTACTACTTTCGAGGACAAAGAAGAAATACTCAGTCTTCCCAATGGTAGTTTAGAAATCCAAAAATTATCAGCAGAAAAATTAGAGCAGAATCAATACGGAGTAGTACAGTTAACAGGAGAACCAGGTTTTGTTTCTTATCGAGTCGAATACGACAGAAAGCTTAGTATCGACAGTCCCCCTGTACCAGACGATCTCACTATTCCCATTGACGAAAAACTAGCCCTCGATTTCATCATTGAAGAACTCGACTTAAGAGAAAAGTCCCCCCAAGAAATATTAAACACAATCCAGGTTTTCTTTAACACTGAGTTTGAATATTCCCTAGAATTAACAGGGCGCAGAAAAAATTTCACCCCCTTATCCACCTTTCTACTAGAAAATCGTGTCGGACATTGTGAATACTTTGCTACTGCTACCACCCTACTCTTAAGAGCATTAGGAATACCTGCTCGTTATGCAATTGGTTATTCTGTTCACGAATTTAACCAGTGGGAAAATCAATTTGTTGTCCGAGGTCGTAACGCTCATGCTTGGACATTAGTATATATAGATGGAGTCTGGCAAGAATTCGATACTACTCCTGCTTCTTGGATTCCTTTAGAAGATGCTTCTGCATCCAGTTGGGGAAGAATTGGTGATTTCTTCTCCCTATTAAGTTTCAAAATTTCTCTAGCAGTCCAGTACCTCAAAGATAACAATGGCTTAATCTATCTCTGGCTTTTAGTAATCCCCTTAGTCTGGATTGTAATCAGGTGGTTTTATCCTCAAAAGCAACTCAAAGCTACAAAAATCAACCAGCGCAATCATACTGCTCAGTATTCCATTCCTGGGTTAGACTCCGAAATTTACTTAATTGAAACAGCCTTAAAAGAATTAGGCTTGATTCGCAATCCCTCAGAAACTTGGCAACAATGGCTTGAAAGATTACACCATAGCCCACTTCCCATCCCTGAAACCAATCTCAATAAAACTCAAATGTTGCAAGAACTAAAGGCAATAGTAATGCTCCATTATCGCTATCGTTTCGATCCTCAAGGACTCAATTCCACAGAAAGAACAGAATTAAAATCTTACACTCAATCCTGGCTTAACAAATACTCTAATCAGTAAGAAGGATGAAGGATGAATGATGAAGGATGAGGAATGAAGGATGAGAAAGGATAAATACCTATTATATGAAGTCCGCTTAATTGCTTCTAAATAAATCTAAGAGATTATATTCTTGTGTTTTTCTTTGTGTCCCCCCATCCCCAAAGCTTCCCCTGCTCCCGAAGCTTCCTCTGCACTTAATTACCATTATTCAAACGGACTTCATCTTACTTATTCCCCAGTCTCCCCCCATATAAACTTATGTAACAATAATGCCGTCATGCTGGCTTGACATCTTGACAGAACCAAAAGCAACCGATAAATTGATATACATACCCGGGTAATTATTAAAGTTAATGTTATGCAAAGCAAGCAAAAAGTAACCTTATACATACCGCCAGAACTTCATAGGAAACTAAAAATCAGAGCAGCGATAGATACAGAATCAATGTCTGCCTTAGTAGAAAAAGCTATATCCTTTTACTTACAGTATCCAGAGCAAGTAGAACAAATAGAAGCATCTGTTCAAGGTAATGTTCACCAAGTACATCTATGTCCTGAGTGTGACGCTGCTATGGTTCTGAGAAACGGCGAAATGATATCACTGAAAAATCAGCCTGGTGTAGTTAGTGAAGAGTTACCATTGCAAGTTAGAGACAGTGTGACCACTACTGACGAACTCCAAGGAGAAGAAGAGTTAGTCCCCTGTTAATCCCTAATATCCTAAGTTGAATAGGCGATACAAACCGCAAACCCCAAATCAAAGGTCGATGTTATGAAAGAAGAGCTAAACATACTCCTACAAGCTCAATATCCTCTAATCTATCTAATAACTCCCGAAGAAGAGCGAGCAGAGCAAGCAATAGCTAAAATAACCAAAGATTATGCAGAGCATCGACAGGTATTTGTTTGGACGGTAACTCGCGGGATCGTGGAATATGGTCAGCCTCGTCAAATGAACCAACATAATACTGTATCGCCAGAGGCAGCTTTAGAATGGGTTGTGCGTCAGAAAGACCCTGGTATATACATTTTTAAAGACTTACATCCTTTTGTTGATGGGGCGGTAGTTACAAGATGGCTGAGAGATGCGATCGCCAGCTTTAAAGGAACAGATAAAGTTATAATCCTGATGTCTCCGATTCAGCAAATCCCCATCGAACTGGAAAAAGAAGTAGCAGTATTAGATTACCCACTACCCAACCTCAGCGAATTAGATAGAGTATTATCCTCTCACCTGAGAAAAAGTAAAAGTCGTAACATCAAAACTGAAGATCGAGAAAAACTATTAAAAGCAGCGTTAGGGCTTACTAAGGACGAAGCAGAAAAAGTCTATCGCAAAGCTCGGGTCAAAGCGGGTCGCTTGACAGAACAAGAAGTAGAAATAGTTTTATCAGAAAAGAAACAGTTAATACGACGCAACGGAATTTTAGAATATATTGAAGAAGACGAAACCATTAATTCAGTTGGTGGCTTAGAAGAATTAAAACGCTGGCTCAGACAACGCTCCGATGCTTTCACTGAAAGAGCCAGAGAATACGGACTTCCTCAACCCAAAGGAATGTTAATTTTAGGAGTTCCAGGCTGTGGTAAATCCCTAATCGCTAAAACTACCTCTCGTCTTTGGGGTTTGCCCCTACTACGTTTAGATATGGGTAGAGTATATGATGGCTCTATGGTAGGTCGTTCCGAAGCTAACCTCCGCAATGCCCTCAAAACCGCAGAATCTATTTCTCCCGTAATCTTATTCATCGACGAACTTGATAAATCTTTCGCTGGTGGTGCAGGTTCAGGGGACTCCGATGGCGGTACTTCCAGTCGTATCTTTGGTTCATTCTTAACCTGGATGCAAGAGAAAACTTCTCCTGTGTTTGTTATGGCTACTGCCAACCGAGTAGAAAGACTACCAGGGGAGTTCTTAAGAAAAGGAAGATTTGACGAAATTTTCTTCGTGGATTTACCAACTCCTGAAGAAAGACAAGACATTTTTAGAATTCATCTTGGTAAAAGACGTTCTGACATTACTCGCTTCGACTTAGAACAACTAGCCAAGGTATCTGAAGGTTTTTCTGGTGCAGAAATTGAGCAAGCAATTATTGCAGCTATGTATGACGCTTTTGCTCAAGACAGAGAGTTCACGCAGCTAGATATTATTGCTGCTATCAAAGCAACTCTCCCCTTGTCTCGTACCATGACTGAGCAAGTAACGGCTCTTCGAGATTGGGCAAGGCAAAGGGCGCGACCTGCATCAGCCTCCGTTGCTGAATATCAGCGATTGGAGTTCTAAAAGGCTTTCTTCCGTGATTGGCGGAAGTAAAGGCTAGCTAAATTTTGCTAGCAGTTTGTATCACACAACCGTCTTAAATTCCCAATTAAGACAGGTAAAAAATCAAAGTTGTTGTTTAATTCTCTTCTACTGGAGGAAATCTCATGTCTCACTTTAGCACTCTACGTACTAAGATCACTGACGCTGAAATCTTAACTAACTCTCTTAGTGACCTCGGCATCAAAGTTAAAACTGAAGCTGATGTTCGTGGTTACAACGGTCAAAGAGTTCGTGCTGACATCGTAGCTGTTCTTGATGGTGAATACGATCTCGGCTGGTCTAAAAACAGTGATGGCACTTTTGATTTGATCGCTGACCTTTGGGGTGTTGCTAAAAAACACAACCAAACTGAACTCATCAATTCCATCAACCAAAAATATGCTGTTAACAAAACTTTATCTGAAGTTAAGCAGCGCGGTTTACAAAATGCCAATGTTAAATTGGTTCTTCAATAATTAAATTATTCAATAATTAATTTAGTCTGAAGCGCGTTCCCAAGCATGGGGGTTGACCAACGAGAGTCAACCCTTTTTGTATTGCAACGTAAATAATTATATAGATGTCTTACAAAAGTAAACTTTTAATCAGAGCTAGGGAGCTTCTTGGCTGTTGGCTTCTTAGATAGTAATATAGTTACTTGCTACTTCCTTATAGGTGGTATTCATTATGTCATCAACTAGAACCAAAGATGTACAAGTATTTCCCGTTGCCGATAATACTCGCGTATTACGATCGCGGACTTGGGATAGATTAAAGTTTGAGATTGAATATGCCCTCAAAAAAGGAACTACCGCTAACTCTTACTTAATTGAAGGAGACAAAACAGCATTAATAGATATTCCAGGAGAATCGTTTTCTGATATCTTTCTTGCTGCTTTAAGCCAAAGAATCGATCCTCAAACTATTGACTATCTAATTTTGGGGCATATTAATCCTAACCGTGCTAGTACCCTGAAAAAACTTTTAAATATTGCGCCTCAAATTGAAGTAGTTTGTTCTAATCCTGGTGCTGTTTCCCTAAAAAACATTTTGGAAGAGATACCATTTAAGACTATGGTGATTAAAGGGGAAGACAGCCTAGATTTAGGAAATGGTCATAATCTTGAATTTATTTTAACTCCTAATCCTCGCTATCCGGATTTACTCTGCACCTACGACCCTAAAACCCAAATTCTTTACACTGATAAGCTCTTTGGAATGCACGTTTGTGGAGATCGGGTGTTTGATGAAGGATGGACAATAGACAATGATGATCGTCGCTACTACTTTGATTGTCTGATTGCTCCCCATGCTCGGCAAATTGAAACTGCTTTAGATAAAATTGCGGAAAAACCAGCCAAAGTCTATGGAGTGGGTCATGGTTGCTTAGTTAAATACAGTGTCAAAGAATTAACCACCTACTATCGAGAATGGTTAAAAACCCAAAATACTCGTGAAATTAGAACTGCCTTAATTTATGCCTCTGCTTATGGTAACACTGCTACTATTGCCCAGGCAATCGCTAAAGGAATTACTAAAGCTGGAGTAGCAGTAGAGTCGATAAACGCAGAATTTTCTGACCCCGATACAATTAAAACTGCAGTAGAAAAAGCTAACGGCGTTATAATGGGTTCTCCTACTCTGGGAGGACACGCCCCTACTCAAATTCAAACTGCTTTGGGAATAGTTTTAAACAACACCAATAAAACAAAATTAGCTGGAGTGTTTGGGTCTTATGGTTGGAGTGGAGAAGCCATAGATATTCTTGAGAGCAAGTTTCGCAATGCTGGCTATAGTTTCGGTTTTGAGCCAATTCGAGTTAAATTTAAACCCACCGATGAAATACTGAAAACTTGTGAAGAAGCAGGAACAGATTTTGCTCAAGGCTTGAAAAAATCCCTCCGTGTCCGTCAACCTAAACTAGCTAAGGGAACATCAGGAACAGACCGAACAGAACAAGCCTTGGGGCGGATAGTAGGCTCTCTGTGCATTGTCACCACCAAGCAAGAAGAATTATCTGGTGCAATGTTAGCTTCTTGGGTATCCCAAGCAACTTTTAACCCCCCTGGTTTAACTGTAGCAGTAGCCAAAGAAAGGGCGATCGAATCTTTACTTCATGTAGGGAATAAATTTGTGTTGAACATTCTTCAAGAAGGCAAACACATCAGCTTAATGAAGCAATTTTTGAAACCTTTTGCGCCAGGAGAAGACCGCTTTGTGGGAGTTGCAACAGAAGAAGCAGAAAATGGTTGTCCTATTTTGACTGAGGCTTTAGCATACTTAGAATGTCGCATTGATCAAAGAATGGAGTGTGGCGACCACTGGCTATTATATGCCGTAGCAGAAAAAGGTAAATTATTACAGTCTGAAGGTGTCACAGCATTACACCATCGTAAATCGGGTAGTCATTATTAACAGTCGGATTTTGCACCAAATTATAGTAGCTAAGTAGTTATGCAAAATTAATTAGATAGGGAATAAGTACTCTTGCTTTTCTTGCAATAGGCAAGAGTAAATAATGAATGTACAAATAATTTTGCCTCGGTTACTTATATCATTTCCCTTTAAATTTGCTACAGATGACTGATGGGGAGACAAGGGAGACAACGAGGACAAGGGAGATTAATGTGCACCATATCTAAAGTGATTTGATATGACAAGGTTTTTAGTCGTGTAAATAAAAAAATAGGGTAGTTCTTAAAACCACCCATAAATATCTCAATTGTTAAATAATTAATTGATTCTCAAATCTCACAGCTTGCTAGCTTACAGCAGCAGTCTTTTTAGTACTAGCAGCTAATTCACCACTAGCGTATTTAGCAGCATAATCATCTAAAGTCATTTGTTTGATCTTGCTAGCATTTCCAGCACACCAGAATTTCTGATAGCGGTCAGAACAAACTTCCTTCATGTACTTCATAGCAGGTTTCATGAAGTGACGAGGATCGAAGTTAGAGGGGTCTTTAACACCAGCTTCACGAATTGCAGCAGTAATAGCCAAACGGTTGTCAGTGTCGATGTTAACTTTACGAACACCACTCTTGATACCTTTTTGGATTTCTTCTACAGGTACGCCATAAGTTTCGGGAATTTTACCACCGAACTCGTTGATTATATCTAACCATTTTTGGGGTACAGAAGAAGAACCGTGCATTACTAAGTGAGTGTTAGGAAGACGGCTATGGATTTCTTCAATACGACTAATCGCCAGAATTTCACCAGTAGGTTTACGAGTGAATTTATAAGCACCGTGGCTAGTACCAATCGCAACAGCTAAAGCATCTACTTGAGTACGCTCTACAAATTCTACTGCTTCATCAGGATCGGTTAAGAGTTGATCTTTGCTAAGAGTACCTTCAAAACCGTGACCGTCTTCAGCTTCTCCTTGACCAGTTTCTAGAGAACCTAAACATCCTAGTTCCCCTTCAACACTAGCACCAATAGAGTGTGCTACTTTAACTACTTCAGCAGTAACATTAACGTTGTATTCAAAGCTAGCAGGAGTTTTAGCATCTTCTTGCAAAGAGCCATCCATCATAACGCTAGTAAAGCCATTACGCATTGCAGAATAGCAAGTAGCAGGGCTATTACCGTGGTCTTGGTGCATTGCAATAGGAATGTGAGGATAGCTTTCTACTGCACCCAAAATTAAGTGACGGAGGAAGTTTTCTCCTGCATATTTACGCGCGCCGCGAGAAGCTTGTAAAATTACAGGGCTGTCTGTTTCGTTAGCAGCTTCCATAATTGCTAAAATCTGCTCTAGATTATTTACATTAAACGCAGGGATGCCATAACCGTTCTCTGCTGCGTGATCTAAAAGCAGCCTCATGGGGACGAGAGCCATAGATATCCTCCTAATCTATATCTGTTGGTTTTGATAAATAAGTTTTTCAGAAAATTAAACTTCCTTACTTGTCTAATCTTAAGGTATTTTTTACTTCTATATGAAATTAAATTAACAAATTATAAATTATGTATTTTAATATTTTGCCACCAACGATTCAGAGGAAAATAAATTGCAGGAGTCCAAACACTAGTAATAATGGCGCAAGTAAGGGCAATACGTTGATAATCTGACCAAATTGTTGATAGAGAATGATTATGTTGCCAACTGTGTTGAAAAGCCAACATTGTCTCTGCCAAAAGGGTCATAAAGAAGACAATCAGAGCAACAGAGATCAAGTCTTCTCCAATATATTTCTGTTTATTCAGACTTGCTGTAATTACTCCTACTACAACCAAACTTAAGACATGGGAGGGGGGAAACATAACGATCGCATCATGAATCCATCCTACAGCTATTCCTGCGATCGCGCCTTGCCACACAGAACGTTTCACACTCCAAGTGACCAACCAAATCAAAAGCCAGTTGGGAGTAATTCCTAGTAATTCTAGCCCTGGAAGGTTGGATAACATCAGCATGGCACAAACCATCACTGAGCCTATTACGATTAGGATATTGAGCCAGTAAAGAACCATTGTATTTCTAACTTATTTTGACAAAAAGCCTATTCGCAAATATGCTAGTCAAAAAAATTTTTGTTATTTCGATTTAACTATGCTAATATAAATTACTGTGCTGGTGTAGCTCAGTTGGTAGAGCTGCTGATTTGTAATCAGCCGGTCGCAGGTTCGAGTCCTGTCACCAGCTTATTAAGCTCAAAAACAATGAAATCTTTGAGCTAGAGGCAACGCAACCGATTTTAATTCGGTGTTAGTAGAGCTTCGGTTTGACGACTCCCATCGCGTATTGGCGAGGGATTCTGGGAGGCACTCACGGAAAACCGTTGTGTACGAGCCTGGCAGCACAGCCAGCACCCACGGTGCGCCAAACACACACTACTCTCTCGCCCACCCCTTCCAACCTTCCCCTACAGGGGAAGACCATATGTTCTCTCCTTTCAGGAGAGATTAAGAGAGGTGGGTCTGAGCATACTTTTAATTTAGATTTTGTTAGCTATGTTTATCAATTTTGTTTCACTATTCCTGAAAGCTTTGCTTGGTTTCGGCTGGAAGTGGAGTGTTTAACACCGAGATTGGGATTTCCCCAACCTACCTTTTAACCAAAACGTCCAATTACCAGGAGTTTCACCGTAAATTTAGAAGTCTTCGCGACTGGCTAACTAATTTTTATTCTCTCACTTTAAGAGCATATTCACCAGTTTATCGACCCATCGAGGGTCTTCAACTTGTGCTGTTTCCTCTCATCGCGATAGCCGAGAGTCTCCACGGAGTAAGAAGATGATTTTAAGAAGCTCGGGAAATTCTTTCCTTAAATGTTAATTAGTAACTGACAGCAAAAATACTGTCAACTTGTTGAACATTGCGATCGCTAATTTCTAATAAAAAGCTCTTGCAATAGATCTAATGAACTATAAATATAAAAGTACTAATTTGGAAGAGACGCAACATCCTTTTTTAGAGGAGAGTTTATGTCATATTACTTTCCATTGCCCAACGGGCTAATTCAGTACGATTTTTCAGACTGGTTTTATTAAGCATATTGGACACATGACTTTCTATAGTGCGTTGACTGACATTAAGTCTTTCTGCGATATCTCGATTTGCCATGCCTTGTGCTACAAGTTGAACTACCTTGAGTTCTGTAGGAGTTAATTCTACATTATGGGGAACATGAATTGTTGGTGCGCCATCTATTCTCTTCATAGTAGAAGACAAACGCTTAATTTGATTTAAAGATGATTCAACCTGAGCAACTAGCTCTTCTGGTTCAAAGGGTTTAACCATATAAACATCTGCGCCTTCATTGAGTCCTTTAACTCGGTCTTGACTTTGACCTTTAGCAGAAAGGAATAGTACAGGAATTGTAGTTGTTTTTGGCTCTTCTCGGATATGCTTAACCAGTGAGTAGCCATCCATTTCTGGCATCATCACATCGCAGATAATCATATCAGGAATATTGCTATCTAACACTTCTAATGCTTCTCGACCATTTTCGGCTGTCATTACCTGATAACCTCTAAATTCCAGATAATCTTTTACTAGTAGTATTAGATTGGGGTCATCGTCAATAAGCAGAAGTTTTTTATTATCTCTTTGAGAGTTGTCTTTCATAGGTAACACAATCGATCTGGGTACAGTTTAAATTGGTTGTGTTTTGTCTCCTAATTATTGATTTAATCTAGAAGGGAATTAGCAACCGATATTTTGAAACATTATCTTAATTCAGCAAGAACACAGTTAAACTCTAAGTATGGAAATATATGTATTGTTACATGATATAGCTATAATATAACTTAGTTAATAGTTTTTAACACTGTTTTCTCGTAAACTTTCTTCTGCGATGATAACCTTTAGTTTGGATTACGGCAAAGATTTTACTGTTAGTTAATCAATCATAATATCCCCGAATTTTTAATTATCCCTAATAGTAACTTATAACTAAGTATAATTACTAGATAGATCTCAAGAAGCTTAAAACTATAAGTGTCAGAGAAAGACTTAACAAATGACATCCTTTATTGAGCAAGTAAATCAATTAATTGAATCCCGTCGCTCTACTAAGCCTCGTAATTTTAATGGCAAAAAGATTGATGATTCGATAGTGTGGCAAATTTTAGAAAATGGCAATTGGGCCCCTACTCACGGATTGACTCAACCCTGGAGATTTAAGATATTTACTGATGCTGGCTTAGAAAAATTAGCTAATTTTCAAGCCTTACTTTATCAAAAACTAACTCCAGAAGCTAATTTTAGTCCAGACAAATACGAAAGAATGCAGACAAATATTCTTAAGTCTTCTCACGTAATTGTTATTTGCATGGAGCGACAAAAATCCGAGAAAATACTGGAATTAGAAGAAATAGAGGCTGTGGCTTGTAGTGTCCAAAATATGGCTTTAACTGCTACTGCTTATGGAATCTGTAGTTTTTGGGGTTCAGGAGGAGTTACTTATACTTCAGAATTAAAAGAATTTTTAGGTATAGGAGAAAAAGATCGCTGTTTAGGATATTTATATCTTGGTTATAGTGACAATCCTGCTACTTCTAGCCGTCGCACACCAATTCAAGAAAAAGTAACATGGATCGCGGAAAATACTGATACTAATGATTTGACGTAATAACTAAATTCATTATTAATTAGAGCAATATTATTTAGATTGAAGCATTGCTAATAGTTGATTTTCATTCAGTTCTTTAGTACCTAATTTTCTAGCTTTTTCTAGTTTAGAACCTGCATCATCTCCAACTACTAAGTAGTCTGTATTTTTACTAACTGAATTAGTGACTTTGCCTCCTGCTTGTTCAATTAAGTTTTTGGCTTCATTACGTTTTAGGGTGGGTAATGTTCCAGTTATAACGAAGGTTTTTCCTGCTACATTGCTAGAAAGTTGATTATTGTTTTGAGTATTATCAACTTGATAATTAAATTGTAGTCCAGCTTTATGTAAATGGGATACTAGCTCTTGATTAGCAGGAACTCTAAACCATTCAAAAACAGATTGGGCTATTTCTTCTCCAATACCGTAAATAGCTGCTAAGGAGTCAACAGAAGCTTGAGCTAAGAGATTAATGTCTGGGAAATTTTCTGCTAGTAATTTGGCATTAACATTCCCTACATAACGAATTCCTAAACCATATAAAACTCTGTCATAAGATTGTTGTTTAGATTCTGCGATCGCCTTGATTAAATTGGTAGCAGATTTTTCTCCCATTCTATCTAACGCTGCTATTTGTTCTACTTGTAAACTATAAAGATCGGCGAGGGATTTTACCAATCCATTAGTTATTAATAAAATCACAATCTTTTCTCCCAAACCTCTAATATCTAATGCGTCACGGGATGCCCAATGAACTAGACTACCTCTTAAAATAGCAGGGCAAGAACTGTTGACACATCTTGTTACAGCTTCTCCTTTAGGACGTACTAATAAAGAATTACATTCAGGACAATGACTAGGCATTTTATAGGGTTGATTTTGGGTCGGGCGCAACTCCTTGATAACTCGTAGTACTTCAGGAATAATCTCCCCTGCTTTACGAATAATTACGGTGTCACCAATACGGATATCCAATTCCGAAACGCGTGAGCTGTTGTGAAGAGTGGCTCTTTGTACTGTTGTCCCTGCTAACTGTACAGGTTGCATAATTGCCATAGGAGTTACTGCACCAGTGCGCCCGACATTAACAATAATATCTTTAACTATAGTTGGTGCTTCTTCTGCGGGATATTTAAAGGCGATCGCCCATCGAGGAAATTTTTGAGTAAAACCTAGTTGCTGTTGTAAGGAATAACTATTAAGTTTTACTACTACTCCATCGGTCATGTAGGGTAAATTATGCCTTTGCTCATCCCAATATTGATAGTAAGCTTCGACTTCTTCTAGAGATTTACATACTTGACGGTTAGGATTGACCAAAAACCCCATTTGCTGCAATAGTTCCAAAGATTCCCATTGTGTATTTATCTCGGAAGAATCAGAAAGATGCAGTGTGTAAGCAAAGAAATTTAACTTACGTTTATCTACTATCCGAGAATCTAACTGGCGTAAAGTACCAGCAGCAGCATTACGAGGGTTAGCAAAAAGGGATTCTCCTGCTGCTTCTCTTTCTTGATTAATCTTGTCAAATACTTCTAGAGGTAAAAAGGCTTCTCCTCTAACTTCTACTACAGATGGGGGATTATCTAAATTTAGCTTGAGAGGGATAGTCCTAATTGTACGAACATTTTGGGTAATATCTTCTCCCGTTACTCCGTCTCCTCTAGTTACACCCCTAGTTAAAATTCCGTTTTCATAGGTCAAAGCTAAAGCGGAGCCATCTATTTTTAACTCACACACATAACTAAAATCGGGAACATCTCCTAAGTTTCTTTGCGATCTTTCCTGCCAATTTTCTAATTCTTGCTGATTAAAAGCGTTTTCTAGACTGTAAAGCGGAATATTGTGCTTAACTGAAGTAAATTGAGATGCTGGTTGATCTCCCACTCGTTGAGTTGGACTATCAGGGGTAATTAGTTCAGGATACTCAGTTTCTAGATCTTGGAGTTGACGATATAAGCGGTCATATACCGTATCTTCCATAATGGGATTATCTAGAACATAGTAGGCATATCCTGCCTTTTGTAACTGTTGTCTGAGTTGTTCTACTTTTTGCCTAATCTTTGGTGTTGCTGTCATGGGCTGAATAAAAAATTAGGAGAAGCCAAGCTTGATCTATTATTCAACCATTGTAACGGCGTTGAGTAACATTGCCAGCAAATAGATGTCTGGTATTCTTGACATTTTTCTCAAAAAAAGTGACAATATATACAGAAAATAAATCGTTCATCTCTCTCAAATCTGAAATAGAGAGACGGAAGTAGGGAAACTCCCGAAGGAACGCGCCTCAAACTTCTTTACAAATTCTCGGAGGCGAAATATGAAAATTACTTACCGTGGTATCAGCTACGAATATAACCCACCAACAGTTGCAGTAGAAGAAGATGCTGTTGCTGGTAAATTTCGCGGACTCGACTGGCGATTCCACAACCTCAAAAAACCCCTTGTCTTACAACCACCTGTCAACTTAACTTATCGTGGTGTAGCTTATTCTAATCGTCCTACTGCGGATCAAGAAGCAGCACCAACAAGCATTAGGGAAAAATCTCGTTGGTTGATTTTAAATCGTCAAAAAGCAGCTAAAAATCGTAATGATTCCATGTTGCGTCGTGCTGCTCATGAACTAGGTCTAGTGTAGATTAACACCATAGTAGGGTGGGCAATGCCCACCCTTGCTTATCTTGTAAAACATGACCACATTCGGTGAGCATAGAATTAAAATTAAGTAAGAGCAGGGTTCTAGTTTAATCTTTCTCTTAGATCAGCAGCAAAGTCTTCATAGCTCCGCAGAGGTGTGACGTGAACTTGTACGTGCTGTCCCATGTGCTTCATAATTGGTAAATCAAGAAGAATGCGGTCTAAATCATCTGGGGTTTCTACATTAATAATGGCAATAACTCGACGAGTCCCCACGCATTTCCACAAGTCGATGATAACTCCTGCTGCTTTAGCTCCTTTCGCAGCATCCGCTTCTTCAGACCAAATGGTAAATAAATCTTTTTGGGTCATCGTGGCGGAATATTCTACATGAAAATCAAGATGGTATAGCATTGGTGTAATTTTCCCAGGTGTCTCGAAAAACTTAGGATCATGTTAGTGGCAAATTAAGAATTTTCTCATCTAAACTTAATCTTGCTTCATAAGAACTTAATACACCTTTTATCGGCTTGCAACACACTTATATGTGATCCGAAAAATAAGAGGAGTATCACCCATGAGGCTGATAGTTTATTCTCATGATGCTTTTGGTTTAGGAAATATTCGACGAATGTTGGCAATTTGTCAGCACTTGCTCACTACTATACCTGAACTATCAATTCTAGTTTTATCTGGCTCACCTGCAATCCAAAAATTTTCGATTCCTGAAAGATTAGACTACATTAAATTACCCTGTTTAAGTCGCGATCGCAATGGCAAATTAGCTGCTAAGTATCTAACTTCAGATGTTGATGAAACTATTAGGTTACGTTCTAATTTAATTGAAACTGCAATTGTTGATTTTAAACCAGATTTACTGTTAATTGATAAAAAGCCTTATGGGTTGTTAGGAGAACTCAAACCTGCTCTTAATTATCTTAAAGTTTATTCTCCCCAAACTAAAATAGTTCTACTTCTGAGAGATATTTTAGACAAACCAAAGAAGACTGTTAAGGAATGGCAATATCACGGCTATTATCAAGCTATTCAACACTATTATGACCGTGTTTTGATCGTGGGAACAGAAGATATCTTTGACACAGCCAAGGAATATCAATTCCCTCCTATTGTGTCAGAAAAAACTAGATACTGTGGCTATATCCGTAAAGATTTTTCTCTGATTGCTCCTCAACTAATTAAGCAACAATTAGGAATCAACAAAAACGAAAAATTCATTGTGGTTACTCCTGGTGGTGGTGAAGACGGAGAACATTTAATAAATAGTTATTTATCCTGTTTGGAAAGATTAGATAAAAGTCAGAAGTTAAAGAGCTTAATTGTTTTTGGCAGTGAGATGTCTCAAGAATTAAGAGACGCTTTAATGGCAAAAATTGCGAAAAATCCAAATATATTAACGCTCAACTTTACAGATAACTTGATGAGCTATATGAATGCTGCTGATGCCATAATTTCTATGGCAGGATATAATACCATTACAGAAATTTTATCTCTCAACAGAAAGGCGATCGCTATTCCTCGTTATCAACCATCTCAAGAACAACTAATTCGAGTTGCTCGATTGTCTAAATTTAATTTACTTACAGGAATTCATCCTGAAGCAGTTACAACAGATAAATTATATGAGAGCATTATTGAGCAATTAAAGGGCAATAAGATTTCAGAAAATGAATATCATCTTGACTTCAATGGATTAGATAATATCAGTCAAGAAATTTGTTCTTTGCTGCCTATTCCTGATTTTCTTAACTATCCAGTGGCTATTTAAAATCCGATTTAATAAGCCCAATAATCTTTAGTAATAAAATAAAAAATTAATCAATAATCGTGAAACAAATTTTAGTCACAGGCGCAGCAGGATTTATTGGCTTTCATCTCACTCAACAACTCTTAGCTCAAGGTCACAAAGTTATCGGAATCGATAATCTTAATGACTACTATGACGTAACTTTAAAACAAGAGCGTCTTAAACAAATCTATTCCCATCCTAACTTTGAATTTTC
>JASJCP010000228.1 GCA_030065935.1 Xenococcaceae cyanobacterium MO_167.B27
GATTGAGTCCTCCCTTACTTCCTCCTGGAGTAGCTACTTAAATCTCAATGGTCATCCCATATCCGTTTTACTTACTCTCTTTCCATGTTGAGTGGGCAGTTTTAGCGATCGCGCTCTGAGGGGGGAGTGAACGGTTACAAATTCACAATTGATGCGCTTAATATAGGGTTGTCCGTCTAGTTCTGCTAAAGAGATAGTATCTCTCTGAGCAAAAGGGTGAGTTTCGGGAACAGCCAGTCTGAGAGACTGCTGAAATAAGTTCAGAGCTATTTTCGGATTTTCATTTCCTCTTAAGACTGTCAAGGCTAGATCGATTTCTCCTTCTTCTAACCAATAATTAATCTCATCTATATGACTATCTCGCAGTTCGAGGGCTATATGGGGATATTGCAGACGGAATCTACTAACCAGATTGGTAATACTGCTAATGCGAAGACTACAAACAACACCAAGCTTAAGAATGGGACGGGCTTGAAAATCCCTGATTTTGTTGAGAGCGGATCGATACTGCTCTCGAATCTTTTTGGCTTGTTCGACAAAAGATTGTCCTGCTGGAGTCAGTAAAGCCCTTCTCCCTCCCCGTTCAAACAAAACCACACCCAATTCTTTTTCTAGTTTTTTAATCCCATTAGATAAAGATGGCTGAGAGACATTTAAGTGTTCTGCTGCAATAGAAAATCCCCCATATTCGGCGATCGCTATAAAATAATTGATTTGATATAAATCCATCAGTTAATCAACAACTATAAATACTAACTATGGCTTCCATAGCTAAGATCGTCTTGCTATGGATAGTATTCTGTTTAAGTATAAAGAACAAACAGCTTGTTAAAACTGTTGATTCATAGCAACTACAAGCCTGTTTCTTCTTTTAGTAGCGATGATTGAATATGATCAATAGTTTATCGCGTCTGCTCTCTAACCGCAGGTGCGCGGAGCGACCCCAAGCTGACTACTATCGCAGTACAGACGTTTCCGCTTCCCGCAGACAAAGCTAAATTTTCAATGAGTCACAATAGTCTAAGCATGAACTTTCGCTTACTCTTCACTCTTACAGCATTGAGCATTTTTTTGCCTTTCTCTGCTCGTGCAGAGGTTCAGGAGTTGAACACCATAATTCTTGATAACCCACCAACCACAGATATTCTGTTCGGTTCGGATGTAAATCTAATTCCTTTTCCTTCTAGTGACCCTACACGCCCAGATATATTTCTCAGTCAACAATTGATGACTGGTTTTACCACTGATGTAAGTACTGTTCTTTCAATCGCAGGTCCGATCTCGGTGACTGATGTAGTTACATTTCCTACTGGTGTTAAGCCACCTACGGGGGATGTCATCCGTAGTACATACGGCTTTCAAGGAGAAGAACCCTTGGGAGTAGAAGCATTGCTTGGTACTAACGTCGGTGCTGCTATTGATAACGCGGGAGGCACTGAATCTGGCACTCCCCAACCCTTCAACGTCTTCTTTTCTAGTCAATTAACAGGAGTACCAGGCGCAGCCAATGATTTTTTCATCATAGACCTCATTGGAGATGATGGAGTAGATCTACGACCTATAGACAGTGCTGGAAACCTAATTGGTGACTTTTATCTGCGACTGAAGAGTGGTCCTGGAGAGGGTCTGTTTAATAATATTAATTTGGGAGATTTTGGTATTGTTCAGAACTTCGAGATTACAGTATCCTCTGAAAACCTTAGTAATCTTGGACTCTCTGAAGATGTCATCATTGACGATATTCCCTTAGCTGGTATTGCCTTTGATATCGAGGATTTTACTGGGACTGGAGAATTAACAAGTCTTGCTGGTTTTCAAATTACCCCACTTAATCTTGATGACAGTATTAGTAGTGCTGACGGAAGCATAGACATACTTGCAATAGGTCATAATACTGAAGCTGCTGCTGTACCTGAACCTTCAACTGTTTTAGGAGTAATTATAGTTTTGGGATTGGGATTAGGATTATTGCCCAGAAGAAACTCTTAATTTATTGATTGAAAATATTGATTTTGTCGAAGCTTCTGGCATTTATTGCCAGAATTTTTAGCTCATTAAAAAAGAAAAAAAATAGCTATCCTCAAAACTAGATTGTGAATTTATCTATGGTTAATCAAAAGTTTTTGTAATCTCAAATAATTCATGTTTTATACTTTTTCATAGTATGAGACAAAATAAGATTTTGAAAGTTTTTATTACTCAAAAATCTGAGTTAGGAAAATTTTGCTAATACCAAGTAGCATTTTAATAGCTCATTTTATTATCTGTTTGAGTCGGGGGGATCGCGAGACAATATTATATCTCTAAAAGCAACTTATTATCAAACCAACTCAAATAAATCCCGACCCTAAAACTTTTTTAATTTTGCTCTCAGAAAACTCAGAAAAATTTTCATGTTAATCTCAGATATTAGTGAGTTAATAAGTATCAAGGTTAGATTTTAACCAAGCACAAAAAAAGGAGAGATATTATCCATGAAACAGCGAACCAATTACTACAAAGAACTAGTAGCATATTATTCAATACCAGGGCTAGTTTCCGAAGAAATGCAACAAAAGCTTATTCAATTAGCTGAGGAATTAATCAGCCAAAAAGAAGACGAATTCCCAGAAATAAATTCTGATTATACCCTAGAACAAATAGAGAAAGAAAATAAAGAATGGTGGCCCAGTCATTGTGAAGCATTAAGACAGGGACGGGGGGATATTTTAACAGGAGAATATAGAGAAGACCTGATTTATCTTTGTCAGGATGGTCCTTATCAAGGATTAGAACAACAAGTAGAAAGAGAGCAACACTGGTGGGCATTAATTGCTCAACCTGGTGTAACTATGTGTTGGCCCATTGTAATGTTTTCTGGCGAACATACTTTATTTGAATGGAAATGTGTTGATGACGAAACTAACGAAACTATTGCCAAAGGAAATGTAACTTGGGTTCGTCGTGGTCATCGAGGTGGCTGTTATCTCAAAACTGAACAGTTAACTTTCTATCGTGATGTTTTTGCCCCTGAAGAATTACTGAAATTAATCAAAAAAGTATAAAAATTATGACTAAAAAAGTAGCATTAAAAAATGCAGTTCTAGATGACCAAGAATTGCAAGCAGGATTAAACAACATTAACCCGAAATTTGGTGAATTTTGTACTCGCGTTGCTGGTGAAGTCTGGGGGCTACCCTTAATAGATCAGAAGACAAAAGCCTTGATTACCATTGCTATTGATGTTGTTAATCAAGACCAAACTGGAGCAGGAAATCCATTTGCAGCCCATGTAAATATGGCACTAAAACAAGGAGCAACCAAAGAAGAAATTGAAGAATTGCTGTTATTTATGTGCGTCTATGCAGGGTTTAACAAAGCAGCAGGATGTTTCGGAATGCTGAATGAGATTATGGCAGAAAATTAATAAGGAAGTGGTTAACAATGTCAACTAAAATTAAAGGAAAAATCGGGGTTATTATCGAAGAACATTTTGATGAAACCGAGTATCAAAGATTTAATGAATTCTTCCCCGAACACGGCTATGAGGTGGAGTACATTTCCAACCTATGGGGTCAACCTCAACTAACCTTTCAAGGAAACGACCACGAAGAAGAAACTACGGTAACTATAGACTTTAAAGATGTGTCTACCGCCGATTATCAAGGCATCATTCTCATCGGCGGATATGCAATGGATCGCTTGCGCTATCAGGTAAATCCCCAACCAGATCAACCTAATAAGTCTCCTGCTGTTGAGTTTCTGCGTCAAGCGGTAGAAATGATGGACGATCATGCTCTGAAAATTGGCACAATTTGTCATAGCTTGTGGCTCTTTTGTGCAGATCCAGAATTGCTAGAAGGGCGTAAAGTGACCTGCGCTCACAACATCATCTGTGATGTAGAAAATGCGGGGGGAATTATCATCTACGAAGGAGAAGAAACCGCAGCCACCTATATCGATGGTAGCCTCATTACTGGACGACACCCAGGAGTAGTTGAAGAATTCATGCAAGTCTTTTTAGAAGAAGTCAACAAGAAGCATCAAGAACTTATTTCTTCTGCTGAATCGTAGAATCTTCAGCCAGTTTGCAATAGTTACGAAATTTCTCTTAGAAAGCAACTATCAAAGTTTTATGAATAGGCAACCAGATCTCTTTTCACCTTTCCAATTGGGGTCTTTATCTCTACCCCATCGCATTGTTATGGCTCCTTTGACTCGGATGCGAGCAGGAGTTGGCAACGTTCCCCAACCAATGAATGCTCAATACTACGCCCAACGTACCTCTGCTGCTCTGATTATTAGTGAAGCCACTCAAATCTCCCCTCAAGGAGTAGGATATCCCCACACTCCTGGTATCCACTCCCCCGAACAGATAGAAGGCTGGAAATTAGTTACCCAAGCGGTTCACGAAGGAGGAGGACGTATTTTCCTACAACTGTGGCACGTTGGACGAGTTTCCCATCCTTCCTTACAACCTAATGGGGAACTTCCTGTTGCGCCAAGTGCGATCACGCAGTGCCAGCCCTTCGGGCTGTCCGCGCCAGCAGGAATGGCATCTACCTATGAGGGAGAAAAACCCTTTGTTACCCCTCGCGCTTTAGAAACAGAAGAGATTTTAGACATTGTCAATCAATATCAGCAAGCAGCTAAAAATGCCATGACGGCGGGATTTGATGGTGTGGAAATTCACAGTGCTAATGGTTATCTACTGGATGAATTTTTACAGGATGGTTCTAACCAACGCAGCGATCGCTATGGTGGTTCAATTGAAAATCGCGCTCGCTTGTTGATGGAAGTTACCGAAGCTGTAAAGAGCGTTTGGGGAGGCGATCGCGTTGGGGTTCGGCTATCTCCTTCTAGCACCTTTATGAGTATGCACGATTCTAACCCCCAGGCGTTATTTGGCTATGTAGGAAAAGAACTCAACCGTTTTGGGTTGGCATACCTCCATATCGTTGAGCCAAGAATTAAAGGAGATAAAAACGTTGAGGACGATTCCAACGGATTGGGAGTAAAATTCTTTCGTCCTATTTTCCAAGGAACTCTAATCACAGCAGGAGGTTACACCCGCGATACAGGAAATGCGGTGCTAGCTAACGGAGATGCCGATCTCGTCGCCTATGGCAGACTGTTTATCGCGAATCCCGATCTACCCGAACGATTTAAACTAGAGGCTTCCTTAAATCCCTATAATCGTTCCACCTTTTACACCCAAGGGGAACAAGGATACATTGACTACCCCACCCTCTCAGAAACTCAGCAGCGACAATTAGCTTAATAGTTTGGATAAAAGGGATGAGGGATGAATTATGAGGGATGAGGGATGAGGAATAAAGTAATAAGTAATAAGTATTACTGTTCCCCGCACCCCCTCTGCCGGAAAGGGGGGGAAATATCCCCACAGATAACCTGCTGAGTTCGATAGATCGGTTAAAGTCCCCCCTTCGTTGCCCCTGCTTTCTATCTGTAAGCAATTTAAACAGAAACGGTATGATCCTTTATCCCTCTTGACTTTTCATGGAAGCAAAAAAGACGGTGTTTAATCATTTTAGAAAGCTCTTAAGCACTCGGTTTAAGTCTCGCCTGTCCCGAAGAATTGTCTTCTGGGTGTTTATAGCAATTGTTGTCATTGAAGGCATTATTTTAGTTCCCTCAGTCCAAAAACGAGAACAAGAACTACTCTCCCAACTCAAAGAGGTTTCTTCAGGAAAAGTTGCTTGGATTTTAATTACCTATCCTCACATTTCTGGAGAAGACCTCATAACTCCCTTAAGAGAACTGCCACAAAACCACTCTCTCATCCAAGGCGGAGCAGTTTATGACTCTTCTGGACAACTGATTGGAACTTTTGGCGAGCCTCCACAAATGTCCCTTTCTCAACTCAATGACTATCTACCCAGGCGCGACAGTTCTTTCTACGATGACATAGTTTGGTCTGCCACTCAGATGAAGACAAATTACACCATTGTTATACGTCATGATGCCTCTAATGTTACAGGAGAATTAATTGCCTACATCATCAGGATAGGAGGTTTAGTAGTCATTATCTCGCTTTTTCTGACCATAACAGTTTGGATAGCCCTAGAACCGATGGTAATTGCCCCCATATTTCGTCTTCGACGGGATCTACTGGTTGCAGGACAAGCCATTTATAATGACCAAAATCCACCTAAATTCTACTCTGCTTCTATTCAACGTCAAGATGAATTGGGAGATGTGATTGCTGCTTTTAAGCAGATGTTCGCTCAAATTACAGAGGCGATTCAAGCTCGTCAACAAGCAGAAGCAGCCCTAAAAGAGAGTTTAGAGAGAGAAGCAGCCTATTCCCAAGCACTAGATCATGAGTTGGAAAAAGGTCGCCTGATGCAAAAGAATTTTCTGCCGACTCAAATATTACAGAAACAAGGCTGGGAAATTGCTGCTTTTATGTCTCCCGCTCGTCGCGTCGCTGGTGATTTCTACGATGTATTGGAACTTCCCCATAATAATCTTGGTCTAGTTATTGCCGATGTTTGCGATAAAGGAGTTAGTGCAGCACTATTTATGGGATTATTCCGTAGTTTGATTCGCATATTTTCTGGTCAAACCTATCTAGAAGAAGTGGAATGTCTTAAGCATAAAAACTCATTTTCTCTAGAGAAAGACGCAATTAATTCCATTCACTTTAATGCTCTAAAAGCCGTTAAACTCACCAATAGTTATATTGTTCAAAATCACAGTGATGTAGGAATGTTTGCAACTCTTTTTTTTGGTGTATTAAACCTAGAAACTGGCACGCTTACCTATATCAATGGAGGACACGAACCTTTACTGATGATTGATGCTTATGGCAACATCAAGGAATCTCTTAAAGCCACTGGAATCGCTGTAGGAATATTCCCCGATCAAGACTTTCAAATTCAGCAGACTTTTTTTAACCCAGGAGACATTTTATTAGGTTATACGGACGGGATCACCGAAGCCCGTGCTAGTAATAGGGATTTTTTTACTAGAGAACGTCTGTTGAAAATTACCGCTCAACCCTTTACTTCTGCTCAGGCAATTCTAGAGGCAATCAAACTTAAAGTATTAGCTCACATAGGGGAGTCAGAACAGTCTGATGACATGACTCTCTTAGCCGTAAAAAGAGAGTTGAAACAATAGACTTCTTGCACTAATTCCCAAAAACCTTGGTTGAGTAAAGTAGCTTTTTAGCAAGTAGAGGTGCGTCCGCGTACGCGAAGCGACTACCGTCAGGTCAGCGACTACCGTCAGGTCTCCCGCGTCGACGAAAGGCGCAAACGCCAGTTCCTTCAAGTCGGGAAACCCTCCCAACGGACTGGCTTGGGAACGCGCACCTCCCGAAGGGCGAGTAGCAAGTTACTAAATTAAATTCTTTAAATTATTTGAGGAGAAAAAAATGAAATCTCTCATTAAAATTTATCCTGTTCTCTTTTTAATTGCTTTAATCGCAGTAATAACTCCCAAAATAATTACCCAAAGAGATGTAACTTTTACACCAACCTATGCACAAATAAATCAACAAGCTGAACAACCCTTAGTTGTCATTGCTTATTTACAAGTCAAACCAGAACATCGTCAAACTTTTTTAGACTTAGCGACAAATGTAGCAAAATTAACTAATGAAACTGAACCAGGAGCGAACAGTTACACCTTTTACGAAAGTCAAGATACTCCCAATTTACTGGCGGGGGGACAGCCAGCCTAATCCATATACGACAAGGGCTTTACGGAATTTTGTAACAAAGTAAAAATACTAAATAGCGTTGAATCATGATTCAATCCTAAAAGGACAACAATTTA
>JASJCP010000052.1 GCA_030065935.1 Xenococcaceae cyanobacterium MO_167.B27
AACCACAAGGAAATCTTTGTCGAGCATAAAGCCGAGCGGGGTTTTGTTTGGGGCTAAAACTAACAGGCTATTCAAGTACAACCAAGAGTAAATAACAGCTTGACTAATTTTTCGCGATCGCATTCCTAAAGTCCAGATATTCAGGAATGGGTAGAGGGTAGTGCAGTTAGTAAAGCGATCGCCTCCCTAAATATCCAAAGCCTCTCCGACCCGAAAGAAATAGCAAAACTACTGAATTGGTCGCATTATTACGGTAGTCCTGGGTGGGCTGTCAGAGGTATTGACCTAGAGACAGGACAATATAGAAGATATGGGCAGTTTAAGCCAGATATCCCCATAAAGTTTCCCAACCTAGAAAAACCACAAAAATATCTGACATTTCCTAAAGGGGATGGCACAGAAGTTATCTTATTAATCCCAGACATGGACACTTGGGAAAAGATAGCAGATAAGTACCAAGTACCTATCACAGAAGAAGATATTGATGAGGGGCGATTAGATAAGGGATTTTGGCGTTGGGTAGCGGATAACCCCCAATTACCTATCGAGATAACAGAAGGGGCTAAAAAGGCTGGTTGTCTGCTCGCTCATGGATATATTTCCATCTGTGTCACTGGTGTATGGAACAGCAAAGAGAAGAAGAAACTTAAGGCGATCGCTTCTCTAGCTCCATTTCTAGTCAAAGGAAGACCTATTCATTTGGTGTTTGATTCCGACATTGTAGTTAAGAAACAAGTCCAGGAGGCACTGAAATACGCAGGTTATCTAGCTGTTAAACAGGGCTGCATAGTAGGTGTGGCCACTTGGGAATACACAGAAGAAACCAAAGGGGTGGATGACCTAAGTGCGACCTGAACTGGTCAATTGAAACGGAGAGCCTACTCTCCTGGGAGTTTTTCACCTCCCACCCTCACGTAAGGGAACTCTTAACTGAGTTCAACCCAGTACCTAGTAGGTAACGAATGGGAAATATGCAGGGTTACGAATGTAGCCGATACTAGAAGGGTCAATCTGGTATTGGAGCTAGAGGGAGAAGTGGAAGGATGAACACAGTCTAAGATACTTATTAAACTGCGTGATTCTACAAACAGCCAAACGACCCTGAAAGGCTGTCACCAAAAGGTAAGTAGGTAGATTTATAAGCTTTTGGTTCTTTTGACATCCTCCCTTCGCGCTCCGCGAGGGATTCCCCAAGCGTAACAAAAAGGTAGGTTCTTCATTCAACCAGCGACCTTAGTTTGAACGTCTTTCATCTATCAACCAGAGGGAAAGGCTGTCCTGAAGCGTCTATTGTAAATATCTTAAAAAGCATCGACACAGAATTATCAATTACCATTATTTTCAATGGCAAAAAATTTGCTCAATTGGGAGTGGAGCAGTTGAATCTGCTGTTAAACAAATAGCTCACAGAGTTAAAATTACAGGAGCGCAGTGGAAAAAAGAAAATGTACCTCATATTTTACAATTACGCTGTGCTTATTTAAATGGGAAATTAGCCATTTAAGAGTTTAAAAATCCTTTTAGAGAGTTAAAGTTAATTCGCGAGTTATAATTGCGAATAAATTCATCATGGAAAGCCAGAAAAAATGGGAAGAAGAGTGTCACGAACTACACGGCAAGAACGAGCGTTGAGAATAACTCGGTTACAGTCAGCGACCGCGTAGCGTTCTCTTCGAGATCGCCGAATTAGAAAGTCACAAAAATTTCTTTTTAAGTCAGGGAGAACTCGCTCCTGAAGGGACTTGGGTTGCACGTTACCAAGTTCGACAGCCCAAAACAGTCTATTGGTATTACAAACTACAAGCAAATAAACCAACGTTTACCAAAACCGCTCCAGATCAATCTTTGAGTAAATATAAGCATTTGGGCAAAGCTGGAAGTGAAGATCATATTGATTCAGTCATGGCAGTAGTTAGAAGAAGTATAGTTTCCGAACTACAAAAAACAATTGATTCTTTAAAGAGCAGTTTAATAGATGTGTCTTTTGATGGGGAACAAGAAGATATTTAAAGAGGGTCATTATTCGCGAGTATAACTCGCGAATTTACTTTCCTATTTTTGCCAAAATGGGATGCTCCCAAAATTAACCACAATAAATAAACTAGCTTCACCATATAAACTATCAGCTAATAGTAATTCAATCTTGAACCCAAATTCTATTAGCTCATTAACTATTTCTGATGCCAATTCAATTTTAGTTTTATAGGTATCTCCTTCTTTTAGTGTTCCTTTAGGCTTAAAGACTTTAAACATTAAAGGAAAAGTTATATTCTCATAGACACCATAAGCGTTTACTGATACTATGACCTTATCTATTTTTCCTACACTTCCCAAATATTGTCTGGCTACATAATCAGTTTTTGTCCCCTTCTTTCTATCTCCTGTTTCATCAATTACTACTGTAATTGTCTGATTTTTTAATGCTTCAAGAGTTACTGTCAATCTTTTGGCTTTTAGTTCTGATACTGACCAAGGTGAATGAGTGAGATGCAGGATGTAATGATTGAGGTGAAGATATTCCAACAACTTTGGCTATTTCTGGTAATGACTTTCTCTTAATTGGTGAGATGATTCCTTGATGTAAATATTTAAAACATTCGTAACTTCTCACTTCAGGAAATAGATCATTATATGCCTTACAATATCCATCGATGATGGAAACTGTCGGTGCAGGCGGTGCGGAAGGCAACCGCTTCCGCGGGTCGCTTTAAATGTTTGAGAATCTGTAACTCTACATCCATTATCTGGTCTGGCTTCTAGCCAACAATAGTCAAGTTCCTCTTAATTTTAATTCTCGGAGAGTGACAAAAGAGGGATAAATTAATTTTAGATTAGGCGAATAGAATTCGCTGCTACGCAGACTATAATTATGAATCTAATTACCAAACTTAAGACTACCCCAAGTTTCTTGCTTAACTGCTTCCTCTATCGAGCCATCTAAAGCTGCAATTTTTGCTTTTACCTGCGCCACATCCTTATTATTAGCAGCATTTTGTAAATCTCTTTTTTGATGAGCATTAGCAATAGCTTCTTCCTTACTACGAGAGCTAGTTTCAAAACATTTTTCCAAGCTTTTATAAATACCACGACGATGAGATTGAATATGATATTGTCTCTCTGTATCTAACAGCTTAGTCATTAACTCAAAATACATCTCATCTTCGCCACAAATATCTTTTAAAGTTTCCCACTCATCATTACCAATGATTTTATTATCATCAGCAATAGCACGAGGATCATTAAAAGTTTCTCCTGTCACTTCCTGATAGATGCGAGGAAGACTATCATCAAATTCGTGCTTCTCTTCCAACCAAATACGACGAATTTCGCTTAACTCTTCTGTAGTAATAAGAGTAATATCTTTAAACTCTTCTGGTGCAGTTTGTCTAACTTGCACTTGTGCTTCTAAAACTTTCCTTAACCAATGTTCTCTCCATTTCTTAGTATAAGGTCCCGGTATAGGTTCGATGGAAGTTTTACCGTTTTTCTTCCTTTGAAACAGTTGTACATTACCGTGGAGTCTGCGAAAATCTCTTCTATCATCATCTCGATAAGCATCTAGTTCATTACGAATATCTAACAGAGGTTGTAACCATTCTTTCTCTTCATCATTTTGAATCATTGCCTCCATAGATTTATCCTTATTTACCATCGTGCAAACCCAACATCCGAAACGAGAATCTCCACAACTTGGAGTAGATGTATCTACAACTAGAGGACATTCATTATCTGCTGTTGCACCACGATACATCGCAAATAAATCTTTGTTATTTCCTCCCCAAGGATTGTCCCATTGCATCAGATACATCCAAACTTCATCATCTCGCCATTCTTGAATGGGACTATAAATTAGAGCTTCAGGTAAAGTGTCACGATATCGCAGACAGTTAGATAAATTTGAATTAGATTTAAGTAAATCATTGACTTTAGATGCTTCATATTTCGCCATAGTAGCAGCACGTTTACTACTTTCAGCTTTGCGAGTACCTAAGATAAGAAGCACTTTGCCACTAACTCGAATCACATTACGGATAAAGTCGTTTGTAGGGCGAATTTTTAACCTTTCAGTACACCAACGAAAACCTTGACGGGGGGATGGATAACCTTTACCAATAAGATTAACCCAAAACCTATACTTGAGTTCTGGTGTAAGCAAATGAGGTTCTACAGGAAGATTTTGTGTTTGAGCAGCAAGTTCCATTTTTTCCAAAGAATGATTTACCCAAGATGCAACGATGGGATTTTCTACGAGAGTATCTGTAGTGATAACGTAAATATTTTTAGTTCTCTTTTCTTGTGGTAAACTGGCGATCGCATTCCAAACAAGCTGCAATACAGTGGTAGAATCCTTACCTCCTGAGTAACCAACTACCCAAGGTACTTCATCGAGACAATAAAGTTCTTGGATTTCTTGGATTAAATTATTGATATGTGTAATTAACTCGGAGACATTACGCGAGGCTGACAATGAAGTTTCTGCCTGTGTCATGTGATCTTTCTTAGTGTTTCTGCCTAAATCATTAAACAACTAGATTTGACGATAACAGGAAAATGGTTGATTTGTTTTAGCAAACTATGCAAAGTTAATAATTTTACGAATTAAGCAACTACTGCAACAAAATTAGATTTTTGGTAGAATTAACTATAACAATTATGGTAAAAATAACTATAATTCAACACAACTAGACAAAGGAAGACTTACGCTCGTGTTTGCTACTGCCCAACCTATTAGTAAAATCAATTCTATACCTAATGACTTATTTGCAGCGATAAGGAAACTCAAAAAAGACTTAAACGCTGTTATCATAGCTCACTACTATCAAGACTCAGATATTCAAGACATTGCTGATTATATAGGAGATTCTCTCGGATTATCCCAAAAAGCAGCCAATACCAATGCTGATGTAATCGTCTTTGCTGGAGTTCATTTTATGGCAGAGACAGCAAAAATACTCAATCCTGACAAAATAGTATTACTCCCCGATTTAAACGCTGGTTGTTCCCTTGCAGATAGCTGTCCTCCCAAAGAATTTAAAGCCTTTAAAGAAGCACACCCCAATCATATAGTTGTCTCGTACATTAACTGTAGTGCAGAGATTAAAGCTATGAGTGATATCATTTGCACCAGTTCTAATGCAGTCAAGATTGTTAATCAAATACCCCAAGATCAACCAATTATCTTTGCACCAGACCGCAACTTAGGTCGCTATGTAGCAGAACAAACAAATAGAGATTTAGTATTGTGGCAAGGTAGCTGTATTGTTCATGAAACCTTTTCTGAAAAGAAAATCATCCAGTTGCAAATACAACATCCCGAAGCAGAAATTATTGCTCATCCTGAATGTGAACCTGCGGTATTAAACCACGCTAAGTATATAGGTTCAACTACTGCTTTACTCAAATACAGTCAAAACAGTAACAGTCCAGCATTTATAGTTGCTACTGAACCAGGTATTATTCACCAGATGGAGAAAGCAGCACCAGATAAAAAATTCATTCCTGCTCCTGCAATGAATAATTGTGCTTGTAACGAGTGTCCTCATATGCGTTTGAATACTCTAGAAAAGCTTTATCTGGCTATGAAAAATAAAACTCCAGAAATAACTCTCCCTGAAGATATCCGGATTGCTGCATTGAAACCAATTCAAAGAATGCTAGAGATGTCTTAAATCTAACTCGCAGTATCCGCAATCATGAATTGCGGATACGACTTTCTAGCATCACAGTTAACTTTCATTTATTCTATGAGTTATCGTTTGGTTTCACTTTTGGGATTAGTTGCTTTTATTGGAATTGGTTATCTTTGTTCTAATAATCGCCAACTTATTCGTTGGCGTACAGTACTGTGGGGAGTTGCTTTACAGTTAATACTAGGAGTTTTTATACTCAAGAGTGCGTTGGGTTTAAGCATCTTTCAATTTTTGGGGTCTGGGGTAAGACAGTTTTTAGACTTTTCCGATGAAGGTGCAAAATTAGTTTTTGGTGATGGCTTTGAAGAACATTTCATCGCCTTCAAAATTTTGCCGACGATTATCTTTTTTTCCGCGTTTATCTCTTTGCTCTACCACTACAATATTTTGCCTCGTATCGTGGCAATGATGGGATGGGTAATGATGAAAACCATGAAGACTTCAGGGGCGGAATCCTTAAGTTGTGCTGCTAATATTTTTGCTGGACAAACCGAAGCACCTTTGGCGATTAAACCCTATATATCTAAGTTAACTCAGTCAGAACTCCATTCCGTGATGACGGGGGGATTTGCCACTATTGCAGGAGGAGTTATGGCTGCTTATATTTCCTTTGGAATTCCTGCTGAACATTTACTTTCTGCTTCTGTGATGTCAGCACCAGCAGCTTTAGCTGTCTCTAAACTGTTCTATCCAGAGACAGAAAAACCATTAACTAAAGGCTACATTGAAACAAAATCTCAATCAATCTATGTCAATGCCATAGATGCGATCTCAACTGGCACAATTGAAGGACTGAAACTAGCTCTGAATGTAGGAGCGATGTTAATTGCTTTTTTAGGATTATTAGCTTTCTTTAATTTCTTGTTAGCTGCATTAGGAAATCAAATAGGTATTTCCTCTTTATCACTGGAGTGGATTTTCTCTTATCTTATGTTTCCCATAGCTTGGTTGATGGGAATTCCTCTTGCTGACTGTCACAATGTAGCTATTTTGTTAGGTAAAAAGCTGATTCTTAATGAATTTGTCGCTTATCTGGATTTACAAGAATTGATTTCTGGAGAGATGCCCGTTATTTCTGAGCGAGCTAAAATCATTACTACTTATGCTCTTTGTGGTTTTTCTAATATAGGCTCCATTGGCATCCAGATCGGGGGGATTAGTGCTATTGCGCCTTCTCGTCAACAAGATTTAGCTCAATTAAGTGCTAGAGCCTTGGTTGCTGGTTCAATTGCTTGCTTTATGACAGCTTGTGTCGCAGGAATCCTGATGTGACTCAAGAAATTGCAGTATTTAATTATACTTTTTGTAGTTCTTCTTAAGGAGAATACAGTTAAGCGACCCGCGAACTCGAAGAGCGTCGAAGACTAGCGGTTGCCTTCGGCACTGCTATCGAGCCATTAGGGAGGAACAGAAAGTTAATGGTAAAGAGGCACTGATTAGGATACTATTCAAGGCAACCAGAATGCTTTTCTCTGAGTTGGTGCAGAAAAAAAAAGAATTATACAATTAAAATCGCTAAAATAACGAATAAATTGCGAAAATAACTTTAACAAGCTATTTAATGAGCAAAGAACCCTTATTTCAAGACTCCTCATCAGAATCAACCCTTCAAGACAGTATATCTCCTACGGCATATAAATTTCGTCTCCAAGATTTTGTCGTAGGGGCTCAGATGCTCTTCGTTGCTTTTGGAGCTTTGGTATTAGTACCAATTCTTGCGGGATTAGACCCTAATGTTGCCCTGTTTACCTCTGGATTAGGAACTTTATGTTTTCAATTGGTTACAGGGGGTAAAGTTCCCGTATATCTGGCATCTTCCTTTGCTTTCATCGCCCCTATTACTTTTAGTATCGATAAATATGGTTTACCAGAGACTCTATCAGGGCTTGCTGCTGCTGGAGCATTATATTTAGTTTTGAGCCTGATTATTTTCTGGGGTGGTTCGGGAATTATTATTAGAGTTTTACCTTCGGTGGTTACTGGTCCAGTAATTATGGTTATCGGTTTGGGTTTAGCTCCTACAGCCGTAAAAATGGCTTCGGAAGCTGGAGAAGGATATAGTGAAAGGGTAGCTATAGCAGTAGCTATGGTTTCTCTGTTGGCAACTATGCTCACAGCGATTTTAGGTCGAGGGTTTCTGAAGTTAGTTCCGATCCTAGTTGGGATAGTGGTGGGCTATTTAGTCTCTTTACCTTTAAGTTTGGTGGATTTTACTGCACTGGCTCAAGCACCCTGGTTAGAGATTCCTAGTTTCACTACACCTAGTTTTAGTCTGCCAGCAATTCTGTTTATTTTACCAGTTGCGATCGCACCTGCTATTGAACATATCGGGGATGTACTAGCAATTGGTTCGGTAACTGATAACAACTATCTACGGGTTCCAGGATTACATCGTACTCTATTGGGGGATGGAATAGCAACCACTCTAGCTGCATTCTTAGGAGGACCCCCTAACACTACTTATTCAGAGGTAACAGGAGCAGTTGCCCTAACCAAAGCTTTTAATCCTGCCATTATGACTTGGTCGGCAATTATAGCGATTTTACTCTCATTTTCTGGTAAGTTGGAAGCCTTATTACAAACTATTCCGATTCCTGTGATGGGGGGTATTCTAATTGTTCTATTCGGTACTATTGTAGTGATTGGGATGAACAGTATGGTTCAAGCGGAAGAAGATTTATTACAACCACGCAATATAGCGATCATTGGTGCGATTTTAATGCTCGGTGTAGGCGGTATGAGCTTTAAAGCAGGTGCATTTGCTTTGGAAGGTATTGGACTATCTAGTATTGTCGGTGTGTTATTAAATTTGTTACTACCTCAAGGAGATTCTGTATAAGAAATCTTTATTTCTAGAATTTATACTCAAGAATAAATATGATTTGAGCTTCAGAAAGCTGATTTTATCTTTAATTTTAAAGCAGCCTCGCTATGAGGCTGATTTTGTTGTTATGGATATCCATTGCTTAATTAACAACGACGGAAACTAATTTTTAATCCGTCTTTCGGGTGAGGACTAGGGACAGTAACTAAGTCGAGATTTTGATCTTTTAGCAAATCCCATTGATAATTTTGAAGTAACTTAGCAGCAAAAATCCGCATTTCTAGACGAGCAAATTCTTTCCCCAGACATTCTCGTAAACCACCCCCAAAAGGAATGTAACCGAAGCTAGCTTGTTTGTCTTCTGCTCTAGAAAGTGAAAACCGCTCAGGATCGAAGCGATCGCTGTCCGTATAAATAGTATGATCTTTATGAGTCTGGGGGATTTGGTATTGAATAGTCCATCCTTCAGGAATCTGATAACCTTTAAATTCAAAAGACTTAATCACTTTTCGGAAACCACCACCTACAGG
Source organism: Xenococcaceae cyanobacterium MO_167.B27 (assembly GCA_030065935.1). Classification (GTDB taxonomy): domain Bacteria; phylum Cyanobacteriota; class Cyanobacteriia; order Cyanobacteriales; family Xenococcaceae; genus JASJCP01. The sequence continues at coordinate 9,045 of JASJCP010000052.1, forward strand.
GGGAATCACTCGCATCACTTCTTTGATCACCTGTTCGAGATAGGTCATTTGCTTAATATCTTCTAAACTCAGAGGGGAAGTAAGAGATAATTTTGCTTGTTCTTCTCGTAATTTCGCCATAACATCAGGATGTTGAGCCGTGAGAAGACAAAAAGATGCAAGTGCAGAAGTTAAGGTTTCGTGTCCTGCAAAGAGTAATAATAATACTTGGTCTTTTAATTCTTCTAAAGTAAGACTGTTACCCTCTTCATCTTTAGCTTGGATCAATAATCCGAGAGCATCTTCTCCTAAATTATCTTCTTGTTGCCGTTGAATTACAATCTTTTCTAACTGTTTGAGTAATGCTTTACGGGCGCGGAGTGCTTTCTGAAATCTTGTCCAAGGAAAAGGATTAGGAATAGTAAATAAACCTGCACTCCAAGTTTCAAATAGTTCTCCTAGAGGAGTTTTAGAACCTCCATCCTTACCAACTAATAAATTACTAGCAATATCAAAAGTATAATTTCTTAATTCAGGATACCAAGTAAATTCTTCTAGTTTTTCCCATCTTTGTAAATACTCATTACTTATCTTTTCCATAGTAGGAATATAACTAGCTAATGCTCTTGGTTGAAATGCTTGATAGAGTAACTTACGACGGGAAGTATGAAATTCTCCACCACGTATTACTAAAGATAAATCTCCTAATAAAATTCTGGTACTTTTGGGCCAAGAAGACACAACGTAGCTATTTTCATTACGAAATAAAAAAGTATTAGCATCTGCTCCTATCATCGTTACTGTAGGATTATTGAATAGATTAGTTTTATAAATTTTGCCGTATTTTGCTACACGCTTTTGATTAAATTGAGGATCGGTAAAAAAACCAATAGTCTCTCCAATAAAAGGTAAGCCAAATTTACCAGGAGGTAGAGGAAGATTAGTAATTTCTGGTGTGTTGGTGGTCATAATTTTAAGATTAAGGGATACCAGTGCTATTTCATTCTAGGCAGACTGATATTCTCAAGTCCGTCTTATAGGACTTCATATATTAGCCAAGAAATTCATTTCTTGGTGAACTTGAGTAAGAGCAGCACTACCGCCAATCTCAATTCGCTATATTAAGCAGGAGAAAGTAATTAATCAAAATTGGTATTGTGGGATTATCAAGGCGTAACTTTTTAGGCTTAGTAGGAGTGGGGGCGACCAGTTCAATTATCGGCTCTCCTTTAAAGAAGTTCTATTCTCAGTCAGTTGAGGGTACATCAGCTAAAATTAATAAATTTGGTTCTCTAAAAAGCGATCGCCAGGGAATTATAGACTTACCAGAAGGATTCCAATATCGGGTACTTTCTCGGGTTGGGGAAACCATGAGTGATGGTCTTCCTGTCCCCAATAATCACGATGGGATGGCTACATTTCCTGGTCAAAATGGTACAACAATATTAGTGAGAAATCACGAACTAAACCCTGTAAGGACTAAAAATAATTTTCCTGCGGATTTACCCCAATATGACCGCAATTCTCCTGGGGGGACTACTACCCTAGTTATAGATCGCGAGCGCAATTTACAACAACACTATCTCTCTCTAGCGGGAACAAATCGTAATTGTAGTGGTGGTGCTACTCCTTGGGGTAGTTGGATTAGTTGTGAAGAAGATATTGCTACTCCCTATCCACCGCCAGGATACAGTTTACAGCAGGTTTTACCCTACTGGGGCAAAGCTTTAGTAAAACATGGTTATAACTTTGAAATACCAGCTACAGGAAAGCTGACAAACCCAGTACCCCTAAAAGCAATGGGTCGTTTTCGTCATGAGGCGATCGCAATTGACCCCAAAACAGGTTATATTTATCAAACAGAAGACCAAAACAATAGCTGTTTTTACCGCTTCCTTCCCCATCAAAAAGGAAATTTATCCGCAGGGGGAATATTAGAAGCAATGGTTATCAAAAATATGCCCAAAGTTGACACAGGTAAAGGCTTTCGGGTGGGTCAACCCCAAGCTGTAGAATGGGTGAGACTAGAAGATGTTGACCCCAAACACGATACTCTCAGATACGAAGCTCAAGCTAAAGGCGCAGCGATCTTTAGAAGAGGAGAAGGTATTTGTTATGACAACGGCGAACTATACTGGACTTGTACCAATGGTGGAGCAGCCGAAGTCGGTCAAATCTTCCGTTACAACATAGCAAAAGCAACAGTAGAATTATTTTTAGAATCCCCTGGAGCAGAAGTCTTAGACTATCCCGATAACCTAATCATGTCCCCTTTTGGTGATTTAATTGTCTGTGAAGATGGTCGAGGAGAACAATTTTTAGTGGGTATTACTCCAGAAGGTAAATATTATCACTTTGCTCGTAATGCTCTCAATAACAGCGAATTTGCTGGTGTGTGCTTTGCTCCTGACGGTAAAACCATGTTTGTTAATATATATCGACCAGGATTAACTTTAGCGATTTGGGGTAATTGGTAATCTAATTAACTAATCAAGAATAATTTATGCTCACTAATAAACCAATTTGGCAAACTTCCCTGAAGGTTATCTACAATATTTCTCAGTTTGTTTTAGGATTTATCTTAGGAATTTCTATCATAGCTGTTGTTGCTGGGAGTGCTGGCTTATATTATTTCGCCAGGATGTCCTCTGTTCTACCGAAAAAGCCTGTATATGAAGAAGAAACAGCCCCAAAAACAGAAATAGTGATAGAAACTCCTGAAGAATCCCTGACTGTCTCTGAAGATATCCCCATTTTCCCACCAGAACCAGAACCAGAACCAGAACCAATAGAACCAGCAATCCCTGAAAATGCCTATTTTGCCGTTGTTACTTGGCCTCAAGGCTTGAGTTTGCGAGCGGAACCTACCATCAACAGCGCGAGAATTGGGGGCATTGCTTATAATACTAAAATCCTCATTTTAGAAGAATCTTCCGATAAAAAATGGCAAAGAGTCAGACTTCTGGGGAATCAACAAGAGGGATGGGTCAAGGGAGGAAATACCAAAAAAGCTTCTTATTAGTTACTCAAAAAAATCAATGTAGGAATATTATGTTAATTTAAACGAGAAATTGGGCAATATAGGAGGGTAATGCCTGCTATTAAAGTCACCCGGATGTTCAATCAGGAGCTTACAAAGCGTTTTGTTGAATTGAATAAACTAGAAGAGTTATCAGCCCTTCTAGAAGAACTCTTGCAAGAAAATCAAAACCTAACTACCGAACTTCGCCATGTGGAAGATCGAGAAGAGCGTTTTCGTCAAATTGCAGAGAATGTTCGAGAAGTTTTTTTTATGATCTCGGCTGAGACTGACGAAATTTTGTATATTAGTCCTGCTTACGAGGAAGTCTGGGGACGCACCTGTGAAAGTTTATATGAAGACCCTGTATCTTGGCTATCCGCAATTCATCCAGAGGACTCCTTTAAGGCACTTGCAACCCTAGAAACTCAATTCAGAACAGGAGATGAATTCCAAGAAGAGTATCGTATAGTTAGACCTGATAACTCCATTCGTTGGGTGTGGGTTAGAGCTTTTCCCATCAGAGATACAGAAGGTAAAGTTCATCGTTTTGTAGGTATTGCAGAAGATATCACCAAGCGCAAAAAAGCAGAGCAAGCTCTTAGAGAAAGTGAAGAGCAGTTTCGACTGACTTTTGAGTTAGCTCCTATCGGGATGGCAATTACGACCCTAGATGGTAAATTCCAAAAAGTAAACCAAGCACTTTGTGATGCTCTCGACTATTCCAGTGACGAACTTTTACAACTCAGTTTCGCCCACATTAGTCATCCTGAAGATTGGGAACTACATCAAAGTTTAGAAAAAAAATTAGCTGCTGGAGAAGAATCAGCCTTTCAAATTGAGAAACGCCACATTGCTAAAAATGGTCGCATTGTAGATACCATACTCAAAGTTGTGATTGTTCGTAATTCCCAAGGTAAACCCCTACACTTCAATAATCAGATTGTTGATATTACCGAAAGAAAGCAGATGGAAAGACAACTAATCCATGATGCTTTACATGATTCCCTTACAGGCTTACCTAACCGAGCTTTATTTACAGATCGTTTAGAACATGAACTTATCAGAGCCAAAAATCAATCAGACTATCTTTTTGCGGTACTGTTTCTCGATTTAGACCGTTTTAAAGTGGTTAATGACAGTGTGGGACATTTAATCGGAGACAAATTACTAGTTGAGATTGCTCGCAGATTAGAAACTTGTGTCAATCCCACTGATACTGTTGCACGTCTGGGAGGGGACGAATTTACTATTCTCTTAGAAAACATTACAGATATTAGTGCAGCAACCAAAATAGCCCAAAAAATCTATCAAGCTCTCACCATTCCTTTTCACATAGAGGGTTACGAAATATTTACCAGTGCTAGTATTGGTATTGCTCTGTCTTCCCAAGGATATGAACAACCAGAAGATATTTTACGGGATGCAGACCTTACTATGTACACCGCAAAAGAGCAAGGAAAAGCTAGATATGAAGTCTTTGATAGTTCTCTGCACGTTCATGCTATCAAGCGTCTAAAATTGGAAACGGATTTAAGAAAGGCTCTAGAACGAGAAGAATTTTTAGTTTATTATCAACCCATTGCATCCCTTAGTAAAGGTACTCTGGCAGGATTTGAAGCTTTGGTTCGTTGGCAACATCCTACAAGAGGCTTAATCTCTCCTTCTGAGTTTATCCCCATTACTGAAGAAACAGGATTAATTGTTCCCTTGGGTAAGTGGTTATTAAAAAAAGCCTGTCAACAATTACGCTCTTGGCAAATTAAATATCCTGAACATTCTTCCCTTAAAATCAGTGTGAATCTTTCTGGTAAACAATTAAGAGAAGCATCTCTAATTGATACTATTGATAAGATTCTTCAAGAAACAGGCTTAGAAGGTCAATTTTTGAAACTAGAGATTACAGAAAGCCTCCTAATCAAGAATTTAGAAGTAGTTACCAATACTCTATTATCCTTGAGAGAAAGGAAAATTCAGTTGAGTATTGATGATTTTGGCACTGGCTATTCTTCCCTCAGCTATTTACACCGTTTTCCTATAGATACTATCAAGATAGACCGTTCCTTTATTAACGAAATAAAATCAGAAAAAGATAATTCTATTGTTAAAACTATTGTGAGTCTGGCTCATATGTTGAATATGGACGTTATCGCAGAAGGAATCGAAAATTCATGGCAAATGAGTCAACTAAAACTTTTAAACTGTGAACATGGACAAGGTTACTTTTTTGCTCAACCCTTAAACAACGAAGAAGCAGAAAAACTAATTGCCAGTTCTCCTCAATGGGGATAAGGGGACTTTAGCTAGAATCTGAGACAAACTTGACGCTAATATAGACAGGATAAGTATTTTAGGTTGATTGCACTCCCTGATTTCCCATGAGAGAAACTATTTCGACAGCAATGCCTCCTTGTTTTGATCGATGGTGCATTCATGTTTGATGATATTTTCAACTGAACTTCCCCTTTGACAAAACGTTATAACTTATGCTGTATAAGGGATAAGCCGAATTCACTTAAGAGAATATTTACAAAAGTAACTGTTTATCTTGCTCTTAAGCTACAAAGTAATATATACTTAATTTTGATTCAACTTGTCGCATTGTCGCAACACCGCAATGGATACTTTTGCATATAACAGCTTACTTTTGCATATATTAACCAAAGAATTTTGCTCAAATAGATTATGAACTTTTGTCAATAGCTGTCTAACTTCCTGAATTTTGCGTCAATTTAACTACTAAGGAATCTAATCTAATGACATACACAAAAGATAATGTTTCAGTTAATGCTTTAGATAAATCTGACCTAATCAAATCAGTAGCTAATGCTGAAACTAACATTAATTCTCAGAGAGCGTCATATTCTCGTCTTAAAAATAGAGAGAATCAATTAGTTGATCTGACTACCAAGATTTTTAAAACTAGCGTTAGTTACAATGTTGGCATACATCCCAGAATCTTTTGTCGTCGCTGGTTTGGTTTGTCAACCATCAATAAAGACGGTAGACCTCGTTTCACAGAAAAACAGATTTTAGCAATGGAGTTAGAACATGGCTATCGAGAGAAGTGTATTAATTTAATTGCCAGAATCTTAAAAGTCAAACCAAATACTATTCATCGTTGGGGAAAAGGAGTTGCCTTTGACAAAATTCCTGTAGATAAACGACAAAAGTATGAAATCTATTTGGGCTATGTCGATTCAATTCGGGTAATAACTATGAGCCTTACAGAATTAGATGAAGATTCATTATTAAGGCTATTACAGCGATTAGAAAATAGGTGATGAAGTAGAGTCAGAAAATCTAAGACTGTATGCGATACAGAAAAGCATGGAGTTCATAGAGGTGGAAATTGTAGAATCCAATATCGACTTCTAAAATAGAACAATTGTAATGGGTCAAACTCTTTTACAAGAGCTTAGTAATAGCGATATTGACTGGCTCATGGCTATGGGCAAAAGGCGAAAGGTAGATGCTGATCGCCTTTTGACTCAAGCTGGTAAACAAATTTCAGCTTTTTATCTCCTAATTAACGGCAGTCTAACGATATAAGCCGTATTTCAAAGTGGCGATAATGCGCTCAATCGAGCTTTTGCTGCACTGGAAGATACACCAATTTTTGAACGTGAAATTATCCAACTAAAAAGTGGTGATATTGCTGGAGAGGAACTGCTAATTCAAACTCAGTTGGAAGTAAAACTCAACCTGGAACTCGATACCGAGTCTCAGCTAGAGGTAAAGCTTAAGTTTGAGATTGATGAACATAAGCATCAGCAACAAGTAAGTAGCACAACCAATTGAATAGAACTTATTTTCAACTAACCCTATTTAGGAAAGCCTATGACCATAGAAAATGTTAAAGCTTTCTATAAAAGACTAGCAGACGATCGATCTTTTCGTACACAAATTGAGACGGCTGGAAGCAAGCAGAAATGTAGCCAAATTGTACGAGAGGCTGGCTACGATTTTACTCAAGAAGAATTTGAAGAATTTACGGCTCAATTATTAGATTCTAGTACTGAAGTTAATTCTGAAGAATTAAGCGAAGCAGAACTTGAAGAAGCTGTTGGCGGAGTAGATGCTTTTTTTCAAGACAAAAGAATTAATGCTGCACAACCTTATGGACTTCCACCAAATTTATTTTTTCAGTAAAGGAGTAATATAAATGTCTATAGAACACGTTAAAGGTTTTTATCAAAGACTAGCCAAAGATGAAACTTTCAAAGCTCAAATTCAAGGGTCTGAAAGTAAATCCGAATGTAGCCAAATTGTGCGAGAAGCTGGCTATGATTTCACTCAAGAAGAATTTGAAGAATTTACAGCTCAATTATTAGACTCTAGTGCTGAATTAGATGAAACAGAGCTGGAAGCTGCTGTTGGCGGAATAGATACTTTATTGCCGAACAAAAAAATTATGCCTGTACCACTTTATGGGCTTCCACCATCACCAGTGATGTAATTAAATTTTGATTGTATTTTAAGGAGTAACACAAATGTCGAGAGAACACGTTAAAGCCTTTTACGAAAGGCTAGCCAAAGATGAAACTTTTAAAGCTCAAATTGAAGGGGCTGAAAGTAAACAGGAATGTAGCCAAATTATACAACAGGCTGGCTATGATTTTACTCAAGAAGAATTTGAAGAATTTACGGCTCAACTTTTAGATTCAGATGATGCCGAAAATAGTTTTGATGAGTTAAGTGAAAAGACACTAGAAGCAGTTTTCGGCGGAATCAGGCTAATACCTATTCAAATTTATGGTGTGGTTATTAGCGAATAGCAAATACAAGTAAGTTTTTGAGACAATGGGAATGAAATATCGCCGAATTAGTTACGCTGTTTGGGAAATTACGCTTAAGTGTAATTTGGCTTGTCAACATTGTGGTTCTCGTGCTGGTCATGCAAGAGCGGAAGAGCTTTCTACCAAAGAAGCTCTAAATCTGGTTAAGCAACTGGCAGAGGTCGGAATTACAGAAGTTACTCTAATTGGCGGGGAAGCTTTTTTACGTCCTGACTGGCTAGAGATTGCCTCAGCAATTACCGAGGCTGGGATGCACTGTGGCATGACAACTGGAGGCTTTGGTATTAGTCTCGATACTGCTCAACGTATGAAAGAAGCAGGTATTAAAGTAGTTTCTGTTTCAGTCGATGGCTTAGAAGAAACTCATAATCGCTTACGGGGAAAGGAAGGCTCTTGGCAATGGGCTTTTAAAACCATGAGCCATCTTAAGGAAGTAGGTATTCCTTTTGGTTGTAATACTCAAATTAATCGTCTTTCTGCAGCGGAATTTCCTCTTATATATGAACGGATACGCGATGCAGGTATCTTCGCTTGGCAGATTCAGTTGACAGTACCAATGGGAAATGCAGCAGATAATAGTGATATTTTGCTGCAACCTTATGAATTACTAGATTTGTATCCTATGATTGCTCGTGTCGTTAAACGAGCTAGACAAGAAGGAGTAAAAGTCCAAGCTGGTAATAATATTGGCTACTATGGTCCCTATGAACGCTTGATTCGAGGAGAAGGAGATGCTTGGAAATTTTGGCAGGGATGCACTGCTGGTTTGTCTGCTTTGGGCATTGAAGCTGATGGTTCAATTAAAGGCTGTCCTTCATTACCTACTTCAGCCTACACAGGGGGAAACATACGAGATCATTCTCTACGAACAATCATAGAAGAGAGAGAAGAACTACGATTTAATTTAGGTGCTGATACTGCAAAGGGAAAAGAACATCTTTGGGGTTTTTGTAAAACTTGCGAATTTGCTGAACTTTGTCGTGGTGGCTGTACTTGGACTGCTCATGTTTTCTTTAATAAGAGAGGAAATAATCCCTATTGTCACCACCGCGCTCTCACTCAAGAACAACGCGGAATACGAGAAAGAGTAGTCCTTAAATATAAAGCTGAAGGTAATCCATTTGATAATGGAGAATTTAGTTTAATTGAAGAACCCATAAATGCTCCTTGGCCAGAAAACGACTCGCTTCATTTTACTGCTGACCGCATTCAATGGCCAGAAAGTTGGCAGGAAGAGGAAAAGTCTGTATCTACGGCTCTTAGCCATTAGCTGTGAGCTTCGGAGCTTCTTCACTCGCACTAGTCGAGGGAGTTAACCCTCGTCTTAAACCTTTTTCTACTTGAAAGGGTCAGAGTTAAACCCTAATACCTTTTTAGAAACACATTATTTTATCAATAAGGAATTATATGTTAGCCAATTCTAGTTCACCTGAAGACAGAGCTGTACCCGATAAGCAAACTTTGAATTTAAAATCATCCTTTGATGACTCTAATATCGATGTAGAAGATTCTCCATCTAGACTCCTACCTCGTTCTGCTTGGAATAGTAAAGTGGCATTTTTTAGGGCTATTTTTAAAGCTAAAAAAACTTTGGACAAAATAGAATTTCTCTACAATAATAAACATTAATTTTTTCCTAAAAAAAATATGACTGAGTTTGATACCTGGATTTTAATGGGTACAAGCTGATTTTTTTAGTTAATTTTATCTAAAAAATGTTTTTATGATAAATATTTTCCTTGAATTATAAAAAATAATACTGTATTGCCTACAGAAAAATATTTATTTAACTTAGATAAACAATTAATATTAAATCATTCCTGAACTAAGGAAATCGAAAATCTATACTTTAAGATGGAGAAAACAAGATGTCCCAAGCATCAGTACTAGAATTTATTGAATTAGCTAAGGTAGATAATACTTTACGCTCTCAACTAGAAGCTGCTTATAATTCAGCAGAAGTAAAAGAAATTGCTGCAAAAAAAGGATATCATTTTACGGAAAAAGAAATAGTCACTGTTTTTCAAGATCAAGGATTATTAACAATCCAAGAAGAAGGAGAACTTTCAGAACAAGAATTGGGAACATTAGCTGGAGGAATAACAGTTCCCATAGAGTTTATTTACGACTGTTAATCAATAATAAATAATACCGTTTTCGTAGAGAAATAAATGAAGTTTTTTGTCAAAAATAAAATGAGTATAATATCCTTATTTTAGCAATTAAACTTGCTTGTTTCTCTACTTTTTCCTATTGATATAATTGCTACAAAATATTATTGATAAGCCAATTTAGGAAACAAGCTAAAAATAACAACCAAATCATAAGATTGAACGATCCAAAAACAACTCATCGCGTTCGTACTCCGACGCTTCTACAAATGGAAGCGGTGGAATGTGGTGCAGCTTCTTTAGGAATTATTCTTAGCTACTACCATCGCATTGTACCTCTATCGGAATTGCGTCAAAAATGCGGTGTTTCCAGAGATGGTGCTAAAGCTTCTAACATAGTTAAAGCTGCCAGAAGCTACGGCTTAACTGCTAAAGGATTTAAAAAATCACTAGAAAACCTCAAAACTTTTACTCCTCCCTATATAATATTTTGGAATTTTAATCACTTTTTGGTTGTTGAAGGGTTTGGTAAAAACTGCGTATATCTTAACGACCCTGCTACTGGTCGTAGACAAGTCTCTCTGAAAGAGTTTGACGAAGCCTATACTGGCATTGTATTGGTTATGGAACCAGGGGATGAGTTTCAAAAAGGTGGCAAACCGAGAAGTATGGTTGCTGCTTTGGCTTCCCGCCTAACTAGCTCTCGTCGTGCCTTACTCTTCTGTTTACTAACAGGATTATTTCTAACTTTTCCCAGACTTACCATACCAGCCTTTACTCAAGTCTTTGTCGATCGCATTTTAGTAGAAAATTTACAAGACTGGCTGCGACCAATGTTACTAGGGATGATTATAGCTGCTGTTCTTCAGGGACTTTTGATGGGAATGCAGCTTAAAGCTTTGCGGAGACTGCTAATTAAACTTTCAGTTACTATGTCAGGACGGTTTATCTGGCATATTTTGCGTTTACCTGTAGGATTTTATGCCCAGAGGTTTTCAGGAGAAATTAGCAGTAGGATTCAACTTAATGATAAAGTTGCTGAGGTGCTTTCAGGTCGCCTTGCTACTACAGTAATCGATACGGTAATGATGGGATTATATGCCCTACTGATGCTGACCTATGATCGCCTATTAACTATTATTACTATCTTATTTGCTGGTCTCAATTTTGTAGCTCTCCAGAGTCTTTCTCGCAGTCGTGTTGATGCTAATATTAGCCTCGCTCAAGAATACGGTAAGGTGAATGGTGTTGCCATTGGGGGTATTCAATCTATTGAAACTGTTAAAGCTTCGGGATTAGAATCCGACCTCTTTACTAAATTTGCTGGCTACTATACCAAAGCTCTTAATTCTCAACAAAAACTCGGTTTACAAACTCAAATCCTGACCGTACTACCGACGTTGCTAACCGCCTTGGCTACTGCTTCAATTTTGCTTATCGGTGGGTTTCGAGTTATTAACGGCAGCCTGAGTATTGGTATGCTGGTTGCCTATCAACTACTAGCTACCAGTTTTCTCAAACCAGTCAACAATCTAATTAACTTTGGCAGTACCCTACAAGAATTAGAAGCCGACTTAAACCGTCTTGATGATGTTCTCCAAAATCCCGTAGATCGATCTAATATTAATCAGGGCAGAGAAACAGAACAGAGAAATACGAATAATGGCAATGGAAGGTCTCCCCATGTCCCCATCTCCCCATCTCCCCATCCCCCCATCTCCCCATCCCCCCATCTCCCCATCCCCCCATCTCCCCATCCCCCCATCTCCCCAGACTCATTTCGACTCCAAGGCGAGATCGAACTACGTCAGCTAACTTTTGGCTACAGTAATTTAGAAGCACCTCTGATTGAAAACCTTAATCTAACTGTCAAACCAGGACAAAGAATTGCTTTAGTTGGTGGCAGTGGTTCGGGCAAATCTACCATTGCTAAACTCATCTGCGGACTTTATCCATTTTGGTCAGGGGATATTCTCTTTGACGGGATTTCTCGTACCCAAATACCTCGTTCAGTCCTTGCCAACTCTCTAGCTATGGTGGAACAAGACATCTTTCTCTTTGCTGGTAGAATTCGAGATAATCTCACACTATGGGACTCTACTATCCCAGAAGCAGATTTAGTTAAAGCTTGTCAGGATGCAGCTATTCACGAAGCGATTTTGTTTTTACCAGGGGGATACGATGCTCAACTCAGCGAAGGAGGGATGAATCTTAGTGGGGGACAACGGCAGCGTTTGGAAATTGCCCGCGCCTTAGTAAGAAATCCTAGCATTCTAGTTTTAGATGAAGCTACTAGTGCCTTAGATGCAGAAACAGAACAAATTGTAGATCGCAATTTGAGAAGACGCGGTTGTTCCTGTATCGTAGTTGCCCATCGTCTCAGCACCATCCGCGATTGTGATGAAATTATCGTTTTAGAACAAGGCAAAGTTGTCCAAAGAGGTACTCATGAGGAATTAAAGAAACAAGAAGGTACATATATTCGTTTGATTGGTGATCACTAAATATTTAGTGGCTTGCCCCCCTAACCCCCCAATCCTGGGGGGAAAGAAGTTAAAGTTCCCCAAACGAGGCTAAATAAAATTCAAAGACAGGCAAATAAACAAAAAATGATTTATTGGTACGCGGTAGCCGATTTTATAATTGTTGCTGACCGCTTTTTTCCTAGCTCTAAGCTATGTCCTAAATGTGGACATAAAAAAAATCAACTCCCATTATCGGTGAGAGTTTATCAATGTGATAACCATAACTGTGACTGGATAGCGGACAGAGACTATTCAGCTAGTTTGAATTTACTAGGGTTAGCTGAACCCGATGTCATGCCTGTGGAGAAGCAAGAGCCGACTCTCTTTGATTAAGCAGGAACTAGGAAGCAGATAATGTCCAACATTGTCTAATTTTTAGAAAGCGGCTAGATTCATTCTCAAATCAACTAGATAAATTATTATGGTTATTCAGCAAAAACTCATAACCAAAGCTTACAAAATTAAAAGCAATCAGCCCTTTTTGCTGCTTAATCCTCAAGCTGTTTTATTAGTCATCTCAGGACAAGTATCAGTATTTGCCACCCAAGTCAGTAACCAACAGCCAACAGGAGAGCGTCACTATCTGTTTGATGTTAGTCCTGGTGAAATTTTATGTGGCATGGCAGTAACTCAACAACTGGGTATTTTGGCAGTCGCCTTAGAAGATGTGGAACTTCAGCAACTCTCAATAGAAGATTTTAGCGGACAAATTACCGCAGGAGTACAGAAAGAGATCGCACTTTTAGAAGGTTGGTTACGACGCTTAAGTGCAACTTTAACCTTTGAGTCTCCACAAGAAACCCCAAACTCAGAAAATACTTTCCTTTCTCCCTGTTTCCTACCAACTCCTCATTCTCTGGAAACTAATCAATTAATTCAACCTCCTCCTAAGCAAATTATCTGGGTTAAAGTAACTCAAGGCAGAACTTCTTGGAGCGGATTTTCCGATTTACACTTAGATCGGGAATCTCCTTGGTTTCCACTCATAAAGGGAACGTGGTTAACAGCAACCAGCCCTACTGAAATTCAGATTATTCCGACATTTGAGTATAGTAATAGGGAACAACTCCCAGATTCTTTAGGGATTTTCCACAGATACTTCTGCTATGCTTTAGATTTCTATCTGCAAGAGCGAAAACAAGCAGAATTTCGTCGCTTTCAAGCTAGAGAACAGCTAAATCAGCAATTAACTTCCTCTGCTTTAAATAAGCTAACTTCAGTTTTACAACCTCAACAAATAACTTTAGATACCACAGGAACGCCGTTGCTAATTGCTGCTGGAGCAATTGGTCGAGTACAAAAGATTAAGATTAAGCCTCCTGCTGCCTCGGAAGATCCCAGTTTAGTCCAAGACCCCTTAGAAGAAATCGCCCGTGCTTCCCAATGTCGTATTCGTCGCGTTCAGCTAGTGGGAAATTGGTGGCAACAAGAACATGGACCATTGCTTGCCTATACTACTGAAAATAATTCTCCTGTAGCACTACTACCTAATAAAGAAAAAGGTAAAGGTTATCTCCTATTTGACCCTATTCGAGAAACCCGCACCCCAGTAACTAAAGTAGTAGCTCAAACTATAGCGACAGATGCCTATGTTTTCTACCGTCCTTTGCCTCTGGTAGTACATAATATACTCCAGCTATTTAAGTTTGGGATTGAAGGTTATCAACAAGATATTTTCCTCATTATCCTCGTTGGCGCACTCGCAACAATTTTGGGTATGGTAGCACCTCAAGCTACTGGAATGTTGATAGATTTAATAATTCCCAATAGTGATCGCCTTTTATTATGGCAAATTGGATTAGCTTTATTTGTCGCAGCTCTTAGCAAATCAGCTTTTCAACTATCTCAAGGAATTATTACCCTGCGAGTTGAAAATGCTACCGACGTTAATTTACAGTTGGCAGTTTGGGACAGACTGCTAAAAATAACTCCTGCTTTTATCCGTCAATACACCTCTGGAGATATCCTCAATCGTCTGCTGGCAATTCGTCAAATCCGCAGTAAACTTAGCGGTGCTACTCAACGCACCCTACTCAGTGGTATCTTTTCTCTACTCAATTTAGGACTGATGTTTGTTTATAGCATCAAACTTGCCCTAATTGGTTTGGGAATATCAATCTTAGCAATTATAGTTACGATAACTTCTGGCATTCTCTTAGTCCGCAAAGAACGTCAACAAGAAAAGCTCGATGGTGAAATCAATGGACTAACTGTACAACTAATCGGTGGTGTGGCAAAACTGCGGGTAGCAGCAGCAGAAGAACGAGCTTTTGCTACTTGGGCAGAGAAATACAGCCAAAAAACTAAGTTAACCAACAGCATCCAACAAATTAATGATACGGTATCTACTTTTAACGAAGCCTTACCCGTAATCAGTTCGATATTATTATTTTGGTTTACCATCCTATTTATACAAACAGCCCAAGCCAATGGCAATCCAACTAGCTTAACCCCAGGAACATTTCTGGCTTTTTATGCTGCCTTTGGTATTTTTATTACTGGTGTTACCGATTTGAGTAACACCCTAACTGATATTTTAGGCATTGTTCCTCTGTGGGAGCGAGCTAAATCCCTCGTTCAAGCTCCCACCGAATACGATCCAAATCAGACTGATTCTAGTCGTTTAGCAGGTCGTGTTGTTTTAGATCGTATCACCTTTCGCTATCGAGAAGATGGCTCACCCATTCTCGATAATGTTTGCATTGAAGCTAATCCAGGGGAATTTATTGCCATAGTAGGACCATCGGGCAGTGGGAAATCAACCTTATTTCGGCTGTTATTAGGGTTTGAGATTCCCCAAAGTGGCACAGTCTATTACGATGGACAAGACCTTACAGGCTTAGATGTTATCTCAGTGCGACGGCAGTTAGGCGTAGTATTGCAAAACGGTCGTGTGCAACAAAGTTCAATTTTTGACAATATCGCTTGTGGAGCTTTGATAACCCTCAAAGAAGCTTGGAAAGCAGCAGAAATGGCTGGTTTAGCAGAGGATATCGAACAAATGCCTATGGGTATGCACACAGTTGTTAGCGAAGGAGGAAGTAATTTATCAGGAGGACAAAGACAAAGATTACTAATCGCTCGTGCTTTAATTGGAAAGCCGAAAATAATTCTCATGGATGAAGCGACCAGTGCCTTAGATAACCGTACTCAAACAGTAGTTACTCAAAGTTTAGAAACTCTTAATGCTACTCGCATTGTCATTGCTCATCGTCTCAGCACAATTCGCCATGCAGATCGTATTTATGTTCTCGAAGCTGGTCGCATAGTTCAAGTAGGTTCATTTGCTGAATTAATCGAGCAAGAGGGTCTTTTTACTAGATTAGTTGCTAGGCAGTTGGAGTGATTATTCTGATTTAATCTAAAACTATGAGAAATACCGAAAAAAATAAAATATTCCGAGAAGAATCTTTAGAACGTTTATCATCTCCAGAAAGACTGGATCAATTAATGCAAATAGTTAGTCGTCGAGACTGGCTACCTTTGTCAACTTTAGGAACATTGGTAGTAGCAGCGATTATCTGGAGCATTTTTGGCAAAATCCCTGTCAACGTTACCAGCAAAGGGATTTTAGTTCTTCCGCACCGTGTAGTAAATATTCAATCTCCAGTGGAAGGTCAATTAAAACAACTGAAGATCAAACCTGGAGATTGTGTTGAAAAAGATGAAGTTATCGCTACAATAGACCCGTTTGACATTCGCTCCCAACTCCAGCTTGAAAAAGAAAAGCTAGCACAATTGCAAAGTCAGGAACAAAAAGCTGATATACTCCAGATTCAACGCACCAACCTAGGAATTAAAGCAATCCAACAAGAGCAAGCAAGTAAACAACAACGCCTTGAAGACGCTTCAAATTTAAGTCCGATTCTCAAAGACCGAGAAATTAAAGCAATTGAACAAGAAAGAGCTAGTATTAAGCAGCAACTCTCTGATATTCAAGTTATAACTCCAATACTTCGAGATAAAGCCATTAAAGCTCTTGACAAACAACAACTTAGCCTACAGCAACAACTTCTTGATGCACAAGCACAAGTTCCTGTCTTAAAAGAAAGAAGTCAAAAGCGTCGCTCTTTATTGGAACAAGGAGCAATTTCTTCAGATAGGGTCCTAGAAGCAGAACAAGAATATAAGCAAAATCTTCAAAGCATCTCAAAGTTAAAAGCTGAGTTAGAACAGTTAGAGACTCAGAAAACAGAAGTTGAACAGAAATATTTAGATAACCTGGATGTTATTGGTAAATATCAAGCTAATTTAAGAGAACTAGACATCAAAGAAACTCAAACTCAACAAAAATATTTAGAAAACTTAAGCACTATTTCCCAGTTGAAAGCTGACCTACAGCAACTCGATACCCAAATTAAAATTCTAGAACAACAAAACCTGGAAGCTTCGGCAGGACGACAAAATCAGATTCAAGAAGTTAAACACAGTATTGCTCAACTCGAAAAACAATTTGATTTCAATCAACAAATTCTTAGTCCTTATAGTGGATGTATCCTAGAACTTACAAAGAGCAATAGTTCAGTGCTCAATTCAGGGGATCATCTGGGATCAATTCAAGTTAATGGCTCAGAAGAACAGATATTAAGCATAGCTTATTTTCCAGTAGGCAATGGCAAAAAGATTAAATCGGAAATGAAGATTTACGTTACACCAGATACAGTCCGTCGCGAAAGATTTGGAGGCATAGTTGGAACAGTCACTCAAGTATCAACTTTTCCCATTACCAAACAAGGAGCTACTAGTCTGGTAGGTAACTCAGAAGTAGTAGAAGATCTTATAGATCAAGTAGGACCAGTAATCGCAGTACAAGCACAATTAAAACTTGATTCTTCCACCCCTAGTGGTTACAAGTGGTCGTCTTCCTCTGGACCAGAAAATTTGCAAATAACTTCTGGAACTACTACTATTGCTCGTGTAACTATAGAAAAACAAGCTCCAATTGCTCTGATTCTACCGATTCTGAGAGAATGGACTGGTATTTATGCTTTGTGAACTACCCTAACGGACGAATCTGAATTGCGCCACTTATCTAGGCAGAATGCCCCCGCTAAAATTTTAATTTAGCAGTGGGATGAATCGCGGTCAATAATTGTGTATTGTAGTCAATAATTATGTTAAGCTCATTTTTATCAGGTTAGGCTTTGATCTGTTGGGGCTGTCTTTTGATTTCTTTTGACCAATTAAACCTGTTGATATTAGGAACTGATGGCAGATAAATTTTTAAAATTAGACTCAAAGCTTTTTGATTATATTAAGTCTGTATCCCCGAAAGAGCCAGAAATTTTAGCTCAACTACGAGAAGAGACAGGGAAACTCCCTAGGAGTATTATGCAAATTGCTCCCGAACAAGGACAATTTATGGCTTTGCTAGTGCAGCTAATGGGAGCGAAAAAAACTTTAGAAATAGGAGTCTTTACAGGATATAGTTCCTTGGTGGTGGCTTTAGCATTACCTGAAGATGGTAAGATAATAGCTTGTGATATAGATGAAAAATATACTGCGATCGCTAGTCGTTATTGGGAAAAAGCAGGAGTAGCAGATAAAATCCAACTTCATATTGCTCCCGCGCTGCAAACTTTAGATGAATTAATAGCAACTGGACACAGTAATAGTTTTGACTTTGCTTTTATTGATGCGGATAAAAGAAACTATGACAATTACTATGAACGTGCTTTGAAACTATTGCGGTCTGGTGGTCTAATCGCTATTGATAATGTTTTATGGTCGGGAAGAGTAGCTGATGATCTAGATCAGGATAAACGGACTATTGCTATTAGAGATTTTAATCAAAAGCTCCATCAAGATTCTAGAGTCCAGATTAGTGTAATACCTATTGCTGATGGTCTGACCTTAGCACTGAAGAGATAAATTATCTCGCGCAAAGACGCAAAGACGCAAAGGGAATTTTATAGTATTCTACTAGAAATTTGCGATCGCAACTCCAGTCAAAAAATCCGATCTATATCTTTCCTAAAACTTACTCTTCCCTAATCAAATGCTCTTTTATGCTAAAAAAAAATAGCATTTTACTTTATGATCTCGGCATATAGTCTCTGGAAATTTTCTCGTCCTCATACAATAGTTGGTACAACTCTTAGCGTCTTAGCTCTATACCTGATTTCTCTAGCTACTACTAACAGTGAGGTTTCTGGACTGAATTTAGAACAAATGTTGGTTGTCTGGCTAGCTTGCTTGTGTGGCAATGTATATATTGTGGGGTTGAATCAATTAACTGATGTTGAGATTGATCGCATCAATAAACCCCATCTTCCTCTAGCTGCTGGAGAATTTTCCCTAAAAGACGGAAAATGGATTATTGGTAGTACAGGAATTTTAGCAATTCTGCTCTCTGCTTTATCTGGTGTATGGTTGTTAGGGGTAGTTATAGTTAGTCTAATTATTGGCACAGCTTATTCTTTACCACCAATTCGCTTAAAGCAGTTTCCGTTATTAGCTGCATTGTGTATCTTGACTGTGCGAGGAGTTATTGTCAATCTGGGAATTTTTCTGCACTTTACCCAAAAATTTCAAGGTACAGAGATACTCAATTTTAATATTGAAATACTAACTTTATTTATTCTCTTGTTTACTATTGCGATCGCAATTTTTAAAGATGTTCCCGATCTCGAAGGGGATAAAAAGTACAATATCTCTACTTTTACTCTGATTTTAGGCAAGTCAACAGTATTTAATATCTCCCGTGGCGTAATTACTATATGTTATCTGGGAATGGTAGGAGCAGGAATTGTCGGTTTGAATGGCATTAATTCCAGCTTTTTTATGGTTTATCATCTAATTCTGTTAGGGTTACTGTGGTGGCGCAGTAGAAAAGTAGATTTAGCACAAAAAAGCGACATCACTAGTTTCTATCAATTTATCTGGAAACTATTTTTCTTAGAATACTTGCTCTTTCCTCTAGCTTGCTTCATCTAATTAGTTTAGAGGATGTCTGAAAAGTCCCCCTTTCTAAGGGGGATTTAGGGGGATCAAATATTGTAAATTAGGCTTCTCATGGCAAAAACAAAACCAAATAACCACTTACAAACTCCTCATAGTGGTTATCACTGGGATAAAAAGACACATAATTATTTTGAAGGATGGTATTTTCGTCTCACACTACCGACAATCAATCAAACTTTTGCTTTTATGTACTCCATTGAAGACCCTATAGGTGGAGAATCTAATAGTGGTGGTGCAGTACAAATTTTAGGTATTGACGAAGCTTATATGTGTCGCACTTTTCCCGATGTTGGGCAATTTTGGGCGAGTCAAGATTGTTTAGGTTTGGGACATTGGAGGACAGATAACATATCAGCAACTCCTTGGTTACTATCTCCCAAAGAATTTACCACTCACATTCGGGAAGGATATCAAGCAACCGCAACTTTAAATCAAGGTTGTATCTATGACCCCCGTAATAATAAATATTGTCGCTGGGAATATCACATCAAACCTATATATGGTTGGGGAAATCCTCATCTTCTTCAAAAAGCGACTGCTGGTTGGCTTTCTTATCTCCCAGTATTTGACCCAGGATGGCAAATTTTAATGGCTCACGGTTTAGCAACTGGTTGGATAGAGTGGGAAAAAGAAACATATCAATTTACTGACGCACTAGCTTATAGTGAGAAAAACTGGGGTACTTCTTTTCCTCAAAAGTGGTTTTGGATTAATTGCAATAGCTTTACTAGTCAATCCGATTTAGCTGTTACTGCTGCTGGTGGCATTAGACAGGTATTATGGTGGCAAGAAGCAGTAGGGATGATTGGCATTCATTATCAAGGAAAGTTTTATGAATTTGCTCCTGGGAATGCTGAAGTTAAGTGGGAAATTCAGCCTTGGGGAAACTGGCGCATGGAAGCATCTAACCAAGATTTTACTGTGACTCTCATCGGCACAACAGATTTACTAGGTACTTATGTACGGACACCTACTGCTAAAGGTTTAGTGTTCAATTGTCGAGATACTACTAAAGGAAACTTATATTTAGAGTTGCAAACCCATTCTGGAAAAACTATTCTTACAGCTAATAGTTGCAATGCTGGTTTAGAAATAGGTGGCTCTCCTTGGAATGAAGTTTGGATAAATTAATATCAGTAGGGTGGGCAGTGCATCGCCTTATAATATCTGAAATTTAATTTTAACTTTTAGGTAAGAAAATTCATGGCAATAGTTACACCCCGATCAAAAAGACCAAAAGAAATCTTTGAGTTCAAGTGAAAAAGAATATAATTGAGAGTTAGCAAAACACAAAATTTATATAGAACAATTAATTCATTGTCTGAAAATTTTTCGGATTCTGGCACAACCATATCGTAATCGTCGTCGTCGATTTGGATTAAGTTTTAACCTGATTGCTAGTTTATATAATTAAGGATTAAATTTCGTGATCGCATGATTCATGCAAAAGGTCTACTAGTTAATCTGGCTCGTCTAGGAATTATAGAACACTCACTTTAAGTGGAATTAGCTTTACAGGAAAGTTTCAAGTATGAAAAAGAGATCGCTGTTAACTTTGCTGGAAGGAAATTTTGAACAAGGTTTCCCTGCAATTTTACAAATGAGTTCGGATCAAAGCGAGGTAGATATTGAAACTCAAGTTTTGGGAAAACTACCGCCAGCCCCAGAATTATGGTTAACTTGGCAAAATTGGCAACTAGCCTATCGCCAAATTACACAACCTCAGTCTCGAATTAAGGCAAAACCAGCACAAATAACGAATATTTCTTGTCGTCAATTAGGTTCGGAATTGAGATATCTTTTGAATATATGGCTAAATCAAGGAACTCCCGAATGGCAAAAAATTAGAGATTGTCTCCAGAGAAATTTACACCCTAATGATGAAATAGAAATTGTAATTCAAACTAGGGATACAAAGTTACAAAGACTTCCGTGGCATCTTTGGGATTTTTTTGACCATTATCCCCATGCAGAAATAGCTTTTAGTACCTGTGAATATCAAAAAGTCCAACAATTTAATCCTTCTAAGACTAAAAATCAAGTTAAAATATTAGCTATTTTTGGCGATGGCGAAGGTTTAAATTTAGATGAAGATCGTGCTTATTTAGAGCAATTATCGCCTCAAGCACAAATTAAATTTTTAGTTGAACCACAGCTAGAAGAACTAAATGATCAACTTTGGGAAACAGGTTGGGATATCCTTTTTTTTGCTGGTCATAGTTCTAGTCATGAAGAAGGAAAAATTTGGCTCAACAAGACTGATATTTTAACTTTAGAACAACTTAAATATGCTCTGAAAAAATCAATCAATAATGGTTTACAATTAGCAATTTTTAACTCTTGTGATGGTTTAATTTTAGCGAGAGGATTATCTGATTTAAAACTGGGACAAATAGTGGTTATGCGAGAACCAGTACCAGATGTTGTAGCTCAGATATTCTTAAAATATTTTTTGTCTGCCTTTGCTGAAGGAGAGTCTCTGTATGCTTCGGTGCGCATAGCGAGGGAAAGATTACAAAAGCTAGAAACCAAATATCCCTATGCCACTTGGTTACCAGTAATCTTTCAAAATCCAGCAGCGATCGCGCCAACTTGGAAGAATTTAACCAGCTTACCCAAAAATCATCGATATTTGTTACTTAAAAAACTAATTTCTCTTATTTCTCTACCTGCGAGTGTGCTAGGGATGGCTTTTTTATTAGGAATGAGAGAGCTAGAACTATGGCATCTCATCAAATTAAAAGCTCTTGAGATTGAAAATAATAAAACAGATATCGATTCAGATGATATTCCTCAAACTTTGGTAAATAGTGCAAAAAATATCGATGCTAATGATATTAATGAAACTATTATTAATCCGTTTAGTATCAGTGGAAACAGGGGAGAAACCAAACTATATCCAGATCAAACTTCCCATCTTGCAGTGCATCAAATTGCAGATGTGAATGGAGATAACATTAATGAAATTGTGATTGATATATCTAATACTAATGATGGAAAGAGAAAAACTTATATTGTATTTGGTCAAGAAAATGGTTTTGAGTCTGAATTAAATTTAGACAGCCTTGATGGTAATAATGGTTTTGTTGTTAATGGAATGGATATCAATAATAATTCTAATCTTTTGT
The DNA here is from genome assembly GCA_030065935.1 of Xenococcaceae cyanobacterium MO_167.B27. Taxonomy (GTDB): domain Bacteria; phylum Cyanobacteriota; class Cyanobacteriia; order Cyanobacteriales; family Xenococcaceae; genus JASJCP01. The sequence goes on from JASJCP010000052.1 coordinate 31,569, forward strand.
GGAGGCAGATCGCAGATGTAAATGGAGATAGCATTAATGAGATTGTTATTGATGTATTATCTAGTGTGAGTAATGGAAAGAGAAAAACTTATATCGTATTTGGTCAAGAAAATAATTTTGATTCTGAGTTAAATTTAGACAATCTTGATGGAAACAATGGTTTTGTTTTGAGTGCGATTGATTGGGATAATACTTCTAATCTTATGATAAATCGAATCCCAGATGTTAGTGGGGATGGCATTAGTGAAATTCTGATTGACGTATCTAAGACTAATGATGGAAATAGAAAAATTTATATTGTTTTTGGTGAAGATAATAGTCCCGATTCTGAGTCAAATTTAGATAGTCCCAATAAAAATAATAATTTTATAGACCCATCTAATTTTAGTCTTGATTCTGTAGTTAGTCATATTGAAAAAAATAATACATCCAATGTTCCAGAGAATCCAATTACCAATATCAATCAGGAAGAAATTAACTCATCTCCAGATACTGATCAAACTGAAGCCACGAATATTGCCTTGAATAATCCCGAAAATAGTTCTGATTCAGAACTACATACCCTAGAGCTAAATAACAATTCTGTAGTTCATGACAATAATCAGGATAATACATCTAATGTTCCAGAGAATCCAATTACCAATATCAATCAGGAAGAAATTAACTCATCTCCAGATACTGATCAAACTGAAGGCAGGAATATTGCCTTGAATAATCCCGAAAATAGTTCTGATTCAGAACTACATAGCCTAGAGCTAAATAACGATTCTGTGGTTGATGAGAATAATCAGGATAATACATCTAATGTTCCAGAGAATCCAATTACCAATATCAATGAGGAAGAAATTAATACATCTCCAGATAGTGATCAAACTGAAGGAACGAATATTGCCTTGAATAATCCCGAAAATAGTTCTGATTCAGAACTACATAGCCTAGAGCTAAATAACGATTCTGTGGTTGATGAGAATAATCAGGATAATACATCTAATGTTCCAGACAATCCAATTACCCATATCAATGAGGAAGAAATTAATACATCTCCAGATAGTGATCAAACTGAAGGAACGAATATTGCCTTGAATAATCCCGAAAATAGTTCTGATTCAGAACTACATACCCTACAGCTAAATAACGATTCTGTGGTGGATGACAATAATCAGGATAATACATCTAATGTTCCAGACAATCCAATTACCCATATCAATGAGGAAGAAATTAATACATCTCCAGATAGTGATCAACCCGAAGAAACACCACCTTTTCCTTCTGAAATAGATTTAGATGAGTCTGATGGGATTAAATTGACTATAGATCTAGAGACTGGCATTACTAATAATATTGATTTAAATAACATTGATGGGACTGTACCTATTAGTGAAGCAGATACTGGCATTACTAATGATATTGATATCAATGGTCTTCTTGATATTAAAGTTAGGGGTGAAGTTAATAATCTATTAATTGGTACTACTGAAAATGACACTATTGAAGGATTGGCTGGTGATGATACTATCTTGGGTGGTTTAGGAGATGATTTTATTACCGCAGGAGAAGGCAATGATTTTGTTAAAGGTGAACCAGGGAATGATCGTATATTGGGCAATCAAGGCAATGATGTTATTTTAGGCAATCGCGGTTTAGATTATCTTCAAGGCAATGATGGGGATGACCGTTTATTTGGTGGTCAAAATCGTGATTTATTAGAAGGAGGTAATGGCAACGATCTAATTTTTGGTGGTGATGGAAGCGATACCTTAATTGGAGTGGACTTAAGTTCTCGTAATTCTGTGTTTGGTCAAGGAGAACAAGATACTCTCATTGGTGACCGCAAGGATGAACTGAATCCTATTACTGGCAGCGATATATTGATTCTCGGAAATGAAACTACTGTCTTTTACGATGATGGGGATGCTTACAGCGCAGGAGATTCGGATTTCGCTACCATTATTCGTTTTGATGCTACAGAAGATATTATTCAACTTCACGGTTCAGCAGACTTATATCATTTAGAATTCTCCTCTTATGGACTTTATACCGATGCTACGTTATTGTTTGCACCAGATAATCATGCTGTGCCAGAAGTGATCGCAAGTATTAGGAACGTTGATAATACTTTGAGTCTATATGATTCTGCTTTCATTTTTGTGTAAAAATTTTCACCTTCAATTTCCTTCCTGGTTTCTTTCATTTTTTAACTATTCAGTTATATTTCCCTATTGCCTCTTGCCTACCTCCACCAAATTAGGAGTTTCGCATTGACAGAATTCTGAAAATGTGAATTAGCGATCGCCTGCTAATTCACACTAATCGCTCGGGTTGTTTCGTAGAATAATTTAAAGGAGCAAGCGGGAGAAAATAGCCATAAGAGTAAGAAATAAGCCATCTACGGCTAAATGTGACTTAAATATCTACACAGGATTTTTAATCGCTGAACCAAAATATGGTGGGTGTAATCGATTGGCAGAAATTTTTGAGATATCCCATGATTCTGTTAACAGATTTTTAGAGAGAGAAAAATATGAAGCAAAAGATTTATTTGAAGAAAATAAGTCCTATATTAACTTAATAGGTGGGACATTAAGTGGTGATGATACAGTTATAGAAAAGCTTTATAGCAACCTAGATAAAGCAGAATTAATTGGCTATTATTGGTCAGGTAAACATCTCCTACCAATTAAAGGTATCAACTTAATAACCCTGTATTATACTGATATAAATGGAGTTAGCGTACCAGTTAATTATCGAATTTATAATAAAAGTGAGGGAAAAACAAAAAACGATTATTTAAGGGAGATGGTTGATGAAGGAGCGTGAGTGGGGAATTCTAGCCGAAGCTATAACTACTGATAGTTGGTATTCATCGAAACAAAATATTAAGTTTTTTAGAGACAAAGGGCTTAATTTTGGGGTTGGATTAAAGAAAAACCGTTCAGTTCGCATCAATCAAGGAAAATATGTGAGAATAGATTCTCTAAATATCCCTGATGATGGTTTGATAGTAGAGCTAAAACATTTCGGAAAAGTCAAAGTATTTAAGAGAGTTTTCGCGCGTAGGAAATACTCATTATTATGCTTTATTCTTTAGAGATGAAAAAGGATTAGAAGAAGCCAATAGGCAAAATTTTCGAGAATTATTTGCCACACATTGGGGGATTGAAGTATATCACCGTGCTCTCAAACAACTATGCAATCTCAATAAATTTTTTGTGAGAAAAATCTCAGCTATTTGTACTCATATATTTTGTTCTCTTCGAGCTTTTTGTCAACTTGAGTTAATGAGGTGGAATGGTTATAGAGCCTTCAGTAAACGATTACTTTATGGGTAAGGACGATAACTAAATATAAAAGGCTCTATAACCTTCCCGTATCTGAAACAGTAGAAAACTGGTATGAAGTACAAAGAAATTTATATATAGAAGTAGCTAGAAAATTTATTACTGAAAACTTTCAAAAAATAATTGTTAGTAATTAGTTAGCGATTGCCTTGATACACAGTTTGCCAATTCTGTCAATGCGAAACTCCTACAAATGTTAAATTAACTGATGCACCGAGTACTTATTTACCATAATCTAATATTTTAGTATTTACATACTATTTAATCAGATTTCAGGTTGAAACACACTGTTTCTTTCTACCGCTTCAAATAAAGCCTGAAAATTCCCTTCACCAAAACCTTGAGCATTGTTTATGCGTTCAATTATCTCTAAAAAGAAAGTAGGTTGCTCAAGAATCGGTTTAGTAAAAATCTGCTTTAATAGGGATTGTGGCTGATGTTGATACCAGTCTAATAGTATTCCTTGTTGGGCAATCTTCTGAAATTCCGAGTCTGAGATAGATATAGAGTCGCGCTTTAGTTTTTGTTGCAAGTTGGTATAGTAAGCAGAGGGTACTGATAAAAACTCTACTCCAAGACTTCTCATCTGAGAAACGGTTTCTACAATATTATGGGAAGTCAAAGCTAAATGCTGAATGCCAGCACCATGATTAATCTCGATAAATTCTTGAATTTGGGAATTGGGAGTAGCAGGCTCATTAATATTAAACTGTATTTGTCCAGTGCGATCGATTAAAGCTTCACTGTATAAGCCCGATTTGGGAGTTTGAATCTTAAAAGTCTGCTGAATCTCAAAATCAAACAAGGCTTGATAGTAAGCAACAGCTTGATGTATTTTTCCCTTAGCCACATTCAGCACAATATGATCGATACCCATCAGAGCGAGTTTAGGCTGATTGTTTAATTCTCCAGCATCTATAGAAACTTGTGAGATATCAGTAGAATATTCAATTAGAGTATGTTCTAAAGAATCCCAACCAGCAATTCGAGCATATTTAATCTTGTCTTGTATATGGAGGGGTTGTAAAATTTTCACTCCCAACTCAGCAGCACGATTCAGAATAGACTGTAAATCAGAGACGCAAAAAGTAACATCTCCAATTCCCTCTGGATGAGAATCTAAATAGTGAGCTACTGGGCTACAACTATCAAGAGGTGAAGCAATTACAAAATATACTCCTCCATTAGCGACTGTCTGTGTATAGGTGTGGTTGTCTTGATACGTTTTAATGAGTTGAAACCCCAGATGATGAATCAACCAATTGCTTGTTTTAGCTGCATCCACAACATAAAAGCAGACGCGATCAATCTTCATAAAATTAATATTAAGTACTTGGACAAAATTAAATTTACTCGTTAACAACTAGGCAAAAGAGACTCATGCAATACTCAGATCTTGTCTTGCACCTAATTTTTAATTGATCTGTGATGTTTGGGACTCATGCAATAGGCAATAGGGAATGGGCAACAGTAAAACTGTTTATCAAATTAATTCTGTCTAGATACTCAGAAATTGTATATTTATTTTTCCTACACCCTACAACCTAGTTATTTTGTCCCATAAATTAAGCCGTAGCGAATTAGCCCACGACTATAGCCTTGACTCATTAAATTAAGAGATAAAGCAGATTCAATAGTTTGCCAACCTGCTTCAACCAATCCCGTAACAGCTTCTAGATCAAATGCAGAATCAATTACCACATCCCAAAAAGGAGCTACCGCCATTGACCAATCATCCGCCTTAATTTTTTTTAAACCACAAGATTGCGCGATCGCCTTATACTCAGATAAAGAGATAACATAAGGCAAACAATAGACACGATAAATTTCTTTGAGGTGTTTGACTTCGTCAGGGGTTAACTCTCCTATTACTGAAGTCTCCCGATGACACCAAGTTGCTAAAATTAGCCTTCCTCCTGGTTGTAAAACTCGGTAACATTCTTGTAAAAACTTTGTCTTATCTGGCATATGTTCGCCACTTTCCAAAGACCAAACCAAATCAAAAGAATTATCAGCAAAAGGCATTTCTAAAGCATTAGCTACCTGAAATTCTACTTGGTCTTGTAATTCTTTGTCTCTGGCTCTTTCTTTGGCTCTAGATGCTTGTACAGCAGACAGAGTAATACCTTTAGCATTTGCACCAAACTTCTTGGCTAAATAAAGAGTACTTCCACCAATACCACAACCCACATCAATAATATTCTGAGGTGGGTTGTCTTGGTTTACTCCTGCCCAAAAGAGCAATTCTTCTATAAGATCGATCTGTGCTTGACGACGCTCTATCTGATAGTTACCGACCCGACCATAATAACCGTGGTGCATATGTTCGCCCCAGATTTTCTCCCAGAGTCCACTAGAAGCATCATAAAATTTACTAATCTGCTGATAGAGTTCGTTACCCATTAATTTTGATTTGAAATCCTATAATTCCATTTTTTCAATAATTTCACTGATTTCTAGCAGAATTTAACATAAAAAACAGAAGTAGGAGATTCCCAATGATAGTTGAGATAGGGAATAGGGAGACCAACGCTCGTCGCTTCGCGATTGGGGATTGGGGATTGGGAATAGGGGAATAGGGGAATAGGGGAGTTAGGGGGTTGGGGAAGTAATACTTATTACTTATTACTTTTTTCTGAGTCCTTCATCCTTTTTTTTGCCAAATACTGCTGGTCTGACTCTTTTGCAAGATAATATTCTGAAGCTGGTTCAATTTGAGTCACAATCTCTTGAGAAAACTTACCTGATTGTTGCAGCTTTTGTTTAGAAGCTCTAGCAGTCATCTCTTGTTGGCGACTGTGATAAAAAATTACTGAGCGATATTGTTCTCCTCGGTCTGCTCCTTGACGGTTTAATTGAGTAGGGTCGTGTATTAACCAAAAAATATCTAATAATTCTGAGTAGCTTACAACATTAGGATTGTACTGTAACTGGGCTACTTCTGCGTGACCAGTGATTCTTGAGAGTACATCTAAATAACTGGGATTGGGAAAGTGTCCCCCCATATACCCAACAGAGGTGGATTCAACTCCCTTGACACCGCGAAAAGCATCTTCTACTTTCCAGAAACATCCTGCTCCAAATGTTGCTGTTTTCATGTTCGATTTAATTTTTAACTATACAATGAGATTTTAATCTTCAATATACTCAGAGATAGCGAGGAAATTGAGATGAACTCAGATGACAAGTTTGCTTTATTGGTGATTGGTACACCCATGATCGGTCTAATTTATTGTGGAATTGGCATAGCTTTAATGGTGTCCAATGAGACAATCAGGGAACACCCTTTAATTTCAGGAGCAATATTTATTCTAGTTCCTTTTGTTATAGCTGCATCAATTTGGATTAGAGCTTCGGCTAAAGCTTACAATCATACCAACAAATAAAATAGATTTAGATGGATTTGGGCTGAGTTTTCCCAATAGTATTGAGAGGGGTAAGGTTATTGTTTAGTATATCAACCCAGATTTTAGCGATCGCATCCTTGGAATCAGTAAGTAAGTCAAGCGAATTAAACTTCAAATGAACTAGAAACATAATTTTTTCTTTTCCCCACACCGCCGGGAGGAGACTTAATATATCTAGATATTGAACCCAAAACAGATCGGCTTTGTTGTGAAGTCTCCTTCCCGCCCTACCTTCACCATTTAATGTTTAATGAGCGTGGAACTACTTAACACCTGTTTGTTAGAGACTAGAAATCAGATTAGCAAAATCCTAATATACTCAAGCTATGAACTTACTAAAAGGTCCTCAAAGCTCCTCATTGATACAGTTGATTAACTGGATTTTTCTACCTATTGATTTTTTAGAAGAATGCGCCAAAAAATAGGTCGAAACTTTCAAGTTGAAGTTGTTTGGCATACCATCTTTCATAGTAGTAAGTAATCCTCAAGCAATTCAAGAAATTTTAAGCGTCGATGCTCAAAAATTTGCTCTAGGATACACTAACAATAATGTATTGCTTTATCTAGTACATATAATCTTCTTAATTTCAAGATGTGATCGCCATGATTAGGGAGCAAGGTTTATGCTTGAAGTAGTAACGTAATACGATAATGTACGAATAATTTTGTAATGGTACTTATTGTTGCTTTCTAGTCTTTCTAGCATTAGCAGCAGTACCAAGAGTAAATAAACCTAGACCCAATATTGTTCCAGGTTCGGGGACATCAGTAGGATCGGAAGGGTCAGAAGAAATTGGGGATATACCTGCTAATTTTGCACTCCCTTCACCACTACCAATATTACTGCCAACACTCTGCAATCTTGCCCCAAACTTTTGACTTGTGAACTCCTCAACAGTCAAGCCATTAGCAGAAAGGTCGAATACAACAGTTTGGAAATAATCAGCATCACCTTTATCGCTAGCACCTTTTACTCCAATTTCAACACCAAGATCAAAAACTCCTGGATTAGCTGGACCCCCACCATTAAACTCAAAATCTTCAATTAAACTGAAATTATCTGGGAGACCACTGATAGTACCAGCGTCGGGAGTAACATCAATAAGTGTTGCTATAAAATTTGTTGAATCAAAAGTATCTGCTACATCAAAGTACAAGCCAACAGTATCGCCAAAATTCCCAGTATTGGTATTGATAACAGATGAAGTGAACCTTACTGTATTTGGCGCAATATCTTCGAGTGTAAACTCAACTTCTGTATTAGACCCTGTGAATTCAGTGATACTAAAGTTCAGAGTATTTGCTTGAGCAGGAGAAACAAGGTAAGCAGAAATGCTTGTAGTTAATAGAGAAATTCCAATTAGATTGAAGTAATTATTGTTCATATTTTATTTATTTGACTTTCGTGGTAAAGATATTTCAGCTAGTGTTTATACTGAATTTTTCTGTCTTACCTTATGCTACTTCTATTTACTAGAAAATCCCTATCTTTACAATAAGTTTATGAATATTGTTGATTTATTTACGGTTATTTTAAATAAATACACTGAGAATAGTTTACAAAAATAAAGATACTGAGAAAAAATTTTTTTTGATAAAGTTTAAATAAAGTTGAAAGCTTAAATGTAAAGTAATACCATGTCTCAAAAGTAATTGAAGAAATAGAGCAGTTCTCGTCATGTTTGAGAATTAGTATATGCTTATTTAGCACTTCTTCTAATTGATGTAAATTCACATTTACTGAGAAATGCAATCTATATGGATCAAAAAGACTTTTGCAAGAGGTCTATTGATTCGGTGTTGATTGCTCTAAATTAGAATCTCATGTGTATTTCTTATTGGTGCAACAACGCCAAAAGCAACTATAATAGCGCTTGCTGAATAAATCTCAAACCCTTGTGTAATTAGATTTTAGCAAAATTACCAAATAGCACCTCCTGATTCTGATGTTCAGTAACTTGAGTCAGAAGACTGGTCATTGCTTGGGAATTTAGGGGAGGAGAAAACCCGTAGCCTTGCGCTCCAGAGCAGCCCAAGGCTTTGAGGAAATTGAGTTGTTCTAACGTTTCTACCCCCTCAGCGATCGCTTTTATCCCTAATTCACGAGCCATGACAATAATAGTGCGGACAATTGCCGATTGTGAATTGTTGAGATTCAAATTATGAATAAAAGAACGGTCAATTTTCAAAACATCAATGGGAAAGCGGTGAAGATAACTTAACGATGAATAGCCTGTCCCAAAGTCATCAAGGCATATTTGAATCTTTTTATTTATTAGTTGAGTCAACGTCTCTAATACAGATTCGGAATTTTGAATCATAACGCTTTCAGTAATTTCCAGCTTCAAAGACTGCGATTCTAAGCCTGTTTCAGCCAGAATTGTGTCAATTTTTTGGGTTAAATTTGATTGAAAAAAGTGCTTACCCGAAAGATTGACGTTTAGGGTTAAATGGGCAAAAGCAGGAAACTGATTTTTCCACTCACAAAACTGGCTAGAAGCATTCTTCAGTACCCACTGATCCAGAGCAATGATTATTCCAGTTTCTTCTGCTATGGAGATAAAATCTGCTGGAGTAACTAGACCCAACGTGGGATGTTGCCAGCGAACTAGAGCCTCCATCCTACGCCATCTCATTAGATTAATTGGTTGTAGGTTCTCTCGGAGACTTGTTTCCGAAATCAAGCCCAATAACCTATTGTGTTTGTCCACCACTGGCAGATGACGAATAGAATGTGCCCCTAGCAACTTTAGAGCCGTTAAGACATCTTCTAAGCCAGTGGGAATTAGAGTAATTAATTCTCGGCTCATTACCTCATTGATAGGTGTACAGTCAAAATCTAATTCCGCAGCAATTATCTTAACTAAGTCTCGCTCGGTAAAGATTCCCTGAACTTGAAAATCGATAATGACAATGGCACAACTATTAGTTAGGGTAGGAGTAGAACTTGTCTCTGAATTATTTTCATTATTTGAGATTGGACAACTGTTCCCCCATTCCTGCATCAGTTTGATAACTTCTAATACAGAAGTTTCAGGAGCTACGGTCAAGGGGTGACGGTCTATTATCTGCTCTAAAGAAAAAAAGTTCTCTTGCGACACGGTGGCATTTGATTGAGTTTAATACTATCTATATTGCCCGAATTTTACTGAAAAAATCACTTTAAATATTAAAGTTAAGCTGTAACCTACACAAAAGTTTCTTATAATAGTTGAACTAAGTTCTACTTATTTGGTAGATAACAAGCTACAATCCCCTATTCATAATCACTCTACCCACAACTCAACACATCAATTTTTCTTGGTGCAAGATCTGAGTTTAAAGAACCGAGCGGGAATTCCCACCCCATTCATGGGGTGTTGATGTTCGCTGTGGACAAGATTTATGTTACAAAATAAGGATTTTGATGGTAACATAAATTTCATGGCTCTAACCCTAAACTATACATATCGCCTATATCCAGACCATTCTCAAGTCGAACTACTCAACGAGTGGTTGGAAACTTGTCGTATTAGTTATAACTATGCGCTCCGTGAATTAAAGGATTGGATCGCTTCTCGCAAGTGTCCTATCGATAGGTGTAGTTTGGAGTCTGAATATATAATGTCAGCAGATTATCCTTTCCCTGGATATCACCAACAGCAAAATAATTTACCAGCAGCCAAGAAAAAATTTCCTCTCTTGGCAGCAGTACCTTCACAAGTTTTACAAACTAATATTAGAAGATTGCATGATGCAATAGATTTCTTTCTCTTAAGAGGTTACGGATTCCCTAGATTCAAGAAATATGGGCAAATGAAGTCGCTTCTTTTCCCGCAGTTTCGTTCTAACCCCTTAAGTGACTGGCAAATAAAACTTCCAAAGTTAGGTAGGGTGCAAATTAACTTGCATCGCCCAATTCCAGAAGGTTTTGCTATTAAGCAAGTTCGTGTTATCAAAAAGGCTAAAGGATGGTTTGCAATTATTAGCATTCAATCAGACATTGAAATCCCTCATCCAATACCTCACGGTCACTGTATCGGGGTTGATGTAGGTTTGTTATCTTATTGTGCAACTTCAGATAGCTTTGTCGAACCTGGACGCAAGTTTTTCAAGACCCTGCACCGTCGGCTGGAAGTGCTACAACGCAGATTATCTAAAAAACAGAAACGCTCCCTAAATTACGAGAAAGCTAGGAAAAAAGTAGAAGCACTACATAATCACATTGCCTTCAAGAGAAAAGATTACCAGTTCAAGCTAGCTCATAAACTCTGTGAGATGGCAGATACTATCTTTTTAGAAGATATAGACTTCCGTATCATGGCTAAAGGATTTTTGGGTAAACATACTATTGATGCTGGATTCGGTCAATTTCGCTCTATCCTCAAATATGTAGGATGGAGAAGCGGAAAATTTGTAGCTGAGGTTGATCACCGTGGTAGTAGTCAAATTTGCCCCAACTGCCGTGCTGAAGTTAGGAAAGAACTTTCGGATAGATATCATATTTGCTCATTATGTGGCTATGGAGTTGATATCCAAATCAATCGAGACATAGCATCCGCTCAAGAACTGTGTAATCGAGGTTTAGAAACGTATCGGGGGACTCCCGAAAAGCAAGAAATTGGCTCTCAAGTCGTACTGTCGGGGAACTTGGTTCTAGATAAGTGGCGCAGCGGTGCGACCCCGCTCGGGTTTCCCGAGCATGGGAACGCGCACCAAGAGAGGGGAGCAAGTTCTAATCGTGAGGTTAGAAGCCCGTCTCCCTTTTAGGG
>JASJCP010000054.1 GCA_030065935.1 Xenococcaceae cyanobacterium MO_167.B27
TTATTACAAAATCGCTCTATTTTGGGTTCAATACCTAGATATATTAAGTCTCCTCCCGGGGGAATAGGTAAAGCAGTAATAGGGAATACTGTTCCACCTGAGGCGAAAAATGTGTAAATAATTTTGCCTAGGTACTTATCTGATTCGGTTCGATGGGAATCTTAACATCTTCAGGGAAATATATCGTTAAAGAGCAATTACAGTAGCTTCCGCGCGATTGTGAAATGCTTGTACAGTTTAAGAGTAGCGAATGCACTGCGTACAGCATGGATTTCACACAATTAAGCAGATTATTAGCCAACTCTACCTATCACGAACTTGGACTACGAGCCAAGGAATATCTACAATATCAAAACGCTGGTGGCGAAGAACAACATTTAGCTGAAGTCACCATGTACAAATGTATGGTTAGTCTTTTGAAAGACTTGGGCATGGAACAGAAGCAAGCGGAAAAATATTGTGATAACCTTGATAATTTAACCGAACTAGCTCAATACATTAGCTCTATCTTGGGATGAGAGACAATATCTAAAATAATGTACTTTCACTCTCTGACTACACAGCCCTTTTCATTGCCTGAAGTGAACCAGCACCAAAGCGTTTTTGCAGTCTGCGTACATACCAAGGGAAGATTCGTGTTAACCATTGATTAGGTCGAGAAAAAGCCCACAGGTCGTACCAAACTGTGTCATTAGAGCGACACCATTCCACTACAAAACGTTCTTCCCCACACAATCCGTGGTCTGGCAATGTTCCGTAAGCAAAGCCAAATCTTTCAGTCGAACCATTTTCTTCAAAGACGTAGATAATTCGACAGGGGTTAAGGGACCAAATACCTAGTTGTTGAACCATAATTCCTACTGTTGACCCCACCTCAATTGGTGTCTCTCTCCACAGAAGTTCAACCCAGTCGAGTCCAAACATCTCCCAGTTTCTTAAGGCTATCTTGGCAAGCTTAAATATCTTCGCGCCTGACCCCAGCAACACTCGATTATGGTCAATGGTGTAACGACTAGACAGATTCTTATCAGAATTATCCCCAAGATGACGGGAAGCTCCCACATCGGGACAAGAAAAAGGTTGTTGACTTTGTTGCTTTAAATAATGCTCTATTTCTTGGTTGGTCGGTCTGGAGTAGGAATACACAACATTATTAGAACTCTTCTGTTAATAATGGTATAAGACCCAGATAGCAAATGCTTTGTTGATAGATGTTTAAAGGAAGCGTGCGCCCACGCTTGTCGAAAAATGTTTCCTGATTTTTTGCCCCAAGAGGTTTATTTCCTAAGAAATAGAGACTCGATCTCTATTGCTCGAAGTATTCAACGCCATCCGATATTGACCAATCTATCTCAAAAAGCGATCGCTACTGCTTGTATCGAGTCGGGAACTGGCGATTTACCCATTTTATTGCTACACGGATTTGATAGCTCTTTATTAGAATTTCGGCGTTTGATTCCCGAACTGGCAGCAAAGCAGGAAACTTGGGCAGTAGATCTCCTCGGCTCTGGTTTTACCGAACGCTCTTTGGATATTTCCTACAATCCTAATACGATTAAAGAACATCTTTATTGTTTTTGGCGCACTTTAATCAAACGTCCAGTTATTCTGGTAGGGGCATCTATGGGTGGTGCAGCAGCTATTGATTTTACTTATACTCATCCAGAAGCGGTAGCCAAGCTAGTTCTGATTAATTCAGTAGGTTATAGCGGTAGTTTTCCCATCGGTCAGCTATTACCCGACCCAATAATAGAATTTGGAGTGGAATTTTGGCGACAGCGACGAATTCAAGGTCTATTCTGGGGTAAAAGTCTGGGTTTACTAGATTTTCAAACAGAAGATGTCATTCGCTGTGCTGCTTTGCCTTCACTGATGCCTGGTTGGGATAGGGCGATTAAGGATTTTACTCGTAGTGGTGGTTATTATCATCTTAGAGAACGCATTCCCAGAATTGATAAACCAACTCTTATTTTGTGGGGAGAGCGAGATGATGTCTTGGGAACGAAAGCTGCTTATCAATTTAAGAATGCGATCGCCAACTCTCAATTAGTTTGGTTGTCAGGGTTAGGTCATTCACCACAAGGGGAACAGCCTGAATTAGTAGCAATGCAGATTCTTAAATTTATTAATGGTTGAGGGAACATAAATCTTTTTCTCTCAAAATCTCTAACTCTTGACCCTCTAAACTGGGAATGGATTGATGATATTACCTCAATGATTTAGATGAGGTACTGATGACAACAGCCTTATTACTGCTAACCAATTAACTTACTGTTGACTTATAGTTGTGAGGAAAGTGTTTCGCGCTTATATTATAATGCGCTTTATATTTCCTCATCGTTTATCCTTTATGATGCTGTTGATGCCATCTCCAAGCATCTTCTATAATTTTCCCTAAATCAGCATACTGAGGATTCCAACCTAAAATTCGACGAGCTTTAGCACTACTACCTACTAAAATCGGTGCATCCCCAGGACGGCGATCGCTCTCTAACGCCCGAATGGGTAATCCTGTGACTTGACGAGCCGTTTCAATAACTTCTTTAACAGAGAAGCCATTACCATTGCCCAGGTTAAATACTTCTGAACTTCCTCCAGCTAAAAGGTATTCTAGCCCCAAAACATGAGCAGTAGCAAGGTCATTAACATGAATATAATCTCTAATGGCTGTGCCATCAGGGGTATCATAATCAGTGCCAAATATGTACAAAGATTCTCTTTTGCCCAAAGCTGTAAGTAATGCAAGAGGGATCAAATGGGTTTCAGGGTTATGATCTTCTCCTAGTTTGCCACTGGGGTCTGCACCAGAAGCATTAAAGTAACGAAAAGCTACAGATTTTAACCCAAAAGCCTGATCAAAATCTCTTAAAATGGTTTCTACCATATCCTTACTAGCAGCATAGGGGCTAAGGGGGTTATGGGGATGTTCTTCTGTCATGGGTATTTGCTGTGGCATTCCATATACTGCACAGGTAGAAGAAAAGACAAATTTATTAATACCTGCTGCTAACATTGCTTCTAGTAAGTTAAGGGTACTAGAAACATTATTAAGGTAGTATTTTCCTGGTTCTTCGACTGATTCTCCTACGGCAATATATGCTGCAAAGTGCATCACCGCAGCAATATTATGAGTAGCAAATAGCTTATCTAGTAAAGGGCGATCGCTTGTATCTCCAATTACTAGCTCTACCTTGACCACATTGTCAATTATTTCCCGATGTCCATAAGACAAATTGTCTAAAATTACTACCCCGTAACCAGCCTGTTTAAGAGTATAGGCGGTATGAGAACCTATATAGCCGGCCCCTCCTGTAACCAGAATTGTGGGTTTTACTGATGACACGCTCCACTCCTTCTCAACACCAATGAGAGTTATTTGACCATTCAAGTTTAAGTTAATATTGTTTTAGTGACTACAATGACCGAGAATTGAGTTTAGTACAGACGACTTAAAACATAATCAGTCAAGTCTCTTAAGGCTCTAGTTGAATCAGAAGCTTCCAGACAATCAAGACATTTTAATGCTTGCTCACTGTGGTAATTAGCTAATTCTCTAGCTTTTTTAATACCATTACTATTATTGATATTGGTTAAAGCTTCTTGTAAGTCTCCTTCTTCACTAAATTTCCTGTCAATTAATACTTCTAAATAGGGTTTTTCTTCCATTCCATAAAGAACGGGGGCTGTTAAGTTACCACTAGCCAAATCAGAACCTGCTGGTTTTCCTAACACTTGAGTTGAACCAGTAAAGTCTAAGATATCATCGACAATTTGGAATGCTAAACCCAAATGACGACCATATTCATAGAGGCTGTTCACTATTTCTCGCTCTGCATCACTGAGTATCGCTGCTGCTTTGACACTATTGGCAATTAAAGAAGCAGTTTTGTAATAACTTTTTTCTAAATAAGTCTCTATAGATAAATCTGTATCAAAACGATTTAATCCTTGTAAAATTTCTCCTTCGGCAAAATCTCTAATTACTTCTGAGAGTAACTTTACTACTTCTAGGTTGTCTAAATTTGCCAAATACCAAGAGGATTGAGCAAACAAAAAATCTCCTGCTAGGACAGCAATGCGGTTGTCAAATAAACTATTTACTGTGGGAACATTACGACGCAAATCTGCTTCATCTACTACATCATCATGTACCAAACTTGCAGTATGAATCATCTCTGTAATTTCTGCGAGACGACGATGACGGGGTGTAATATCTTGTCCTATCATAGTTGCTCGCGAAACTAGCAAGACAATGGCTGGTCTAAGTCTTTTTCCTCCTGCATCAAACAGGTGTTCCGCTGCTGCTCCAAGAATAGGATGGCGCGCTCCTATCAGTTTTTTGAGATTATCTGTTAGTATCTGAAGATCGTTTTCAACGGGAGTTAATAGAGAAGTAGTAGATATCATTGTTAAGCCACGTTTGGCAATTATTAATGTATTTAAGAAAGTTTACATATTATTGTACTTATTTTAAGGGAAGCTAACCTGAGAACCAACTTTTTGTCAGAAAAAACCCTAAAAATTATTGCCAAAAAAGCTTTGATCTGACTACTAATATTTGAATTTTTATGGTATTATTGCTAGTAAGGATTAAGAAAATTAAATACTTAGCGGTGTGGTAACTCTGAATCCTACTAGCTCAAACTGAGTTGCGATCATAACTATTAGGTTTAAACAATAGTTTATTCTTTGATAGTTGTTACCAGTAGTAAGTAGTTGAGTTGAGTCACCGCGCCGGTACGAGGCGTTTAGTTCAAAAGAAAAAAGCAACCTTTTTTGTGTGAGGGGAAAGGCAAATACCGAGTTGTGTGTTTGTAATACATAGCTTGACTTGACTGTTCATTCATAAAATCGAATCTGCAATATAAATCTCACAGGATGGTTCAGCACATCAGTGCAGAGGGATTGTGGTGTAAAAGCAATCTATTTTGTTAAAGATTTGATATTACAGATAATCTTCGATTATTTATGGCTGATTAGTTTTATTGTTCACAACTGTAATTTCCTAGTAGTCCATCTTAACATTTGCTGCCATACCATGAAATACGGAGATTTACCGATGTTTATTCCTGTGCTTGCTGCTATCTACCTAATGGCTGTATATGCACTTCTGAAAGTAGCTGAAAATCAGAGCAAATTGAAATCTGTATCCTCCAATACAAAGGATAATCAACAGGTAGAAGCTAGAAGTTAATAGTTAACTAGTTATCTAG
This sequence comes from Xenococcaceae cyanobacterium MO_167.B27, assembly GCA_030065935.1. Classification (GTDB taxonomy): domain Bacteria; phylum Cyanobacteriota; class Cyanobacteriia; order Cyanobacteriales; family Xenococcaceae; genus JASJCP01. Next base: position 5,214 of record JASJCP010000054.1, read on the forward strand.
AGGCTGTGGGTTGAGAGTTATCGAAAAATTAGATGGCTCTCTCAGATAAATTTTCTCCACTGGAGGAACACAGCCCAGCCATTGCTGAGATAGTCTAGCAAACTTCCGAGGAGAACCACTCACACAAAAGCGAGTGGGTAAAGCTCGTCCATTATTTTTTAGTCCCATTAATTCTAGTTCTTGTTCTGCTGCGATCGCAATATACTCGGCGGGATCGACTATATTCACAGAAGTAGGCAAAATAGAATGAAATACAGCTTCTAAATGTCGATAGTGGGTGCAGCCATAGATCAAACTATCTATTTTACGGTCTAATAAAGGCTGGAGATAGCTTTGAGCAACTTGTTTAGTATAGGGAGTATAAATTTGATTACTCTCAATCAGCATAACAAATTCAGGACATCCCACTTGCCAGACTTTGGCAGTGGGATCAATTTCTTGAATTGCTTGACGATAAGCGTTACTAGATGCGGTAGCAGGAGTAGCAATCACTCCGATTCTTTTGCCTTGCTGTACTGCTGCTCTTGCTCCTGGTAAAATTAACCCTAATATGGGGATATCATATTCTTGTCTTACAGTTTCTAGAGCTAAAGCGGAACTAGTGTTACAAGCCATGATAATCATTTTCACACCTTGCCGAGACATCCAATCCAGTATTTCCCGAACCAATCCTAAAATTTCTTCTGAAGACCTTGTACCATAGGGAAGTCGTGCAGTATCAGCAAAGTAAAGCACTGATTCATTGGGCATTCGGTGATAAATTTGTCTGAGAACAGTTAATCCCCCGACACCACTATCAAATAAGCCAATACGTAAATTCGGGTTTCCTACCATTTATAAGAATAAGATATTGAGATAGAGTTTTTGCTAATAGTTCAGATATAGATATTAAGAATCAGATTAACTTAAAAATCTGGATTTAGGGAGAGCTACTCAGAGTTTTTTTTCCTTGATATACTGTACGATACCTCTGGCAATAGCTTTTGCTATCTGACGACGGTGGTTAGGGTTTTTGAGTCGAACCGAATCTTCAGCACCAGTCAAAAATCCCACTTCTACCAATACAGCAGGCATTGTTGAATGTCTTAAGACAAAAAATCTAGCCCGACGAACATTGCGGTTGCGAATAGGGACACTGTTGAGAATATTCCAGTGAATCACCTCAGCCAAACGGCGACCATTTTGATAGTAGTAAGTCTCTAAACCATTAACATCAGGACGAGAAAGATTAATGGCATTAGCGTGAATACTGACGAATAAATCTGCATCAATTTTATTAGCTAGATCGGTTCTACCTTGAAGACTGACAAAGTAGTCTCTATCTCTAGTCATTCTGACTTCTACACCTTGCTTGCGTAACTCTTCTGCTACATCTAAAGAAATTGGTAAAATAATATCTTTTTCTCTGACACCACCGATCCCAATAGTTCCTGGGTCTTGTCCTCCATGTCCAGGGTCAATAATTACTAATGGTTTATTTTGAGCAGGGGTAGGGGGTGGAACAGTAATAGGAGATAGTGTAGTTGCTTGACGATTACTTTGGATGGGTAAGGAAATCAGATTGTTGGCTTTTTGATTAATATTGCCTAAGCGAACTCCTAACCTAGTTGTTACCAAAATTAGGACTGAGGATCCGTCTTGGCGTACTGTAAGTCGAGTCACAGGACTTCCTGCTTTTAATTGGGGACCCTGAAAAGGGTCAGCCAATTGAGCATTGTTAATTCTAATTTCATAGACACCATTTCCCAGAGCATTACTACGAGCAATCAAACTGCGATCGCTTTTAATCAAGAGTTGAGTATCATTATTGGATAGTTCTAAGCCTTGAACAGTAGTTTGATTAGAATTTAAGGGTCTGGGTCTGGGGGTAGGTGAAGAGCTTGGTACTGTGATAGAGTTACGATTCCGAGCGATATTAGAGGTATTTCCTCTGGGAACTAGGAGTAGTCCTCGGATGCGACTGTAAGTAGCTAACCAGTCTGGAGCATTTTCTGTAACTTTGAGACTGATGCGAGCATCATTAGAATTAGTCTGGCTAAATTGAATTTCTTGAACCCCATATTGATTAACTGCAACAGTTTTAGAAGCTAAATCTTGAGGTAGGGTAGTATCTTCTAGGTCAAAGTTAATCTTTGAACCACTGCGACTAAAACGAATTTTCTTACTGCGATCACCATTGATATCTATAAAAAAGCCGTGACTAGTTGCTCTAATGTAGGGAGAAGTCTGAGCAACCAAAGTCGCAGTAGAAGTATTGGTTGTAGGTGGTGGTGTTACAGTTCTGGGGGTGGTGGGTGGTGGTGTAATAGTTCTCGTCGGTGGTAGTGTTACAGTTCTGGGGGTGGTGGGTAGTGGTGTAATAGTTCTCGTCGGTGGTAGTGTTACAGTTCTGGGGGTGGTGGGTAGTGGTGTAATCTTAGGAGGGACTTTAACAGTGGGTGTCGGACTAGGAGAAGCTATTTCGGTAGTGGCTTGGGGAGTTGAGGAAATTCTCGGGGTAGGAATTTCTACAGTCCACTGAGTAGGGGATATACCACGGAACTTAACTTGTTGAGGGTCAAGGATATAACCAGGAGCTAATTCTACAACTAAGTTCACAGTATCAGGAGTAGATTGACCAATACGGAAGCCTCGAATCGCACCATTATAAGTTTCTCTTACCGTAGTTCTATCCAAAGTTGTCCCTGGAAGTTCAATTACTAGACGAGTAGGGTTAGAAATCAACTTAGCCCTAGGCTGTACCCCTTCATCAGTGAGAAACTCTAAGCGGTTTTCTCGATTATTAAATTCCCAAGACAACAACTTTCCTGCATAAGCAGGAGAACAGTACAGAAAAACACCCAAAATACTTGATAATAGCCAGTGTAATTTCACAGTTAGTCTTCCCTCACAGTAAAGTTTTGCCAACGACCCCTAGTTATTTTTTCGTCTAACCGCGATCGAATTCCATCATATACTTTCATACACTAATCCACAGGGACGAAAAGTCAAGTAGTTAGGTTTCTGCTAAATTTTATTACATCTCAAATCAATTGCGAAGATTAATTCGGTGAAATCCGAAGCGGATTAACCCTAAGAGTCTTCAAGGCAAATAAAAAATCACCCACAAAATCTTTATTGTAGGTGATCTAACCAGAAATTTAAGTTTTTTTTATTTGTCAGTTGTTGGAGATGGGGTGGCTACTTCAGGTTCCTCGAACACTAAACGTAGTAGAGGAGGCGCAACAAAAGTAGTCAGAATTACCATCATAATAATGGCTGCTTCTGTGGATTCTGATAGCGCACCACTTGCTGAACCTACTCCAGCAAATACCAGTCCTACTTCTCCTCTAGGAATCATTCCCACACCGATAGCTAGTTTATTAAGACTGTCTTTTCCAAACACGGTAAAGCCAGTAACTACTTTACCCAAAATAGCTACCACAATCAGGAATGTAGCAATGACCAATCCTTCACGGTTAGTGGGAACTGTAGGATTTAGAACACTGAGGTCAGTTTTTGCTCCCACACAGACAAAGAAAATTGGAACAAAAATATCAGCTACAGGAATAACTTGCTCTTCCAATTCTTGCCGTTTATCGGTTTCTGCCAAAATCAACCCAGCAGCAAAAGCTCCTAAAATAGCTTCTAACTGAATTACTGTCGCAATATAGGACAAAGCAAAGGCAAAAATTAGACCAGTCAAAAGTACTTGACCTCTAGTTTTCATCTCGTTGACCAGTCCTACAATAAACGGACTAATAAAGCGACCTAAAACAATTGAACCAATTAGGAACGCTCCTGCACTTATAATCAATACAACAATACCAGATATTTCAATCTCTCCAGTTTTGACTAAAGCAGCTACCACGGCTAACACGACGATCCCAAGAATGTCGTCTAAAACTGCCGCACCGATAATAATCTGACCTTCTTTAGAAGTTAGTTGTCCTAACTCTGCTAACACCTTAGCGGTAATACCAATACTAGTGGCGGTTAAAGCTGCACCAGCAAAAATCGCTGGGATAGTAGGAACACCAAATAAATAAACTAAACCAGCAGTACCAGCAGCAAAAGGTACAACCACTCCCACTACTGCTACGACAGCAGCTTGAGGTCCTACACGGATTAGTTCCTTGAGGTCTGATTCTAGTCCAATTTCAAATAAAAGGATGATTACACCTAATTCTGAAAGTAAGGAGATTACTTCGCTTTGAGCAGCAAAAACTGAATTTGTAGCTTCGGGTGTTAAACCTGCGGTTTGTTGCAGAAAGCTAATAATTAGAGAATCTTCTGCGGTGCAACCTGCTTCAGGAAAAACCAGTAAGCGGAAAGCAGAAACTCCCACCAATACCCCACCTACTAATTCTCCTAAAACGGGAGGTAAATTGATACGAGCGCAAATTTCGCCTCCTAATTTGCTAGCGAAATAGATAATGACCAGGCTGAGTAAAACCCCTGCTAGAATTAGAGAACTATTTTCTGTTTCTGGTTCTGTAGCTGTCGCCAGCAAAGGAGTTAACCAGGATTTTGTCAGAATCCAATTTTCGTAAATACAAGTGATATCGGGCATATTTTCCGCATAATAATCTTTATATTTAATGTACAAGGTTATCGTTGTCGTTTCTATTTTTCTTGTTAAAATAGTTGGCAAATCTGTGTGAGAAACCCTTTCAGGACTAATTTTATGTAATTAGTTTTGTCCAATTACCTAGTTACAGCAGAAGACCGCAAAGATTAAGACATCTTCTATTAACTCCCTATTCCCAATCGCTACACCCTCACAAGTGTATGTTTTTAATAATTGGGTAAATTTTTACTTTGTCATACTGGAAACAAGATTTAATCGTTAAACTCATGCAGTGCGATATTAGATATAAACCAGCTTTCGCAGCAATTTTTGTCAGTCTCGAACCAGGGGAAAGTATCACCGCAGAAGCAGGTGCGATGATCAGTATGGATAGTATGGTGACGATGAAGACAGAATTTTCTGGAGGGTTTTTCTCTGGGTTGATCCGGAAATTTCTGGGGGGTGAATCTTTATTTGTTAATGTTTTTAGTAACCAGACTCAACGCCCGTTACAAGTAGTATTAACTCAATCTATGGTGGGAGATATTGTGGAAATCGATCTCAATGGTAGAGGTATTTGCTTCCAGCCTGGTGCATATATTGCTCATACCCCAGGAGTTAAAATGGGAGTACGTTGGGCTGGTTTTTCCAGTTGGTTTGCTGGAGAAGGATTGTTTAAACTGAAACTAGGTGGCACAGGTAAAGTCTTTTTTGGGGCGTATGGTGGTATTACCAAAAAAACTGTCACAGGACAATTTGTAGTAGATAATAGTCATCTAGTCGCCTACGAACTAGGAATTAAGATGAGTGTGGGACTTTCTGGCAGTTTAATTAGTTCAGTCACCTCGGGAGAAGGGTTTGTAAATCGTTTGTCTGGTAATGGGGATATTTATCTTCAGTCTCGTAGTATTTCAGGTTTGGTCAATTTTATTCGCCCCCAGATTATTAAAGCTGCTAATGATTCCAGAAGAACAATGTAAACAGGTGAATTTATGACAGATTCAGTAAGGGATAATTTGTTTAATAGTGAGTAATGAAGGTAAAATTATTACACCAACCTGATAGCGCGATCGCCTGTGTTACTTTAGATGCAGGAGAGGAGATCATTGCGGAAGCTGGTGCCATGATCGCGATGAATGATTCGATCCAAGTTAATACCACTTTACGCCAGGGAAGAGGAGGCGGTATTATTGGTGGTTTAAAAAGGATGGTTGCAGGAGAATCCCTCTTTCTGAGTGTATTTCGTTCATTTAAAGATGGGGATGAAGTTTGGTTAGCACCCAAGTTAATTGGAGATTTATTAGTTTATGAAATGCAGGGACAAGACTTAATTGTACAAGCAACTTCTTATCTAGCTTGTAGTTCCCAAATAGATATCGACCTGGGTTTTCAGGGATTAAAATCAGTATTTTCTGGAGAGTCTATTTTCTGGTTAACTATCTCTGGTTATGGAACAGCTTTACTAACTTCTTTTGGTGGTATCTATGAAATAGATGTTGATGGAGAATACATTGTTGATACAGGTCATATTGTAGCTTTTGAGGGCAGTCTTGATTTTAGTATTACTAAGGCTGGTTCTAGTTGGATTGGTGCATTTTTGGGGGGAGAAGGATTAGTTGCTAGATTTCGAGGAAGGGGTAAACTCTTCTGTCAAACTCATAATCCTGGTGCATTTGGTTCACTAATTGGTTCGATGTTACCGCCTAGATAATTAAGGGAATAGCAAGTAGCAAGTAGCAAGTAGTAACTATCAATCATCAATCAAAAATTAACAATTAACAATTAACAACTAACAATGAGCAATCAACAAATAATATGAATAATGATATTCCTTACAAAATAGAACATTCTCCTAGTTATGCTTCTTTGATATTAAATATACCAGCTAATCAAACTGTCTTAGTAGAAGCTTCCGCTATGGCTGCGATGGATTATTGTTTAAAAATGAAGTCTAAAATTAAGGGGGGATTACTCAAAGGTGTAGGGAGAATGTTGGGTGGAGAATCTTTATTTATTAATGAATTTACTGCCGAAGGAAGAGATGGAGAACTGTATATTTCTCCTGGTGTACCTGGAGATATTCAACACTATTATTTAACAGAACAATGTAACTTAATGGTGCAATCTTCTGGGTTTCTGGCTTGCAGTTATGGTATAGAATTAGATAGTAAGTTTCAGGGTTTTAAAGGTTTTTTTAGTGGGGAATCTTTGTTTTTGTTGCGAGCTATAGGAACAGGAGATTTTTGGTTTAGTTCCTATGGAGGTATTATTGAAATGGCTGTAGCAGGAGATTATATTGTTGATACTAGCTATATTGTGGCTTTTGAAGATAGTCTTGATTATAGTGTGGAACTAATTGGGGGGCTTTCTTTTAATAATTTAAAAACTGGTATCTTTGGGGGAGAGGGTTTAGTTTGTCGCTTTGGTGGAGAGGGAAGACTCTGGATACAAACTCGTAATATTAATCCTTTACTGAATTTTTTAAATCCTTTCCGTCCTGTTAAAAGCAGTGATTAGTAGGTAGTTATTATCAATGTTTGATGTTCAATTTTATTTCACCCCTTTTTGATAGGGAAAAATTGTCAAAGTCCCGTTAATCGTTTAGCAAGAAGACTATCTCGCAAGTACCAAAACCCCAATAAGCGCGACAACGTGGTCTTGGGCTCCCGCTTACAAGCTCTTGAAATGAATTCAAGAGACAGCGGATCGGCTTTCCCCAATGAGCGATTGTCGCAAGACAGGGAAAAGTGGAAAGCAGATGGTCAAAAGTCCTAAACAGAGACAATCAAATAATTACTATAAAGCTAGAGTAGCTAAAGCTAAACAACATTTAAGAGTAAGTAGACAGCGTTTTGACCATCCCTGTCCTCTAACGGAGATTCGATGAACCAAGAATCCCTTAGGCTAAAGCCGTAAGGGAGTGTCAATTTGCACCGCTAGTTACTGGTAAATCTACTGCATAAACATCTTTTTCTTGACCCAAAGAAAAGCGAATTGAATGGGATAAACCTCTACTAGAGCGAGTTATAAAGATGAAAAGTGCGATCGCAGATAAAATAGTGGCTAAACTGAATATTCCCTGATAGCCTAAACTGGCTTCTAATAGACCTAAAATTGGACCAGCTACAGCAATTCCTACATCGAACCCACCTAAGCAAAGTGCATAGACTCTACCTCGTTCATTTTCATAAGAGCGATCGCTGATTAAGGCTAAAATAGTGGGAATTAAAATACCTGCACCACAACCTTCTGCTATAGCTGCTAGTAAGAGTGTGACTGAATTATCTGCATTGGCTAAGAACACCATAGAGACTATATAGAAGATGAGACTAATAGTAATGAGAACTCCTCTACCATAGCGGTCTGCTGCTTCTCCTACAAATAAACGGACTATGAAACTGGCGATCGCAATTGTGGTATAAAACAAGCCGATATTTAAACTGAAATCTAATTCTCTGACATATAGGGGTAAGAAAGCCACCAGCGTACCAAATACTGAACCAACGAGAAACAGAACTACCGCAGGAGTTACTAAAGCTGAGTTGTGAGTTAGTTCCTGAAAGCTACGAGTAGATTCTATGAGTTTGGTTAGGCGATCTCCTACTGTCTTTCGATTCATTTTATCTCGCAAACGACTCCCTAAAAGAAGAGCCAAAATTCCACAACTTGCACAAACCAAGAACAATACCTTATAACCAAGACTTGCTTGTAAAAATCCTCCTAAAGCAGGACCAATACTCATTCCCATAGGAACAGCCAAATTCATATAACCGATAATCTTACCCCGATGTTCTCTAGGAGCAAAATCAATCGCCAAAGCACTGTAACCGATGGTAAAAGCAGCAATACTAATACCGTGAAAAGCTCTGATTGCTGCTAATCCTGGTATAAACTGTACAAAAATATAACCGATAGGTGCTGTCCCTGCTACTGTTGAACCAATTAAAATTACTAACTTGCGACTACGCCTATCTGCGAGTTTTCCTAACCAAGTACGAGAAGAGAGTAACCCAATAGCAAAACAACCCATAACTAAACCTACCTGTTTGGGAGTCCCTCCCACATCTTGAATATAAGCAGGTAGGGTAGGGAGTAGAGTGGTAATACTGATCCAAAAGAGCAATCCTGTAAAAAATAAGATAGCTAGATTGCGTTGAGTTTCGGGTTTAAGACACTGTAAGACATTCACCAGGAATTTTCAGTTAAGTAATTTCTCATTCATCTTAACTTTTCTTAATCAAAATGTTTGAGAATAAGGTAGCAAAATAGCAGGTTAATAGAAATTACCTGAATCTTTTAGAGGATATCTGAAAAGTTATTTTTTTAGGTTTAAGTTCTTAGTGTTGCTCCCCAGCCCGTTCTTTTTGAAATTGGTATTAAATCTTCTCAGAAAATATACTTAAAAGTAATTTGAGTTAAACTAGTGGGAAAAACTAGATGTTTTCTATCTCAGTAAATACACTTAAAAATGAAGTTAAAAGATCTCAAAAAGTCATCTTATCTTGATTTATTTTGGCTAATTTTTTAGGGATAATTAACTAAAAATAGTAACCATTTAGATTATTTGAGAAATACTACTTAGAACAAAAAACAACTATATGTTATCAATATTATCCCTATGACTCCACTAGACACTGGAACACAATTTAATTTTAGTTATGCCCCTGGAATAACTGTGGAGCAAATGATCGGCTTTGAAATGGCTGGGGAATTTTGGTCACAACAATTATCTGATAATGTGACCATTAACCTTTTTGCTGAGATTACTGATTATTTGCCTCCAGATTTTATTGGTGGTGCTTTGCCAGCAATAGAAGAGAATATTAGTTATACCACTTATCGTAATAGTTTAGAACAAGATATTACCTCTGATATTGACAGTTTAATTAACCAGAATCAACAAAACGATATCAGTGGATTCACAGCTTATTTTGATGCTCAATACGATAGTAACGGCTATTACAAAGTTGATAATAATGAATATATGAAGATGACTAGTGCTAATGCGAAAGCATTAAACATTATTGATCCTCATGATACAAGCTTAGATGGCTATATCCTAATGCGAAATCTAGATGGTGTAGGTGATGGCACTTTGAATCAGGTTCGATGGAGTTACAACTATGAAAGTGATCTTATAGATAGTAATAGCCTCGACTTTCTTAGTGTTGCTATTCACGAAGTTGGTCATGCTTTGGGCTTTGTTAGTGGATTAGATGACGCTGATTGGTTGGCTGGAAAGCCCAATCTTAATGCGAGCAATGAGGATGACTATTACAGTAGCATGATAGGGAATTTAAACAATGCTACTCCAATGGATATGTTACGCTTTTCTTCTGGAAGTATATCCGCTAGTAGTAGTTATGATAGTTGGATTGATATGTCCCTTGGTGGAAATCCTTATCTATCTTTTAATGGGGGACAAACTACTGTAGCCTACTTTTCTACTGGACAAAATACAGAACTAGGTGGAGATGGAAATCAAGCTAGTCACTGGAAGGAACAAGAAAATGCTTTGGGGATTATGGCTCCTGTTTTAGGAGTTGGTCAAAGAAGAGAAATTAGTGAGCTAGATACACAACTTTTCGATGCCATAGGTTGGGATATTAGAACTGATAATTCTACTTCTGCTGATTTAGCAACAATTTATACTCAAGCCAAACAAATAGTAGCAGATAAAATAACTTTTACCGCCCAAACCACAGGAACAAATATTGACTCTGATGCACTTGCTCAATGGTTACAAGATAACTCTCAAACAGAAATAATATTCCAAACAAGCGAAGATGAAGATGAAGATGAAGATGAAGATGAAGATGAAGATGAAGATGAAGATGAGAGCCAAAATATTAACCAACAATCTACAACTGAAGTTAACCCAGACATTATTACAGAAATGGTTAATCAAACTGTGAATTCACCTTATGTAGATTCAAATGGTGATGGCATAGATGATCGTGGAGAAACATTAAACGATATGGTTGTTAATAGTGGCACTGTCTATCAATGGGGTTGGCAAGGCTACTGGTGGGGCTGGCAAGGCTACTGGTGGGGCTGGAAAGGCTACTGGCAATCTTCTGAAGACTTTAGCCAAGATGGTTTTTGGCAAAATTTCAGTTGGCAAAGTGTTGATTTGTCTGATACTTCCCTATCCAATACTGAATCTTTAGAGTCAGATATTGCTGACATCTTTGGAAAGTCAAACATTCTACAGCCTGAATTTTATGTCGCTGACATTATAGTTGATAATTATTTAGCTAGGTTTAATAGCGATCTAACAATTGAAAACCCATCAGACAATAAAGAGCTAGACACCATGGTTGATAATCAGCCCAATGTTGACGAAATAGTTACAGAAATAATTGATAATAACGAAACACTTATTTCAGAATTCGCGACTTTAGACTTAGAACTATTAGATAGTTTACTTTCAGAAAAACTGGAAAATATCCTTGATGTAGATGATGAACTGGTAATGCCTATCAATTAGAGATAGCGATCGCTGAATCGCAGATAAAACAGTAATTATGAACTATTAAGCCAAGACGAATTTAAACTATAAACTCTACAGGTAATGACAAATGTTTAATAGATGCGATCGCATTTTTCCAAAACTCACCAATAACTTTAAATTGTGCAAATTATGGTCTTTTCCTTTGGCACTAATTTTAATTGCTGAGATAAAAGCGATCGCTGATGCCCAAATTATTCCTGATAATACCCTACCTCAAAATTCGATTGTTGCGCCCAACGGTGACATTATTACAATTACAGGAGGAACAATCGAAGGAAATAACCTATTCCACAGTTTTGAGCAGTTTTCAATCTTTAATGGGCAAACTGCATTTTTTGATAATAGCTCAACAATTGCCAATATTATCAGTCGTGTTACTGGTAAATCTATTTCCGACATTGATGGTTTAATTAAAGCTAACGGTACAGCAAATCTATTTTTACTCAATCCCAATGGTATTATTTTCGGTTCTAACGCTGCTTTAGATATAGGTGGCTCTTTTGTTAGTAGTACCGCTAATAGTATCAAGTTTGCAGATGGTAGTGAATTTAGTGCCATTAATGCTCAAGAGCCACCTTTATTAACTATTAGTATTCCTATCGGCTTACAATATGGCTCAAATGCAGAAAGTATTATTGTCGAGGGTGGGGGAAATAATCTTATTATCAATCAAGATTTTTCTCTAGATCGGAGTAATCGCCCCGATGGATTAAAAGTAGCAGATGGTCAGACTTTGGCTTTAGTTGGTAAAGATATCAAGATATCAGGGGGAAATATTACCGCAGCCGAAGGAAACATCGAATTATGGGCAGTTAATAATGGTTTAGTTTCAGTTGTAAACAGTAATGGACAGCTACAAATTGAATCAAGACAAGAACAGCTTACCTATGGCAATATTGAACTTTCTCAAGCTGCTTCTGTTGATGCTAGTGGAAACAGTGGTGGTGGGATTCAAGTACAAGGAAAAAATATCACAGTTCAAGATGGTTCAGTAATTTTAACCGATACTCTGGGTAATGGTTCAGGGGGTAATTTAAACGTTATAGGTACAGAATCAGTTAAAGTTCAGGGAATTTCGGCTCTTAGTCCTGTTTTTAGTGGTATTTTAGCTGATGTTGCCCCAGAAGCTACGGGAAATGGGGGGAATATTGTTATTAAGACGGATAGCTTACAAATAACTGATGGTGGTCAAATTTCTAGTGGTACTTTTGGGGTTGGTAATGCAGGAACTTTAAAAGTTACAAGCCAAAACATTAAAATCAGTGGTGGCTCTGTTTTTGGTCCTAGTGGTTTATTTACTCCCGTCGCTTTGGGTGCAAGGGGTAATGGTGGTAATTTAACCATTGAAACCAGTAGTTTAGAAATTACTGATGCAGGACAGATATCCAGTGGAACATTTGGCTTTGGTGATGGGGGAGATTTAACAATAAAAGCTGATGATATTTATATCAGTGGTGGTAATGAATTCGCTGCGAGTAGCATTGATACTACAGTCTTTAAGATACCTGGTATCCCAGAAGACATTGCTTCTTTTTTGGGTGCTGGTGTGGGTAATGGGGGTAACTTAATTATTGAAACAGGTAGTTTGCGTGTTTCAGACGGAGCGCAGATTGCTGTTAGTACTTCTGGTACAGGACAAGCAGGAAATTTAAACATTAATGCTGAAAATGTTGAATTATTAGGCTTAAATGAATTAGGTCGTAGTGGTTTATTTGCTAGTGCGATTGTTGATAGTGGTAATGGTGGAGATATTAATTTAACAAGCGATCGCCTTTCTATAACCAATGGAGCTACTATTAATGTGGGCAACTTTTCTAGCAGTAATCCCAATATTCCCCCAGGGACAGGAACAGCAGGGGATATAACCATTAAGTCTAACTCAATTCAACTCGATAGTAGTAATCTAAATCTGTCTAGTAGTATTAATGCTGCTACTAATGCTGGAGGTGGTGGTAACATTATTCTCAATGCACCAGAATCAGTAAATATTCTTAATGGCAGTCAAATTACAGCAGAAACTTTAGGTAGTGGCAACGGTGGCACAATTCAAATAGAAACTAACAATTTTAATTTGAGCGATCGCTCTACCATCAGCACTAGTACAGAAAGTTTAGGAGATGCTGGCACTATCTCAATTAACAGTAACTCTTCTTACATTAATTCTCAAGGAAAAATCACTACTAGCAGTACAAGAGCAGGTCAAGCTGGTGGTATTAAATTAAACAGCGATCGTATTATAACTAACGAGGGTTTAATTATTGCTACTTCCGAACAAACTGGTGGCGGAGATATTGAGATAACAACAGATGTTCTCCAACTGCAAAACAATAGTTTAATTAGCACCAGCGTTTTAGATAGTAGTGCTGGTGGCGGGAATATTGCGATCTCATCTGATGTGGTTTTAGCTTCTGGTAATAGTAATATTAGAGCCAATGCAGTCTTTGGTGATGGAGGAAACATTGACATTACTACAGAAGTAATTGTCACCTCTGTTGACAGTGATATAGATGCTAGCTCTCAATTTGGTCTTGATGGGATAATCGAAATCACCAGCCCAGAAACAGATAAACAATTTGGAATTACTCAATTACCTACAAGAATTATTAATCCGACCCAATTGATATTAGCTACATGCCCAGTACAAAATAACAATATCATGGTACTTACAGGAAAAGGCGGATTACCATCCAATCCTTATACCTATCTCCAGGGTCAAACAGTGTGGCAAGATTTGAGAACGATTAGTACTTCTGAGGTGCAAAATACCCCTTCAGCAAATACTAACCCAGTAAAATCCACTGTAATTATCGAAGCCAATCAATGGCAAATTAATGAAAATAACCAAGTAGAGTTAGTGGCTGTTAATACTCACCAAAAACAAGGATATTTTGCCATCCCTTCTTTAGATTGCTATCCCGAATAAATCGAGCCAATAGAGGATAAGTATCTGTAAAATTAATGGTTATTTCACCCACTCACAAAGCTCCAGCAGCAGTCTTATCTAATACTCCACCACTGAGATGAGTGGTGATATTAATTGCTTGCAGTACAGGTTTACCTGTTTCTCCTTGAGGATAGTCAATAACTGTGACTGCGCCGTTACCTTGTTTGATGTTCCAGAAGTTATCAGCTTTTAAACCTAGTAAGTAGCAGATAATCACTTTGTTAATGGCATCATGAGCCACTACAATACCAGTATAGGGAGATTCAGAATTACTATAGGTTGTAACAATCTTATTCCAAGCTGCCACTGCTCTATCCCAAACTTGCTGTAAGTTCTCTCCTTCTGGCATTTGTACAGTTTCAGGTGCATCTTTCCACTGTTGTAATAACCCAGGAAAATCCGCTTCAATTTCTGACTCTAACTTTCCTTCCCATAAACCATGACAGATTTCGATTAATTCAGAAGTAGTTTCTAAACTCACTCCTGAGTGATGTTCTAAAATAATCTCTGCCGTTTCTTTGGGGCGAGACATGGAACTAGATACGGCAAAATCAATAGGTACATCTTTTAAAAATTCCCCTGCTTTTCTGCCCTGTGCCTTACCATTTTCATTAAGAGGAATATCTCTAATACCCTGGAAACGAGATTCCTTATTCCATTGAGTTTCACCGTGACGCACCAGTAGCAGACGGGGTCCTTGATGGGGGTTACGAGTAGAAGGAAGGGGAACACCTAAGTGAGAAGTTTGATTGAGAGATTCGATCTGTACTCCATCACCAAAATTACCAGTAAAGTTAAGAATATTGATGCAACAGTTAGATTGTTGAATAGAATGATATCTTTCTGCTTCAATACCCACCGCAGTCATAATTAAACAGCGATTAATCCCGTTATGCGCCGTAATTAACAGGGTTTTTCCTTGATACTGAGGTATGATTTCTTGCCAAAATTCTTTTGCTTGTTGATATAGAGATAAAACAGGATAGTGTTCTGTACCATCTCCCAAGACCATCTTAAATTGATGAGGCTGTTGCTTCCACATCCGATAGTCATCAGCATATTTTTCTGCGACATCTTGTTTGGTTTGTTTTTCCCACAAAGGTAAATCCACTTCGATGAGTTTTTCTGTGGAGTTTAACTCAGGAGGATTTTCCAGGTAGGAATGGATAATTTCTGCTGTTTGTTTGGCTCTTTTCAGGGGACTGCAATAAAAGCCATCAATTTTAATACCCTTTAAAGCTGCACCAACTTTTTGTGCATCCGCGATTCCTGGTTCGGTTAAGATTGACTCATCGCAACGACCTTGAATCATCTTCTTTGCATTATAAGTGCTTTGTCCGTGACGAACGATAATAACGCGAGTAGCCAACCTATTAATCCTCTCAGTTCTAATATCCTCAGCTATTTTACCCTGTGTCAGCGATTAGGAACACTATTAAGTTGGGTTGTCACAGAATAAGATAGTCTCGCGCAAAGTCGCAAAGACGCAAAGAGAAACGGGAAGAAAAGGGTTATTTTTTTGAATGCAATGGTGAGGCTTGAGATCACATACCTATTCTCTACTAATACTAAGTTGGGTTGTCACAGAATAAGATAGTCTCGCGCAAAGTCGCAAAGACGCAAAGAGATTACACTGAGGGGTTAATGGTTGGGTTTTAAGAGTTAAGGAAGAGAGAGGGAGGAGTGTGTATGAGGTGATGATGGCTTATGAGTTAGTTATGGAAGCGAGGGTTACGGTTTGAGAGACAAAAGCCAATTCCTGTGGTTTATGAAGGTATGGATTGGGGGGAGGGTTTTTTCGGGCAGATTTTATTGTGGAACATTTGGTTATTATTGAGTTGAAGTCTGTAGAAGTTATTGTTCCTGTTCATAAAAAACAATTGCTTACTTATCTGCGTCTTACTAATAAACATCTGGGTTTACTGATTAATTTCAACACCGACTTAATTAAAAATGGCATTACTGGCATCCTAAATAATCTTTAAATCCCTTGGCGTTTCTTTCTTTGCGTCTTTGCGTCTTTGCGCGAAACTTACTACAAACACTTAAAAGCTGGTTTTCTGAAGCTTAAAACAGCGATTTACAATCATGCGATCGCACTTAACCCGACAAATTCCCGATATAATCATTTAATAATAAAATTATTTGCTATCAATCATGAAGTTAAAAGTTGTTATTCATCAAGCAGAAGAAGGGGGATATTGGGCGGAAGTACCTGCAATTCCTGGTTGTGCAAAACTCAAGGTGATACTTTTGAAGAGTTTTTACAAAATATTTATGAAGCAGTAGAAGGATGTTTATCTATTGATGATGCAGATATTCAACTAGATACTAATGCTCAAATTCTAGAAATTGCTGTATGAAATCTATTAGCGGAAAGAAGTTGGCAAAGTTACTTGAGAGCAAAGGTTGGGTATTGCTTAGGGTGATTGAGATGCTCTTACGCTGTGCCTATTGCCTATCTTAAATATCTAATTAATTTTGCATAACTACTTAAGATTTCCCTTGTTGTAATAATTTGTGGTGAATTAATCTGACAATAGGCAAAATTATGCTTGTAATTATAGTAAGCAACCAAAGAACTTGAGATATTTGGCTTTGAAATAAGATTCCTATTTCCCCACCACTAATAGCAAGAGCGCGACGCAAATTTTCTTCTAGTAATTCACCCAATACAAAACCGAGAATTAAAGGAATTAAAGAGTATTCTAACTTACGTAAAATATAGCCCAATAAGCCGATCGCCAGCATCGATAAAATAGATAAAATACTACCGTGGACTGATAATACTCCCACCATAGCCATTACTGTTATTCCTGGGACTAACAACCAGTTAGGTATCAGTAGAATTGCTGCAAAAATATTCACTAAGGGTAGGTTGAGAACTAGTAACATCAAGTTCCCGATATACATTGAAGCAATTAGCCCTCCAGCAACTTCTGGTTTGTCAGCAAATAACATTGGACCTGGTTGAATGTTATAAAGTAATAATGCTCCTAATAAAATAGTGGTAGTGCCAGACCCAGGAATTCCCAAAGTTAACATCGGCACGAAAGCACCGCCAGCAGCAGCATTATTGGCAGATTCAGGAGCAGCTAAACCCCGAATATCTCCTTTGCCAAAAGTACCTTCTTGATCGTTAATGCGTTTTTCTACAGAATAGGCTACAGCACTGGCGATACTAGCTCCAGTACCAGGCAAAACCCCAATAATAAAACCGATTATAGAGGAGCGCAATATAGTCCATTTGCACTTTAATATATCTCCTAATTCCAGAGCGGATTGATTGAGGGATACTGGTATATATTTACTAACATTAGCCCTTTCTAACATTATTAAGATTTCGCTGATGGCAAATAAACCGATGACAACAATTAAAAAGTCGATACCGTCATAAAGTTCTGGTTGTCGGTAAGTGTAGCGCAAGACCCCAGTACTAGAATCTACTCCCACAGTACTGATCATCATGCCTAAGATAGCAGCGATCGCAGTTTTGACGGGATTTTTACCGACTATAACCGCAAGGGTAGCAAAAGCAAAAACTATTAAACTAAAGTATTCTGCGGGTCCGAATTTAATAGCAACTTGGGCTAAAAGGGGTGCAAATAAAGTTAATCCGATCACTGCGATAGTACCACCAATAAAGGAACTAATGGCAGAAAGAGCTAACGCTTGACTAGCCATCCCTTTTTGCGCCAAAGGATAGCCGTCGAGAGTGGTCATTACTGCACTAGAGTCCCCAGGAATGTTGAGCAGTATGCTAGAAATACGCCCCCCATATTCTGCCCCGTAATAAATGCCTGCTAGCATAATTAAGGCTGTTTCTGGGGGTAAATTCAAAGCATAGGAGATGGGTAAAAGTACTGCTACCCCGTTAATTGGACCGATACCTGGTAAAGCCCCCGCTAAAGTACCTATAAATGCCCCAACTAAAGCTACACCAAGGTTAATTGGTTGCAGCGCGACGGTGAAGCCTTGCAAGAGAAAATCAAAAATATCCATTAAGTACCAAGGGCAAAATTATTTGTACAACGAGCCCATTCTCTATCAAAAGGATGAGGGATGAAGGATGAGGAAGTTATCAGTTATCAGTTATCAGTTATCATCAACCACCCCCAATTCCCTAATTCCCCAATTCCCTAATTTCCCAATTCCCTAATTCCCCATTCCCCAGTCTCCCTATCTCAAATATCTAATTAAAATCACCAGGAAGGTGAGGGAAGGGGTATTTGCAAGAGAAAATCAAACAAACCATAGAATATTAGCCCCGAGAAAATACCACCCACTAAGCTTTGCGCCCAGTTAGCCCCAAATAAAAGTGCTAAAAGAGTTACAGCAGCAATTGTCGATAGGATGAAGCCCAACCAAAATAAGGTGATGGAATAGCCTACTAAAGTTGCTACAACTAAAACTGACTTTAATAAAAGCCTATTTTTGGGCCAGTGTATTGGTCGCTGTGTGGGAGAATATAGAACCAACAAGGAAAAAACTGCTAAAAGTATTGATAGCAAAAGGGGAAAAGCTTTAGGTCCCAAAGGCTCATAGGCAAATGGGACTTGAAGATTATGTGCCTCGAAACCGTAGTATAGAGCAAAGAGTAATATTATTCCTGCAAAAATGCGATCGCTCATGAACTTAGCCTGATTTGTTCAACTAACTCTCGAAATTCTTTAACTTGTTCTTTAACTATAGTTTCGTATTCAGAGCCGATTTTGGTGTAGGGAAACAAACCGCGCTCCGCTAATTCTTGCTTGAATTCGGGGCTTTCTGCTAGCTTAGTCATAGTGTCTGTCCACCATTGATATTCTGCTTCAGATATATTTGGGGGTACGTAATAACCTCGCCACACTGCCCAGGTAACATCGTAACCCTGTTCTTTAGCGGTAGGATATTCACTAAATTCACCAGTTAAGCGTTCATCTGCTAGTACTGCTAGAATTCTGTAGTTGCCACTTTGCATTTGTCCTTTCATCTCAGAGATATCGCAAGGACATACTGCTGTTTGACCTCCTAAAACTGATATTAGTGCCTCACCACCACCTTCATAAGCGACAAATCGCATCTGTCTCGGATCTACTCCAGCAGCTTGGGCTAATAAGGCTGCTTTCATCCAGTCTTGAGAGCCAATTGATCCAGAAGCACCAAATACCACACTATCGGGGTCGTTTTTTAATGCTTGCATTAAATCATCTAAATTTTGCCAGGGGGAGTCCGCTTTAACTACTACTACACCATAGTCAGCACCGAGAGCAGCTAGCCAACGCACGGCATTTTCGTCGTATTCGCCAAATTTACCTTGAGCAAGATTGAGGGCTGAACCAGTACTCGCTGCTACAATTACATTGTTATCTTCTGGACGAGTGCCTACTATATTGTTATAGGCTACTGCTCCAATGCCTCCAGGTAGATAGGTTACTTGCATTGGCTGTTCGATTAGGTTTGATTTTTCTAGAGAATTAGCTACGAGTCGGCAAGTTAAATCAAATCCCCCACCTGGTTTTGCTGGAGCTATACACTCTAAATTGTTTCTTGGAGTTTCTGAGGTAGTATTTGATTCTGTGGTATTACTGCATCCTGGTAAGGAGAGTCCCAATAGAGTTATAGTGAAAACCCAAGTTTTCCATCTATTTTTCAACATATTTTTGGTAATTGATAAAATAACATGAGGGCTATTATATAACAGTTTTATTAAGCTGTTGATACTTAAGGAATTAACTTAGTAGTTAAGGCTACAGCACTACTAATAATTTTGGCAATACCTTGGGGTTCTTCTAAGGGTAAATTATGCCCTCCAGATAATACTACTTTTTTGGCGTTGGGCATTGCTGCTTGTTGTTCGGTTAAATCTTCGTTGCGGTTCAAGTTACTTTTGTCTCCATAGACTAGGGTTATGGGTGCTTTGATGCGTTTTAACAATCCCAAATAACGCGATCGCCCGATGCCGTTAAATCCAATACCAGCACGGGTGCGTAATAAAGGTTCCCAACGCCATCTTACTCCCCCTTCGCAGGGTTCGGTGATTCTTTCTGCTAGCATCATGGCTAATGGTTTAGAAATTGCTGGTGTTGCTTGACGTAGTCTTTCTGCTGCTGCTTTTACGTCGGGAAATACTGGATGTTCGGGAGGAGCGGCGAGATAATCTAGATGGGTTGCAAGTTGTTCTACTGCTTCTTCTTCTGCTGCTTCTGTGGGTAAGATAGTTTCAATTAGCACTAGATTTTTGATTGATTTGGGACGAACACTGGCAAAAATTGCTGCAACTACCGATCCTAGGGAATGACCTACTAAGGTGAAGGCTCTACCTGCTAGGGCTTCTACTATTGCATCAATATCACCTAGGAAGTCCATTAAATTATACGATCCTCCTTTGCCTACGCGATCGCTTCTTCCGTGTCCTCTCAGATCTGGTGCTATGACACGATAACCTTTTTGGGCTAGACGAATTGCTACTTCTGACCAAGCTGCACCTTGTTCTAGTATGCCGTGAAGACATAGGACGATCGGCCCTTCTTTTGGTCCCCAAGTACACAGACACACCCGCAAACCCCTAATATTGACTAAGATTTCTTCCATCTTGTGTTCAATGTCAGAAGTTAATTCTGCTTCTTGGGGAAGTTCATAGTTAAGATTTCTGGAGATATCTCGCGCTAGATAGTTTAAGGGAGCAGGTAGGGTAATTTGTCGCCAAGCATCTGCTAGTTTGGGGTCTATTTGTTTATGAGTCAAGAAATTCGGATCGCCGATGGACATGGAGGTATTACTTACTCCATCTGTCATGCGGTTTCCTTGATAGGGTGTTAGTACCGCAGCATTAAAGGGAATTTCTAAAAACTCACAAATTTGTCTCATTACTGTTTCTGGTTGAGACACTAATTCTTCATAGTGAACTAGTAAGACTTTATTGCTATCTATTCCTGCTGCAAAATCTAGGATATTTTGGTTACTATGACTCCAAATTGACTCTGCTAGTTGATAAGGGTCGGAATTTCCCGAGCCAATTAATTTATCCATCCGCATACGAGCGAAAGATTCAATTACTGCATAGGGATGGCGTACTAAATGGATGTATTTGGCGTTGCTAAATATTGTTTCTGCTTTGTCTAGAGTCTCTCTATTACTGGCGTAGGTAGGAGATTTATCAATTAACAAGCGATCGCCTGCTAGTTGTTGTAACATCTCGTAGGTTTCTCTAACAGAGAGGTTATTCTCGATTAAATTTTCGACTAGTTTTTGACTTTCGTGAGCATCTATTCCTTTTAATTCCATCAACGCTCGTTGCAAACCTTCCCCGAGATAGGATACATCTAATTCTTGCTGTCTTTCTCCCATTGTCTCGAATGGTAACAAGTGTAATTCGGGAGGTGAAGCAATATCGGGGTGTCCTGCTAACATGACTCTTAATAGAGTAGAACCAGAACGGGGACTTGATAAGATAAATGCTATTGGTTTAGTGATTGGGGATTGGGGATTGGGGGATTGGGGATTAGGGATTGGGGATTGGTGATTGGGGATTGGTGATTTATCGTGGGTTTTGGTGAATTCAGTAGCAAGATATTTAGCTAGACTCTGTATTTTAGGACGTTCGTAAAATTCCCTGGGATACAGCATTAACTGTAAGTCATCTTTGAGTTGATTAATTGCTTCCATCAACATCAAGGAGTCCATTCCACGATCGAATAGACTTTCTGTAATAGAGAGATTGTCTTTGTCTATATGTAAGATATTTGCGATCGCATTCTGTAAGTAATTTCTGAAGTAGTCTTCTCTAGCTTCTGGGGATAGAGCGAGAATTTCTTGATAAACGTCTTTTTGTGCTGTTACTTCTAATGTTTCGGATACAGTTAATAATTCTGAGAAATAATTAGCCTGACGGATGTAAGGAAATTGTTTACTCAGTGCATCCCAGTCTATAGATAATACTCCTACTTGAGCTAGCTCTGTTGTTAATAATTCTGCTAATGTTTCTAAGCCTTGCTCTGGTTTAATTAATTCTATTCCTTGACGGTTAAAGTTTTTATTTACCGCCATTCCTGCGTTATCCCAAGCTCCCCAGTTAATACTTAAAGCTGGTAAACCAATACTTTTACGATAAAGCGCGATCGCATCTAATGTAGCATTTGCTGCTGCATAATTTCCTTGTCCTGGTGAACCTACTAAGGAAGCGACAGAAGAGAATAAAATGAAGAAGTCTAAATCAATATTTTTTGTACATTGATGTAAGTTCCAAGCTCCAATTACTTTAGGTTCTAATACTCTTTGAAACTTCTCCCATGTTTGATTTTGTAACAATCCATCATCGAGTATTCCTGCTGCGTGAACTATACCTTTTAGGGAAATACTATGGGATGAAATAATGTTTTCTATTGTTGCAATATCGCAGATGTCACCCTGGACAATTTCGATGATTGTATCTTTTGCTTCTAATTGGTTAATGGTTTCTGTCCCTTTGGCTGAAGGCTGACTTCTACCGATGAGTACGAGATGTCTTGCTCCTTTTTCGACTAATAATTGAGCTACTTGTAAACCTAAAGCACCTAATCCACCTGTAATTAAATAGTAGCCATCTGATTTTATTGCTAATGATTTACTGTTTATATAATTAACTTTTCTCAGACGAGGTAAATAAATATTGTTTTGTCGCAGTGCTAGATAATCTTCTTTTTCAAGATTATTAATTACAGAAAGTATTTTTTCTGCTTCTGCTGTTTCTCTGACAGTATTGAGGTCAATAATTCCCCCATAGTATTCGGGATGTTCACTAGCAATTACTTTACCTAATCCCCAGATAGAATTACTATTAACACTTGCGGATTTTGCTTTGTCGCTAATATTTTGTGTACCCCTTGTAACAAACCAAATTGGTGCATTAACCGACTGGACAAATAAAGTCTTAATCAGATGTAAAATACTGCTGCAATTTTTTTCTTGATAGCTGGTAATGTTTTCTATTGCTAATTCTTCACAGCTAACATTATCCAAACTCCAAAGATAGATAATTCCTTTAATTGCAGATTCTTGGGAAATGACTTTCTTAAACTCTGCTAATTGCTGATAATCAATTTGTAAGCTATTTTCGGTAATTTTTGTTCTTGCACTTGTGGGATAAACTAAAAGATAACTTTGATTGTGTTGTTGTAATTGTTGAGCGATTTTTTCTCCTAAACCATCTCTATCAGTAAAGATAATCCATTTACCCGTTCCTGAAAATGCAGGAGTTAAAGACTTAATTTCCTTGCTGCTTTTTTCCCATGCAATTTGATAATAGTCTAATTCCCGCTTATCTGAACTACCATTGTGATTAAATAATACTTTTTCTGAATTGCTCAGTCTTAATTGCTCATTCTTTTCAAGCCAATAACTTTGTCTTTGGAAAGGATAAGTAGGTAGCTGTATTTTATTTCTGGAATAACCTTGATCAAATCCCTTCCAGTTAATAGTTACTCCCTGACTGTATAAAGTAGCTAAACTCTTTAGTATTTGTGACCAGTCTGATTTACGGGGACGCAGACTAGGTAAGCATAGTGTTTCCCCTCTGGTATGGGGTAGGGTAGAGGACTCATTCTCTAAAATACTGCGTCCCATTCCTAATAGTATGGGTTTTGAGCCTATTTCTAAAAATACATTATATTTTTCGGCTTTTAAGTATTCCATTCCCTGGGCAAATTTCACAGGAAAGATAACATGATCAACCCAATATTGGGGGTTGGCGATCGCATCTTGGATGCTTTCTCCTGTCACATTAGAAACTAAATTTATTCGGGGTAAAGAATAGCTAATACTTTGAGCAACTTGTTTAAAATCTTCTAGCATTGGTTGCATCAAAGGGGAATGAAAAGCATGGGAAACGGTTAATTGTTTGCTCTTAATTCCTTTACTATCTAATTTACTAATTATTTCCCTTACTGCTACAGTATCACCAGAGATGACTATATTTTGTTCTCCGTTGATGGCTGCCACAGAAACTGTATCTTGATAAGGTTTAATTACTTCATTAATTGTTGCTTCGTCTGCTAACACTGCAAACATATCTCCATTTTGAGGTAATGCTTGCATCAATTTGCTTCTTTCGGCTATTAATTTTAAACCATCTTCTAAACTGAATACTCCAGCAACAGTAGCAGCTACATATTCTCCTAAACTATGACCCATGACAACATCTGGTTGTATTCCCCAAGATATCCACATTTGGGCGAGGGCATATTCTACAGCAAAAATGGCTGGTTGAGTATATTGTGTTTGATGTACGGATAATTCACTATTATCCGTATCGGGGTAAATAACTTCTGTTAAATTCACCCCCAGATAGGGTTGTAATATCTCTGCACAATCATCTAAAGTTTTGCGGAATGTGGGCTGAGTTTGATATAGTTGATAACCCATTCCTTGATGTTGTGAACCTTGTCCTGTAAAGAGAAAGGCTATCTTGTATTTATTGCCTTTATTTATTTCATTACTAAGTATCCCAGGAATTTTCTCCCCTGACATATAACTTGCGAGTTGCTCTTGTAACTGTGGGATAGACTCTGTGGTAATTGCTAAACGATGGTTAAAATGGGTGCGCCCTGTGTTAGCAGTAAAACAGATATCTTCTATAGCTACATCAGGATGATATTGTAAATAGTTTTGATATTGTGCAACTAAATCTTGTAGTGCTGGTTTGTTTTTCGCTGATAAGGTTAACAGATGTAATGGACGATTATTTTGCCCTATAGACTTCCTATTTCGCTTCTCTACTGATTTTGCTCCATCTCCCACAATTACATGAGCATTTGTACCACCAAACCCAAAGGAACTAATACCAGCTAATCTGGGTTTGTCTCCTGCTTTCCAGTCTGTTAATTGAGTCGGAATGGTAATGGGGGTGTTAGTTAAGTCGATGTGAGGATTTAAGTCATTAAAGTTGAGATGGGGGGGAATAGCAGAATTTTGCAGACATAAAACGGTTTTAATGAATCCTGCAATTCCCGCAGCAGCTTCTAAATGTCCGATATTGGTTTTAACGGAAGATAAATAACATAAGTCTTGCTGTTGCTTGTCACTAGTTAATACTGCTTTGAGGGAATTAACTTCAATAGGATCTCCTAACTTTGTCCCTGTACCATGTGCTTCAATATAACCAATATCTTGGGCTGTGATTCCAGCATTGGATAAAGCCTGACGAATTACGGCTTGTTGTGCCAAACTATTAGGGGCTGTTAAACCGTTACTCTTTCCATCCTGATTAATTGCTGAACCTTTAACTACTGCTAAAATATTGTCTCCATCCCTCACCGCATCATCTAAGCGTTTGAGTATAATCACTCCACACCCTTCCCCTCTGACATAACCATCTGCATTTGCATCAAAGGTTTTACATTTTCCATCACCAGCCATCATTCCTGCTAAAGAGAAGGTTTGAGTTAATTCTGGGGATAACATCAAGTTTACCCCACCTGCGATCGCAGTCTCACATTCTCCCTGCTTCAAACTCTGACAAGCTAAATGTACTGCTACCAAAGAGGAAGAACAAGCAGTATCTACTGTTAAGGAAGGACCCCGTAGGTCTAAACTGTAGGATAAGCGATTAGCTGCGATACTATGGGCGTTACCTGTACCAGCATAAGCATCTAATTCTGTCCCGTAATGTAGTTGAAGTTGGGAGTAATCATTAGTACTTATCCCGATAAAGACTCCTGTTGCTGTGTTGGCTAAAGCTTCAGATGCGATCGCAGCATTTTCTAAAGCTTCCCAACTAACCTCTAAGAGTAGTCTTTGTTGAGGATCCATTCTTTGGGTTTCACGGGGAGTAATGCCAAAAAACTGCGGATCGAACTTATCTGCGTCTGCAATAAAGCCACCGTAATCTGAACCTTTCCAGCGTGTGCTTTTACTTATAGCATCTTTGCCACCCTTTAATAGTTCCCAAAATGCTTCGGGATTTTTTGCACCAGGAAAACGACAACCCATTCCAATAATTGCTATTGGTTGATTGTTGGTGGTTAGTTGTTGGTGGTTAGTGGTTAGTTGTTGGTTGTTGGTACTGGAATTAGTTAGATATGCTGCCAGACTGGATATATTTGGGTAGTCATAAATTAGGGTGGGAGAAAGTTTAGCCTTGAGATAATCTTCCAATTCTGCTGATAATCTGACAGCTTGTACCGAATCTAATCCTAAACTAGCAAATGGTTCTTCTATATCTATCTGTTCTGTGCTAACTCCTAATCTCTGAGCTATGTTTTCAACCAACCAAGTTTCAATATGGGATAATTGTGTACGGGTAGTTCGCGCACCACTGCTACTTGATAACTCATTACTGTTTACTGATTCTCCTACAACCTTTAAATTTCCCCCCAGAAATCCTGCCCTGCAAGCATGACGTTGTATTTTTCCACTAGAGGTTTTAGGAATGCTACCGGTTTTAATCAGTACTATGGCGTGGGGATTTAATTCGTGGTTTTGTAATACTGCTTTGCGAACAGCTTTAGTAACTGCTTCTACATCTAAGTTTCTGATATAGGTGCGTTTAACCTCTGGGGTGACAACTAATTTTTCTTCTCCGTCTATTTCTATTGCAAAAGCAGCAACCGCACCAGGGCGAATGGCATCATGGGCATAATCAACTGTTAATTCTATATCCTGGGGATAATAATTGCGCCCCCGAATAATAATTAAATCTTTGAGTCTTCCTGTAACGAATAATTCCCCATCTTGAATAAATCCTAAATCTCCCGTGCGTAAAAAATTGACATTGGGGTAGGCTTCTAATTTGGCTCTAAAAGCATATTCTGTAAGTTCTACTTTGTTCCAATATCCTTGAGCGGTACTAGCACTCTTCACCCATATTTCACCTATTTCTCCATCTTGACACTGCTTTAAAGTATCAGGGTTTACTATGGCTAAATATTGTCCTTTAACATTATTACCACAACTAACAAGGGTTACTTGATCGCTTGGGGAAACATTAGTATTTTCTTGTGCTTGATTTTCTTCGAGACTCTGCTTATCAAAATCTCGGGAAATTGGTTCTGCTTGCTTATTTCCCCCAGTAATAATCAGAGTAGATTCCGCCATTCCATAACAAGGGTAAAAAGCTCTTGATCGAAACCCACAACTCTTAAAATACTCACTAAATCTTCTAATAGTACTTTCCCTTACTGGTTCAGCACCAGAAAAAGCTAGCTCCCAACAACTAAGATCGAGACTGTCTCTTTGTTCTTCTGTAATTTGACTCACACACAAGTCATAGGCAAAATTGGGAGAGCCAGATATATTCCCCCGATACTTAGATATTACTTGTAACCACCTATAAGGACGCTGTAGAAAGCTTACTGGTGGCATCATGTACATAGATGTCCCTACATAAATTGGCTGAAGAATACCGCCAATTAGACCCATATCGTGATAGGGTGGCAACCAGGAAACTATGCTCTGTCCACGGACAATCTCAAAACAACGATTGATGGAAATAGAGTTAGCTAATAAGTTAGCCTGACTTACCATGACTCCTTTGGGTTTTCCTGTAGAACCGCTAGTGTATTGCAGGAAAGCTAAGTTATCAGCTTTTATGAGTGGATTAAGCCAATTATTAGCTAAATTAGATGCTATAGTATCTGTAGTGATAAATTTTAGCGATTTATTTCCGCTTTCTTGAAACTTACCCTCAATTTTGTCTTGTAAGTCGAAAGTAGTAAGAGCAAATTTGGCATCCGCATCCGCAACAATGGATAGAAGTCTCTCAATAGAGCGGTTGGCGCGGGGTGGATAAGCAGGTACAGCAATTACACCTGCATATAAACAACCCAGAAAGGCGATGATAAACTTTAATCCAGGTTGATATAAGAGTAATGCTCTTTCGCCAGTAG
Organism: Xenococcaceae cyanobacterium MO_167.B27; assembly: GCA_030065935.1. Taxonomy (GTDB): domain Bacteria; phylum Cyanobacteriota; class Cyanobacteriia; order Cyanobacteriales; family Xenococcaceae; genus JASJCP01. The sequence goes on from JASJCP010000054.1 coordinate 33,062, forward strand.
CATTGTAGCTCTGTAAGACAGTTGCGATCGCTTTAGCTTGAGTCTCTAACTGTTGATAACTCAGATTATCAGACTCAGTTTCACCATCCTGTAAAAAAGTAAAAGCAGTTTTTTCAGGTTGTTCGGCTACTATACCTTGTAATCGGTCGATAAATGTACTGTACTTATCCAATAGACTCCTCTGGTGTCTTTACCACTTTATTAGCTAGACTCACTTAACTAGCTTATACAAAAGTGCGATATTTTGTTACATTTCCTCACGATCTCGTAAGTACTTCTGTTACAGAATACCCGATCGCAGTGGGAAAATTACACAGGCTATTTATAATATTAATCTAGTTGCTGTAACTCTTGATGGTGGTAACGAATCCTTGAGGGGGAAATAGTAGTGACTGAAGTACTACTTTGGTGAGTGGAGTAAGATGGTTGACATTGAAAATTACTGACTTGGTCATACTCCTGTCTTGGTATGAGGGTATGCCAGTTAATTAAATTAGGTAGTAAATCTGGATTAGTTCTGGGGAAAATTCTCTGAGTGGAAAAAGAATGATCAGTTACAGAAGATTGAGTCTGACTGGATGTGATTTCTGCATTGCTAGTGCTGACTAGAGTCCCAACAGCGATCGCAAAAGCCCAAAACAGAGATTTTTTTGCCAGCATAATTCTGATCACCCCAGTTATAAAATTAAATTGTTTGTTATTTGTTGATAAATTTAGATACGTCTGCCAATATTTATCTATGCAGAGGGTTCAGAGCTTTGAACATCCACAAAATCTTATTTCCGATTCAACAATTAACTACAGGTCTGCTTCTTGCTAGTTTATGTTCCAGTTCAGTTTTGGCACAATCTGTACTAAACCGTGCAGAAGTCTATAAAATACGCAACCAGGTAGAAATTAATCGTCGCAATCGGTCAGTTTGGAATCGCGCTAAGTTAGGAGAAGTAATCATCCCTCAAGATGCAGTGCGGACAGGAGCTAATTCCCGTGCTGAATTGCTATTTAATGAGGGTACATTGGTCAGGACTGGTGCTGGTACAATTTTTCGTTTCCGCCCCAATAGACGCAATTTTGAATTAGCTAGTGGTGCTGCTGTGATTATGATTCGCCCAGGACAGGGGGAGAGTAATATTATTACTCCTGAAGCGAGGGTGGTTTCTCAAGGTACAGCTTTATTCGTACAGCACGATCCTAGAAATAATGCTTCTTTAGTGGGAGTCTTAACTAATAGTCCCCAAGGTGCAGTTAAAGTTTCTAGTGCTGATGGCACAGTAACCGTTGAACTTAGCGCAGGTCAATTTATTTCTATTGTCAATGGAGTAGTCGGACTGGTGGAACACTTCATCTTACCCATGTTTTATGAAACTGTAGAATTGGCTGCTGGTTTGGGTACAGGACAAGAACACCTAGTTGCTGCTGAGTCTCCAGAAGTTCAGGCTACTATCAATGCAGTTCGAGAAGAGGTGATCGCGCCGTTAGTCAATCAAATAGCTTGGCTTAATGGTTTTTGTCGCTTTAATGTCAATCCCGAACAACTATCCCCACTTCTACAATGGTTAGGGTTGGGTGTCCCTGGTGCAGAAATATCTTTGAGATTACCCCAAACGGATTTATTTGTGATTCCGATGCGTTCTTTGGCTGGTTTAGCTTGGTTAGGTAACTATTGTCAACAAAGGAATGAAGGATGAAGGATCACGGACTCAGAAGAAAGTAATAAGTAATAAGTAATAAGTAACAAGTAACAAGTAATAACAATCAATCCCCAATCCCCAATCCCCCCGGGAGGAGACTTAATATATCTAGGTATTGAACCTAAAACAGATCGGCTTTGTTGTGAAGTCTCCTTCGGTGCCCCTGACCCCTGACTCCAATCCCCATCACACCAAAATGTAACAGGATTTACTAAAACATTACAGATTATTACTTTGTTTCTAATAAAGGAGACGTTGGTAACAACAATCTTTTATCTTTTAAATCGACGGAGCAAAAAACTACTCTACTGTAAGAAAAGAGAGAGCTTAAACTTACCGTTGGTTAAAGTTATTGACCGTCACGATAAATAAACTAAATTTGTCAACATAATTAAGGAGAGCTCAATGCTTGACGCTTTTTCTAGAGCTGTAGTAAATGCAGACGCTAGCACCAAATGTATTGGTGGAGATGAACTAGCTTCCCTCAGAAGTTTCGTTGCAGAAGGAAACAGAAGATTAGATGCAGTAAATGCTATTGCTAGTAACGCAAGCTGCATGGTTTCTGATGCAATTGCTGGTATGATTTGCGAAAACCAAGGTTTAATCCAAGCTGGTGGTAACTGCTACCCCAACCGCCGTATGGCTGCTTGCTTACGTGATGGTGAAATCATCCTTCGCTACGTAACTTATGCTCTTTTAGCTGGTGATGCTTCCGTATTAGAAGATCGTTGCTTAAATGGCTTAAAAGAAACTTACACTGCTCTTGGAGTACCTGCTACTTCCACTGTACGTGCAGTACAAATCATGAAAGCTCAGGCTGCTGCTCACATCAAAGATCAGCCTAGCGAATCTTTCGCTGGTGCAAAACTACGTATCATGGGTGCTATTGTAACTGAAGATCGTTGCGCTAGCCTCGTTGCTGAAGCATCTAGCTACTTTGATCGCGTAATTGCTGGTCTTAGCTAGAATCCCTTTGACCTAATTGAAGTCAAGATCGACCTATCTTAGGTTGACTAAAGCAAATATTTTGTAGCTTTTGTTAAAAGCAATTCAGGAGATACTTTAAAATTATGAAATCTGTTGTTACTACAGTTGTTACTGCTGCTGACGCTGCAGGACGCTTCCCTAGCACTTCTGACTTAGAGTCCGTACAAGGTAGCCTACAACGCGCTGCTGCTCGTTTAGAAGCTGCTGAAAAATTAGCTGGTAATCTAGACGCAGTTGCTCAAGAAGCTTATGATGCTTGCATCAAAAAGTATTCTTACCTCAACAACGCTGGTGAAGCTAATTCTACTGATACTTTCAGAGCTAAATGTCTTCGTGACATCAAGCACTATATGCGTCTCATCAACTACTCTTTAGTTGTTGGTGGTACTGGTCCTCTTGATGAATGGGGTATTGCAGGACAACGCGAAGTTTATCGCGCATTAAATCTTCCCACTGCTCCTTACATTGAAGCTTTAAGCTTTGCTCGTACTCGTGGTTGCGCTCCTCGCGATATGTCCGCTCAAGCTTTAGTTGAGTACAATGCTCTTCTAGACTATGTAATCAACTCTCTATCCTAGTTCTAGGAATTAAGAGTCAGACTTTATGCCTTGAAAGGTAGTCTAGTTGTGAGTAAATGAGGACTCTTGGTCTGCTGCTTAGACTTGAAAGTAGTTTAAGTTGCAGTCTGGGAGTCTTCATTGTATTATAAGCATTCAACTAAGATAATAAAGAAAAAAATATCACCCCATCATGTCTCTAGATTCTTTATTTGAACAACTCAAACACCCAAATCCTAACCTGCGACAAAGAGCAGGACTAGAGATTATGGAACAACGGGATGAAACAACTATTCCCCGACTCATGGCGAATTTAGAAGACGAAGATATGACCTATCGTCGAGCTTCAGTTAAGACTTTAGGGATGATTGGGTTTGATTCTATACCTTATCTGGTTGAGGCTTTAATAAACAACGATAATTCTACAATTCGAGCCAGTTGCGCCAAAGCTTTAGCACAGGTTGCAGTAAATTATCCTGATGAGCCTTTTCCCCAAGAAGGTCTTGATGGCTTAAAAGCAGGTATGAATGACGATAATGCAGTAGTTCATATCTCTTCGGTAATGGCTCTAGGAGCTATTGGAATTCCAGCTTTAGATATTCTCATAGAAACTTTAGAAACTAGCGATAATTTAGCAGTACAGGTAGCAATCTTGAATGCTCTTGGTTCAATTAAAGATGAGCGATGTCAAGAAGTATTAACTAAGATGTCTAATGATGAATCTGTCGATACTTATCTTAAGGAATCTGCTACTAGTGCATTGTCTCGGTTAGAAATGGTAATTAAATACTCAAGATAATTGATAATTAATATTTGATAATTAATAATAGGATTACTACATAAGTAATCCTTTTGTGATAGTGAAACTATTTACAACTACTTTAACTCTGATATGCCTTAATATTTTGACATCTGGATGGTTTTTGCAGTCTAGAGTGCTAGCTCAAGAAACCAGGAAATTAGAAGATGTGGAAATAGACCGCTTAATTGATGAAACTCAAGCTTCTGATTCTAACCAAGGTATTACCCTAGTGTGGTGGATTCCTCAAGAATTCTGGGGGGTAGCTCTTCATCAAGACCCCTCCTTACCAGATGCAAATAGAAATGAAATATTAAATACACTAAGTCCCTATTTTATGTTGGCGGTAATTCAGGGGGAATTGTCTTCTTTTGGTGGTGCGAGATTTTATGATGAAGCTACGGTTAAACAAAATCTGACAGTTTTTTTTGAAGATGAGAGAGGAAGGACTCAAACTTTGACAGCTTTAGAGCAAATTCCTTCTGATATAGAACTTTTACAAAGGACAATCCGACCGATGCTCAGTCAGATGATGGGGAATATGGGTCAGAATTTCCACTTTTTTACCTATGAAAATGTTGATTCTGATGGAAAACAGCAGATTTCCTCCTATGAAAATGGAATTATTCAAATTCAGCTAGCAGGGATCGGAAAAGTATCTGATAGTCAGTTTCAAATCGAGTTACCTTTAGATTCTTTATTTGTTCCTCGATTGTGTCCTAATGGCAAAGAAGCTCACGTTTCTTGGAAGTTTTGTCCTTGGGATGGTACAAGATTATCGGAGTAAACTATTAAGTAATAGGTAATAATATAACTAAGTGGTAAATATATAAATAATTTTGTCTAGGTGCTTATGAGCCATTAGTTATTGGGACAATACCTAAAAAGCCTCAAGCTATAGAAATAGTGAATACTGATAACTAGTTTAATTTTAATTTAGGAATAGTGGTGTCTGAAATAATTGCGATCGCCAAAAAATTTCTACCTCAAGAAACAATTACTAACATCCAAGAGTATGGCAGTGGCAATATTAATAACACTTTCTTGGTAACTACGGATTCAGCAGAAGAACCTTACTACATTTTACAACGCCTGAATACCAAAGTATTTTCTAAACCTGAATTAGTAATGGATAATATTTGTCTTGTAAGTGAGCATATTATAGGCAAATTATCCCCAAATGACTGTTGGAGAATTCCTAGAATATTACTAACTGAAAATAGACAACATCATTATCTAGACTCTCAAGGTTGTTTTTGGCGTGCTATGAGTTTTATTGATAATGCTCTTTGTTTAGAAACGGTACAAAATTTAGAACAAGCTCAAGAAATCGGTTACGGTTTGGGTATGTTTCACCGTTTAATTAGTGACTTACCTGTTCATCAGTTAGGGGACACTTTGCCTGGATTTCATATTACTCCTAGCTATTTAAAAAACTATTACCAGGTACAAAAAACTGTTAGTATAGCATCTTCTGTAGAAGTAAATTATGGATTTAATTTTATTAAAGAACGTGCTAAATCTGTAGGAGTTTTAGAAACAGCAAAAGCTCAAGGAATATTACCTATTCGTCCTATTCATGGTGACCCCAAGATTAATAACATTTTATTAGAGCGAGATAGCAAAAAGGCAGTTGCAATGATTGATTTAGATACAGTAAAACCAGGTTTAATTCATTACGATTTAGGAGATTGTCTGCGGTCTGGTTGTAATCTTTCAGGAGAAGAAACTCCCAACTGGGAACAAGTTAAGTTTGATACAGAAATAGCACGGGAAATATTGCAAGGATATCTAGCTATAGCTCAAGATTTTCTGACAGACTATGACTATCAATATTTTTATGATGGAATTCGTTTAATTGCTTTCGAGTTAGGCTTACGTTTTTTCACTGATTATCTAGCAGGAAACCTTTATTTTAAAACAGATTATCCTGAACATAATTTAATTAGAGCTTTGGTACAATTTAAACTGACCGAAAGTATTGAAAATCAACAAGCAATAATCCGTAAAATAATTTTTAGCTAAGAGTTAGCAATTATCAATTATCAATTATCAAAAGCCAATGGGTAAATTTATCTTGTTAACAGTCACAAGCCTGTTGAGTTGCCTAGCTATTCCCCAATTATCTTGGGGTCAATCCCTTCCAGATTTAGATTATCAAAATAATTTCTGTTCCTTGGAAATTTCAGATGTCACTAGTAAGTTATTAGACAATTTGCCGAATTACGCCAATAGAGTAATCCAAAGAACCCAACACAGTCACCGAAATGCTGGAGTTAATACCTATATCATAGAAGCAGGAAAAGCAGAATTTCAACCCCTACCCCTACCCCAACTTGAATATAGTTCTAACCACAACCAAGGTGTTAGCCAAGTATTTTTTACCACTTTGGAAAGACAATATTCTAATAATCGCAAAATTGAAAGAGAAACCTATTACTGGTTATTTTTGATTCCCACAACTCAAGGTTGGAAAATGATGACACTGTTTTCTAGTTTTGGTGATGCAGCCAAAAACAATCCTCCAACACCTCCTACTGAAAGTAGTCAAGGAATTATTGGTCAAGCAATTAACCTCTGGTTGAAGGATTGTCGTGCAGGAGCAATCCGATAGAATTACTGATTTTGAGTACTAAATTGACCTATATGACCTGAATTGACATTGCGTCCCCCAATAGCTCTTTGATTGCTAAATCCATTTTGAACCGTACTTTGTCCATTGGAAAGATTATGGCGATTACCAGATTGGTTTTGAATAATGCGTTGTTCAACATTACCAATAGAAGTGTTATTGTGTCCTCTAGCTTCGGTATTACTAATTCCATGTTGAATTGCTGATTGATTAGAATTACCACGATGTCCAAAGCGATTTTGTTCCGCGTGTTGACTTACTCCGCTAGCAGCAAAGTTATTTTTACCATTAGCACTAGCACTAGTTCTTCCTTGCTGAACAATAGCGTTTTGTCCACGAACTAAACTAGGAGTCAAAAGAAGCGCAGCAGCAGCGAAGCTAAGACATAAAATTTTGTTAGACATAATTATTATTCTCCAATTAACTTGGGGTTGGGCATCGAACTCAAATTAGTTTTTAGAATTATTTGTATTCTAGTTTATGTCAAACTACACTTACTGATACAGTGTAAATTTTGATACCATTGCTCAAAATAAAAGTGATGAGGATTTGTTTTGAATCCCCTCTTTACTCCACTCCTGTCTTTCTGTTTTAAAAAACGACCCGTTGGCACAAGCGTTGTATAATTGATTTCAAGATGGGGCAAGCCCCTAGTAAAAAACCAGTGCCGTGACTCTGCGGTCATGACGGTTAACTATCCCTGTTCCGAAATCTTAATTATTCATTAGAGGAAACTACCATGAGTGCAGAAAGTATGTTATACAACGGTGCAATTATATGTATCGTTTTAGTTCTAGTAGGACTAGCTTGGGGCTTTTTACTTCTCAAAATCCAAGGTGGAGAAGCAGAATAACCCAGTATCAAGATCGGTTGCTTTCGCGCCGATCCCTTTTGTTACATCCTCCTACACGCTTAGTGCGGGAGTATAGTCCTGGAAAGGGGAATGACTCACACTCCAGACACTCCAGACGGGTCGAAATATGTGTAGCAGTAATTTTTGAAATTGGTATAAAATTAGGATTAATCCTTTCAGAATAAGTATGTCAATTTAATATTCTAATGTGCAGTTGCAGGAAGAACATTGACTAAATTATTTACCAGTAGCAAATATTTTCTTCAACAAATAGCCTCATTACTACTCTATCAATCAGTTTTTCAAAACCCTGTAGGTGAAGCTTATCTCAAGCTACTACACAATCTATACATATTTAGTAGCGAAACAAAAATGGACCGACCTACAGCGATCGACTGCTTACAAGCTTATAGTAGTTGGTTTAAGACCCTAGCTATAACTAATCAATCTTGGCAAGATTATCTTATTGAGCAAATACTGACAGACGACAACCCCTTCAGCCAAAAAATTCAAACTCAATCCCTAGATAGTCTTAACCCTTCTCTAATTAACGCAGTTAAACATGACCTCAAGATATTACAAAATCTTTATAATTGCAGTACCGAAAAAATTAGCCAGTGGGTAACAACAGCCTCTCAATATCCAGAAACAATACTATATTGGGAAACTCCATCCACCTCTAAAACTTTTTTACATCAGAGTACTGACTGGTCAAGCACACTAAAAGAATTAGCTTCTTACTATCAGCAACATAGCACGGGTATATTTGCTAAATATTGGGCTTTTCGTTGGAAACAAGGAGAATTAATCGGAATTGCTCATCCTGACCCCATAAAATTATCAGAAATAGTCGGTTATGATTCCCAAAAACAAGCCTTAATTAAAAACACGGAATTTCTCTTAGCAGGTTACTCCGCCCTACACATCTTACTCTATGGTAGCCGTGGTGCAGGAAAATCCTCCTTAGTTAAAGCCTTACTCTCAGAATATGGCGATCGCGGATTAAAATTAATCGAAGTTAACAAATCTACCCTCAATAATTTACCTATCATTATCGAGCAGTTAAGAAATGTACCACAAAAATTTATTATCTTTGTCGATGACTTATCCTTTGAAGAAGACGATGATGCTTTTAAAGCCCTCAAAGTAGTTTTAGAAGGGAACATTACCGCGAAAGCTAAAAATGTAGTTGTTTATGCTACGTCCAATCGCCGACACCTAATTAGAGAATTTTTTGCAGATCGACCCCTTCCCAAAGATAGTGATGAAATCCATAATTGGGATACAGTACAAGAAAAACTATCTTTTAGCGATCGCTTTGGTCTGACCCTCACCTTTGAACCAGCTAATCAAGCAACCTACCTAGATATAGTTAATCATTTAGCACAACAAGCAGCGATCGATCTTCCTCAAGCAGAGCTAGAATTTCGCGCCAAACAATGGTCAACTCGCCACAATGGAAGGTCTGGACGCACAGCTAAACAATTTATTGACTACTTAAAAGCAGAGCTAGAAATGATGAAAAATTAGTGAACAGCAGAACTTGTTAATTTTAAACTTCGATTTGGGAATTATTGATTTAGTCAGCTAATCACTAGCTAACAGTAAACATAGCAATCATAAGCTCCTAGAAGAATGGAGCTTGCCTCATTACAAATTAGCTTATATCAAATCAGTAATTATGGAATCATCTAAAGTTTTAAATAAAGTTCTATTAAGTTCCTTGGCTTTTGGTGTTAGTTTTGGCGTAGGAATGCTAGTTAGCAGCGAAAACAATCGTGTCAAGCAAGCTCTAGTCACTGGTGGAATAGGCGCAACTGCTAGTCTTGCAGGAACAGTAATTACTAACAAAAAAAGAGATGATATATCAGAACAAAATGATTCCGAAGACAGCAATTTAATTACAGATAAAGTTCAACAGCTTCAACAACAAGAAGAACAGTTGCAGCAATCTATAAGTCATGCAACTAATCAACTACAAGAAGTAGAAACAAGTATTAACTCACTTCAATCAGAACAGAATCAATTATTAGAAGTAGTATCAAATATCAACAATCAAAAACAAGAATTAGAAACAGAATATAGCGTTTGGCAAGAAAAAATCCAATTCTTAGACCAGCAAAAAGAAGAATTAGAAATAATTAATAGTGAAAAAAAACAACTTGAAATTGAAAGGGAAAATATACAAAATCAAGTCACAGAACTATCTCAGCAACAAGAAGAATTAAATAAAACAATTGTTTCTTTACAAGGGGAAAAAGAAGCAACAGAAAATACAATCCTATCCCAAAAACAAGAATTAGAACAAACTATATCTACTTTCAAGACTGAAAAACAGCAACTTGAAACCGAAAGAGAGAACATACAAAATCAAGTCACAGAATTATTTCAACAACAAGAAGAATTAAATCAAACTCTTGTTTCCTTACAAGCGCAAAAGACAGAACTATCTCAACAACAAGAAGAGTTAAATCAAACAATTGTTTCTTTACAAGCACAAAAAGAAGAAACAGAAAATACAATCCTATCTCAAAAACAAGAACTAGAACAAACCCTATCCACTCTCAATACTGAAAAACAACAACTTGAAACCGAAAGAGAAAATTTACAAAATCAAGTTTCAGAACTTTCCCAACAACAAGAAGAATTAAACAAAATTATAAGGGAAGTAGAAGCAAGCACTAATAATAGTGTTGAAAGTTTAGTTGAACAAGAAACCACTAGTGAGCCGTTTGCAGAGTTATCTTCTTTAGAAGAAGAGGATTTCTCCCTCGATACATTAGAGATGGTGGAAGAAACTATTGAAGAGCCGTTTGCAGAGTTATCTTCTTTAAAAGAAGAGGATTTCTCCCTCGATACATTAGAGATGGTGGAAGAAACTATTGAAGAGCCGTTTGCAGAGTTATCTTCTCTCGAAGAAGAGGATTTCTCCCTCGATACGTCAGAGATAGAGGAAGAATCAGAAGCAAGTACTACAGAAGCTTTCGCGGAATTACCTTCTATTGAAGAAGAGGATGATACATCAGAGACAGTGGAGGAAACTAATAGTGAATCAGAACTTATCAATACATTAGACAGTGTTGAGGAAACTACTAGTGAGCCTTTCTCCCT
>JASJCP010000229.1 GCA_030065935.1 Xenococcaceae cyanobacterium MO_167.B27
TGGAGCTATTGGTCTTAAAGAAGCTCTTGAAAATGCTTTTCCAGGTCTTCAGTTTATCGAGCGATCGTCCCCATCTCAAGAAACACCTTTATGAAGCTGTCGAACTAATGGAATTTTCTGAAAAGATTAAAATGTCTATTTTATTGTCTCATTCTTTATTCTTAAATAATAAACTTATTTTTGCGCGACTCCTTAGTTGTGCAGAAAACTTTTCAAGTTTGACTTGAAGTGGTTATTGGGGGTGAAAATCATCTAATGGCGGTGTCACTTTCTCGTCTATAGTAATTCCCTCATTTGTATCAGTTTCTTTCTCCCCTGAGGAGAATGGTTCTACAATTGGCTCTGGATTCTCTATCTCATCTGGGTCGGGTAATATTTTGACATTAAAAGTCGTCTTGTAACCGGAGCTACTAATACTGTGATTTGTCTGGTTGACATAATATTTTTTGCTAAATTTTTCACCTAAACTTTTAAGTTCAATATTTGTGCCAGCTAAAATATCAGGAATACCAATCGATTCTCCACTACCTGTGAAAACATTTTCATACTTTTTCAACAAAATAGATTTTGCTAGAGTCTTAGCGTGTTCTTCAGATGATACAGTGTGTTTAACCTGTTCAGTTATAAGCTGATCTTCCTCAAAATTAAAATTTCTTGTGATTTCCTCATTTGATATTGTTGCTGTGGCTGTAATCTTACCCTCATCAATCTGTCCCATAACATCTATTTGCTTAACTCTCTCGGCAATATCAATCTTCGGAGAAAAGCTGACAAGGCTTTTACCCCATTCTAAAGTTACAACTGGATCTTGGTTTTCATTTACTGCTGGCTTGCGGAAAAAAAGTGTTTTCCCAAACACAAAAAACTCATAATGATTTCTTTCAGCTAATCTCTTCAAAAATTCAAAATCACTTTCTTTTTCCTGCTTGACAATTTGAGGATATTCGACTTCCGAATCTTCGATACTTTCTCCGTTAGGAAATAGTCCAGATCATCATCAAAAGAAGTTTTAAGACTATATTCCTCGGCTATGTTTTTGACAACATAACTGTCTGTTCGATCATCATCCCAAGAACGTGGTTTTTTTTCCTTCATCATTTTATAGGACAAGTCAAAACCACTAACTTCCATTTGTGGGGGACTTCCAGAGGGAAAATCTACTTTCACTGATGTAATTAGACCAATCATTAATGTTTTTATGTTGTTAGCATAACCAAGCTTTATCTCAACTTGTTTCCCAAATTTGAAAAGACTATCATCATCATCACCAAACCAGAGAACTTCTTTTTTGGTAATATCTTTGTTGGTAATATCAAAAGCATTAAAAACAGTAAAGGAAAAAGTATCAGCCCCATCTAAAGTGTTATCAACATTTAGACTAATTACTTCCACTCCTTTATTAACAATATTCCTTTCTTTTTCCTCACCATTTTCGCCAACCAAAATCTTAAAAGTAGGAGTATAAAATTTTTGATATTCACTCTCTAATGTTTTAATGTCCATAATGTCAGTTTGAAACGGGAATAATAAGTTTTTTACCAACCTCTAAAAAACCAGGATTACTAATGTTATTGGCATTAGCTATAGGTCGCCATAAACGCGAATCCTCGTATTCTTGATTGGCAATTAGCCAAAGAGAATCCCCTTGTTTTACAGTTATTGTTTTAGTGCGATCTCTCGATTCTAGGTTTAGCTCCTCTAACTGCTCTGTCAGAGTTTTATATTCTTTGAAAGTAACACTGAGAGTTGCTCTGACTGGAATACCTGATTGTAAAAAGAGGGTGAATTTTTGGTTAACTTGTTCTAGGGTTGCTTTGAAATTGAGAGAGCCCCAACAGAATTTACAAATTGGGGGAGCGTGAAGATGTGGATCTATATCCAGTAAAGACGTGATTGGACTTGTGTAGTCCCTAACATCTTCTCCTTTTTCATAGGAATCAAAAAACAAGTCCATAGTTAGGGTTTTGGTATTGCCACTAACAAATTGGGTAACAGGTGTTGGAGTTCCTGGCACTGCTGTCCGTTGAAACTGATTGCTTGTCTCCAGGAAATATTCATTGGGGTTAAATAAAACCTCAATCTTTTTGCCACTCGACTTGCCATTGATGGGCTGAATAAAAGCTTTTTCTAAAGCCATTTCTACTTTCCTCCTAACGCGACTTCATAGTTGAATTTACCAAAAATCATGGGTTTAAAGGGCTCTACCGAACTCACCATGCTGAATTTTGGTAAAAGGCTTACCTTTAAAGGGATTTGGAGAAAAATATACAATATCAAACTATTAAAAACCACAAGTCTTGCTGTGCAAGACTTTTAAGTACTAGTTTCTAACAGTTTGGCATGACCAAATTAGAAGAGCCGTTTAAAGCCCCGTGCTAAAGCACGTAACACATTAACAATTTAGACATCAAATCTTTATATATCAAGGGTTTCTGTCGTTGTACAATATCCATAAGTTCTCTAACAGAGTTAAAGTATGAGGTTCTAAAAGCGAGTCTTTTAGGTAAAACTTCAAGCAACACTTGAGAATGTAGTCTGTTCGGTTTGATTGGGACGGGCGACACAAGCATTTGAGGTTTCCTCAAATGACGCGCCCTTGTAAATTGATTCGCTAGCGGTAAAATGCAGGTTTCGAGCTTCTGTCAGACCTAAAGAAAGAAAACCATCCTGGTTGTTTGGAATATTCCAACTGGGCAGGGCATTGTCCAGTGTGAGAGTAGATGTAAGACTGTCTCAGACAGCAATCTACGCCAGTATTGCAGAATCCCCGCACTTCTAGGGCGGGTGAGTATGTCAAAAAAGTCCTCTTCTTTGCCGTTCTATTTTTATTTTTCGCTCGATCGCTTGATATACTTGGTCTTCAAGTCGGTTAACATCTATACTTGGTGGGCTGGAATTAGCTTTTGTTTGAGGTAAAAGTTATTGTTAGGGATGGTTTTCCTTGAACCTTTTTCTTTTTCCTTGGCTTTGGCAAAAATTATTGCTATTCCCTTTCAAATCAGGCCCAACCCATTTCACTGGATAGGCTCCAGCAAAATTCCAGCGCTTCTTTTCGTTGCCAGTATGATCCAGTAAAATTACCGAGCCATTTTGTCGTTGAATTTGCCCCGCAATTACATTTTGGTGCCACTGCCAAAGCTCGGTTGAGTCGGTAATTCCGCGCTTGAAAACAAGATTGAGATATTTTGTGAGCGTTGGTAGCTTATGCACGAAATTATTACGACCTCCTTCGTGATATTCTTCCATTTCGGTTTCTGCATGCAATCCAGAGACTTCCGAAAAACTACCGACAACTAAACTGCCAATCTCGACTGAAAAATTGAAAGCTGGATACGGTGTCATGGCTATTTCACCTCCCTACATACATTTTTTACTGGCTTTGTGCATTGTTATTTAACTTGCGATTAATCTTAGAAATTTCCTCACACCAAACTTTGCGATCACGATGTTCCATGTTCATGATTTCCTCATGAGACCAGGAAAAATGATAAGCAATAAAGGCTACCTCTTCATAGATTCGCTCTAGAGAGTAGCCTACGATACTTCCCCCGAGGCAATCACCTCCATTTCTTGTTCTTGGCCACATTTGGGGCAGACCATCTTAATATTTGGTGTTCCATCCTCGTTAATTCGGCGGTAGAAGTCTTGTAGGTAGTTCAAATCAGCAGCAAACAATCCTTCAATCGTCTTAGGATTGATTTGCTCTAGTTGGCCTAATTTAGTAATTACCCTACATAGCAAAATAATTACCAAATAGCCAGGGTTAGACTGCACGCGGGGGTCTTTCATTGGAGCAATTTCGTCGTAGGCAGTTGCCAATCGCATTACGCCTTTCTGATGAAGATTGCCGTCAGAATCTACATAGCCAAGGGGCAGATTAAATTCAAATTCTGTTTGTAACATTAGTCTTTACTTATCCCTTCGTGAGCAATTTCTAAAGTTTCGATCGCTACCTCATTGCCAGTAGCATTAAAGCTAGCACCTGTCCATTTAGCGAGCCAACCTTCGCGAAAATTCCAGCGCATTTTTTCTTGACCCTGGTCGTCTAAGAGTACGATGGAGCCATTTTTGCGCTCGACCTCACCTTCCACTGCTTTGGTTCGCCAATCCCAAAGTTCTTGGTCATCAGTAATCCCATACTTGAGGACGATATTGGAATATTTAACCAAGCCAGGCAACTTGCGGACGGTAAGATATTTTTCATTGCCTTCACGATATTCAATTGGGTCTTGGGCAGAATCTAGTCCCGAACACTCTCGAAAGCCAGCACGGTTAATACCCTCAATTTCGACTAAAAAGTTATACGCTTTGAGTGGATCTTTACGAGCTCCAACTGTCATAATCAAATCTCCTTAAATTTTATGTGTATTAGAGTGTGGAATTATCATAGTTTTGTACTTGGCAACTATCCAGTCCTAGTAGAATCTGCGATCGCAATCCCGCTAGGATTTTGGGTGATACGAACCCGAATAAATTCACCGAGAACGGCTGGTGCTAGACCGATTTCCGTAACTACCTTGCCAGCATCTCTAATTTCAGGGGGGTTAGTTTCTTCATCGCATTTGATGTAAAAGGCTTCTGAGGGGGAATTCCCTTTCAGTGCCCCTCTTTCAAACAGATTGTTGAAATAAACTGTTAATTCACGGCGAATACTTGCCCAAAGTCTAGAGTTGTTAGGTTCAAACACCGTGGGTGCCATTTCTAGTTCGAGCCAGCGTAATACCGTGAGAAACAATCGTCGCACGTTAACGTAACGCCATTGCGGGTTAGAACTTAGTGTTCTCGCTCCCCAGATGCGAATTCCTCGTCCAGGAAATGCTCGCAGGCAATTGATATTGTGTGGGTTTAGTTGGCCTTGTTGCTTGTTAGTCAAAGAAATTTCCAAGCCTAGCACACCTTCTAGAATTTCATTACCTGGAGCTTTGTGAACTCCAATACGATCATCACTGCGGGCATATACGCCAGCGACGTGACCGCAGGGCGGAATAAAATTACCGCTTTGTTCTGGACCGTGGACGATCCGAACCCAAGAGTAGTACAAAGCACCATAACCGTTGGTTGCAGTTAATTTTTGCCTTTGTTCTTGAACTGCTTGAAGGTTAGCCTTAGGTAAAGAATCGAGAATCGCAAAGCGATCGCCAAGTTTGCTACAATGCTCTAGTACAGCAGACTGCATCAGACTTACCTGTTCTGGGTCAGTTGCTGAAGGGGGTAAACTCATAATATCGGGCGCACATACCAAGTCAATAGTATTTAAGCTTTCGAGTGCAGTAAGTCCTTCCTGCAAAGCTTCTAAGGTGGTGTTTTTGAGATAAACCACATAACATCGTTGTCCTCCATTCTGAAAAAAACCTCTTACTGCATAAGCTAAGTAACTATGGGAGAAAGATTTGCCAAAGAATTGCTCGAACTTAGACCAGCGAAACTGTTGGGGTTGATTAAGAGGAATCTCTTCGCCTTCAACGTTCTGGCAATTGCAGATACCCAGAAAGGCAGGTACACCAGTATCGAGTTTCACTGAAGACTGTGGAAAAATATATTCTTTATAGAGACCTGGGGATCTATACAATGGTTGTAAGGTTGTCAGTGCCTGACGAGCCATAAGAAAGTCTATTATCTTCTGTGCAGCTTCTAGCTTCTGTGCATTACTGGCAGCAGCATCATCTAGTGTGATACGTGCCTGCACTACTTTGGTTGGTTCATTTGCCAATGTAACTAGCTGCGCTTTAGTTATCAAAGAGGTGACAAAGCCTTCTGGTGCTTGACTAATCCTGACTTGAGCCATAGGGATCCCTTTGTTGGTCTGGGCGTTAGTTACCCGTCCTGCGATCGCCACTTGATGTCGAATTCTTGACCATTGTTTCATTGGCTAATCCTCTTTTAAACCTTGTTGGATGAGGATTTCTGTCACTGGTGTTACTTCTTGTGGGCTGAACGGTTCGACACCAATAGTCACGGTGTAATGCAATGCTGCTTTTGGTTTACCTCCCAGTGCCTGCCAAAATTCGCCTAAACTCTGTAACCTAAGCGACATTGGTATCCATAAGTTTTTTGCCCTATAAATGATTAAGATTTTCAACAGCTAAGTATGAGTACGTGCTGTTCCTAAATAAACTCACTGTAATCTGCCATATCATCGATTCCGAGAAAATCGAGTAAAATCTCTGCTACTAACCAAACTATTGTTTTGGCAAGCAAAGTTTTGTTGGTTATTCGCATTTTTTATCTCCTAGCATACTTAAGGCGGATAAACTTGCTAATTTTTAATCCGAAAAACACTGCCAGCACAAGATTATTGTTTAATACAGCTTCATCTATATCTTTTCTAGCCTTGTTAGATAAAATTTGTTCAGATTCGCTTCTCCAAACGTTACTATTTATTTTGCTAGTAAAGGATTAAGCTTACAATGGGAAAAAGTCAGGTGTTTTTTAGTTAAAAAATCAGGATTAAGCTTCACAAAATCTCCAAAAAAATCTGATTAAATCAGGTGGATATTTAGTAAGGATTCAGGTAGTGAGGTAGTTGACAGAGAGAACATGATGAGAGAGCATCAGTTGTATGAAGAAAAAAGTGCCTCTACAGCAAAGCGATCAAGAACTGTACCAATGGTCACAAAAAGAATTGGTAGAGACAATCAAGGCACTGAGTGCGGAAATAACAAGACTCCAAGAAATAATCAATCGAGATAGCAAAACCTCATCAAAGCCCCCATCACAAGACCTCATCAAGAAATCAGAAAAACAGAAATCAACCAAAGAGAGTCCAGCAGACGAAATTAAACGTAAGCCAGGAGGCGTGCTGCGGACATCAAGGTAAAACGCGTAAAGGATTTGGAAGAGTAGATAGGTG
This sequence comes from Xenococcaceae cyanobacterium MO_167.B27, assembly GCA_030065935.1. Lineage (GTDB taxonomy): Bacteria > Cyanobacteriota > Cyanobacteriia > Cyanobacteriales > Xenococcaceae > JASJCP01. The sequence continues at coordinate 6,851 of JASJCP010000229.1, forward strand.
GGAAATTTTACGTCCACAGTTTTGTGATTGCTGTGGAGGGAAACCCGTCCGCAGGACTGGCGTAACTTTCGGGCTGACCACCCGTAGGGTATCTATACCAAGCTTTTCTTTCCCACGTTGCGCCAATACGCATCCTGCCTGAGTATCAGCATCTTCGTGATGGGAGCAATTTTCACAAACAAATTTCTCTCCCATTCGATTTTTGGGGCTAACATAGCCACATTGATGGCATTCTTGAGATGAACCACGGGGATTGACCTCAATTACCCAATTCCCTAATTTAGCTGCTTGATGTTTTGTTTTTTGTCGTAAAGAGTACCAAGGGGTGCAGTCAAAAGTCGTTGGTGATTCAGAGAGGCGACCGCGTAGCGTTCTCGAAGAGAACGCTAATAAATCAAACTAAACCGTTTAGTTTAATATTGGGAAGAGAATTTTTATGGGAATTGGCTTAATATTAAAAAGTAGAAAGCAAAGCGGTTAGTATAGACAACAATAGAGATTTTTTTTTACGAAAAAAGCTTTAAACAGCTAAATTTAAATTAGGCTTTAACTCCCTATTTACTATTAAAAATTGTTGGGATTTTATGTATTTATCCCAAAATTAAGACCACCAATCATTAGCTCTAATAATTCTTAAAGCTAACATAGGATTAATAGTTAATGGATGCCAAGTAGCCCCAGGAAGTTTTAACCTTTTTTGTGGAATATATTTGTGGGCACTTTCAATTTCTCCCGAGCCTATTGGTAGTCCTAAAGACTCAAACTTCTGATAATAGACGCAGTCTTGAAACCTAATTAAATAGTTAGCTAAAGTTTCAATCTTTTTAGCTGCTACTCCTTGATAATTTTGTAATTTTTTGATGACTTTACGAACTTTCCCACTATCAATTAAACTTATAAGAGCATCGTTAATAGACATTTTAATCTTTTCAGAAAATTCCATTAGTTCGACAGCTTCATAAAGGTGTTTCTTGAGATGGGGACGATCGCTCGATAAACTGAAGACCTGGAAAAGCATTTTCAAGAGCTTCTTTAAGACCAATAGCTCC
>JASJCP010000230.1 GCA_030065935.1 Xenococcaceae cyanobacterium MO_167.B27
AAAGCTTTCTCTTCTAGTATTAAGTAATATTACAACTTACATGGCTACAGTTGCGAGACTTTATTACCGTATCCCCTGCTGGACAAGGCTTTCAGACGGTTATAGTAGATATGTATGGGGGAAGTTCAGATATATTCTCAACTGCTTTTTCCCATCTCTTTGATTCGGAGGATAAGGCAACCGTTGATTAATCAGGTTCAACAAAAGAAGATGTTAGATATATAGAATTGCTGCACCACCTCTATATATCTCCCCATTTCTACAACTATAAGGCTTCTGGCACATCAAATGACAACATTTCTGAAGAAGAAATCTTAGAAATGATCTTAGGTAAATTGTTGGAAATTACATAATGAAGAGGACGAAAGTATCACTTATTTTCGTAATAAAAGCCTTTAATTCTTCTGATTTCCTTTAATTCTCTAATAACCAGGAATGATTAACTCTTTTGGCTCTAACTGTTTCACCTCAAGAGTAATGCCCTGAAATTTCTCCTGTAATAAATAGTCAATATGACTATACTGAGAAACTTTAGCTTCTTTTTCCCTGGAGAAAGGACCAAAATAAAAAACACATGGAGGAATAGCCGTTTTAATTTCTAACCACCAATACAATTTTAAGATATCGCAACAAGAATTCTTAACGGAACTGGTTGATTCTACTCTTGATAATTTAACCATGATCTTTCAGAAAAGACTTAATACTCAAGGTTCTCTTAGAAGCTAAGACAAAAGTTTGAGAAACCTGTGTGAGTTCTGGTGTAATTATTTGTCTAGGTACTGATGTATCTGGACGAGAGAAATACTATAGAAACGGTTTTTTGATGTCTCAGATCTTGTAATCTATTCGATATAATTTAAGATTACATAGAGGGGATTGTCTCTGAAAACATGATTTAATAATGAGCGTACGCTCTTTAGAATACTGACTTTACGTTAGGGACAAATCCGCGCGAAGCTACAAGCCAGGGACAATGACGTGAGCCTACATCAGGAATTTATAACCACAAAAGGCTTAGGTCAATTCTGATAAACTGTTTCACGGTATATATAAGTTATGTTATTACTATGGGTGAAATCTATGGGGAAGCTTGACGAATCTGCCCTGAAAGCCAGAAATAAATTACTGACTATGTTTTTGGTATATATTATCTTAGATGCTATACTCGTGGCTATTGCAAAAGACCTATGGGCTATTGGGCGCATTTTAGCGACCATTGTAGTGATGTACTTTGTTTTACAAGGGCGTAAATGGGCGAAATGGGTTCTAGTAGGGATTTTTATTTTTCTGGTTGTTGCTCTAATAACACTGGTTGTTGCCCTATATTCAAAGCTCTCTACTGTCCTTATTGTTGGAAGCTTAATCTTGACTATTCTGAGTGCAATTATTGCGATTTATATGGCTGCTAGCCAAGATTTGAATCGTTATTTCTCCCACAAGAGACAAGAGAACTCCTGAAACGCAAACCGTTCTAGAGATACATCTAATAGCGGTGAATCTAAATTATTCTTCATCAATATTTTATTACATTTTTAGCACTACCCTAAATTTCACACTTTCTTTAACGGTAAAACCCTGGCTTTTGGACAGTTTAAAAAGCGCAAGCCCTGACTGAGTTGGCATAACCTCATTACCTATCCCACAGTTCTTTGATACACTACCCTATTTTTAGCTCCAGTCTATTTAACAACTTATTTAATCACGCCAGAATGTCCTTCTATTTCTCCGATTGGTTCAAATCTTCCTCCTAAATGTTTAGCTAAAAACTCTTCCGCTAAAGCATAGAAATGCAATCGGTTCTCAGGGCGAGCAAAACCGTGTCCTTCATCAGTATAGAGTACATATTCCACTGGTTTATCAGCTTTTCTCATCGCATCAACTATTTGTTCGCTTTCTGCTTCTTTGACACGAGGATCGTTGGCACCTTGTCCGATTAAAAGTGGTTTTATTATCTTGTCCACAAAAAATAAGGGCGAGCGCGATTTTAAAAACTCCTCTTCTGTTTCCAGATTACCTATCCGATGCTGAAACATTGCCATCATTGGTTTCCAGTATGGGGGAATACTTTGCATCAGAGTAATTAAATTACTAGGTCCGACAATATCTACCCCACAAGCAAAGACTTCGGGGGTGAAAGTTAAACCTACTAGAGTGGCATAACCACCATAAGAGCCACCCATAATTGCAATTTTGTTTTCATCGGCAATACCTTCAGATACTAGCCAATTTACCCCATCAATCAAATCGTCGTGCATTGCTGCTGCCCATTGACGATTACCCGCATTAAGAAAAGCTTTTCCATAACCTGTAGAACCTCGGAAATTGGGCTGTAATACTGCATAACCGCGATTAGCTAGCCATTGTGCTTTTGCATTGTAACCCCACCTATCCCGCCCCCAAGGACCACCATGAACTAGCATTACCGTTGGATATGGTGCGTCTTTACCTTCGGGAAGAGTTAGATAACCGTGAATAGTCAAACCATCTCGTGCTGAATAAGAGATGGGTTTGATGGAAACTAGGGGTAATTCTTCTAATTCTGGGCGGTTGCTAAATAGTAAGGTACTGGAGCTATCAGCACGATCATAAACATAATAATAAACTGGACCATCATCTGTTACGTAAGCAATCAACCACTTGCGATCCGCCAAATCGCGACTGACTGGATAAACTTCACCAGAGCGGATTTGTGCGATCTCTTTTACATCTTCCTCTATACTAGGATCGATTACTTGCCATTGTAATTTATCTTGATAAAAAGCAACGGCTTGAATATGTCTTTCTGTGGGATGAATAATTACGTTTAAAACATCATATTGGCTATCTTCTGCTATTACTGTTTCTTCCTTAGTTGCCAAATCTAAAGCCAGTAAACGCGCAGCATTGGCATCATGAGAGGCATCTAAATATAAAATTTTGCCATCAAAAGAAAAACCACGGGGATGACCTTCTTCTTCTGGACTCCAATGACGTAAAGTCTGCCAAGATTTATCTGTTGCTTCTCGATATAGCAAGTCATAGCCACCATCAGGTGTAGCAGCTAAAGCAGCTTTAACTTTGAATTTAGCATCAGCAGTCCAACCTAAAATATTACCTGGATTCTCGGTATCAAACTCAACAGCACCATTTTTTAAATTGATTCGATAGACATCAAATTTCTGTGGATTCTTTAAATTTAGTCCGACTAAAATTTCATCGGGAAATTCAGGATCATTGCCGATTACCTGCGCTTTTACTCCTTGAAACGGTGTTAAATCTCTGACAATATTGGAGTTAATATTAACTGAATAGAGATGAAAATTCTCGTCACCGTCGGCATCTTGTAGGTAAATTAATTGTTCTGGGTTGTAAGTCCAGAAAAAAGCTCTAATACCGCGTTTTTTATCCTCTGTTAACTTTTTGGCTTCTTCTTTTTCAATTTCACGCAACCAAACTTGAAGAATATTTTTGTCATCAGGAGCAATATAAGCAATATATTTTCCATCTGGCGAAAGTTGAGGAGTAGTCCGTTCAGGATTGCCAAACAAAGTTTCGCGAGGAATCAAGGTGGGTAGTTGGGTTTCTGATTTACTCATGGTGGTAGTGATGTAATCATTCTCGCCTATACCAGCATAAAGATTGGTTTTTATTTTTTCAAGTAGTAAAGAGCTTTAATTAGAAAGACCCTCCAAAGCGGGAGAGAAGAATAATAGATAATAGTAACCTATTTATTTAATGGTTCTAAAGCCTGGTTCAGCACGAGAATTTATTAGATATATTAGACCTCTTGCGAAAGTATAATTAAGATAGGCGACCAGCTTTCGCGCTCTGCCTTCGGCACCGCAACTACTAAGAGAAGAAAATTATTAACGCGAGAAAGAGCGAAAAAACTTAAGCCTGATGAATTGAAACGCGCTTTGTGGTGTGAATCCACAGACATTTAGCCAGATGGTAAAATTAGTAGAAAATCATGAAAAGTTAAAGAATAAAACACCGAAGACCATCAAAATTAAGTGCGCGAAAATCAAGTTTTAATGACTCTAGAATATTTAAGAGAATATAGAACTTATTTTCATATTGGACAATCTTGGGGACTAGATGAATCAAATGTTTATCGAATAATTCAGAAGATAGAAAGACGATCTTCTGGCGGGGTGACAGCCACGCGCTTACTATACTCTGTATAAGTTTCATAGCCCTCAGACCTTTTTGATAAGATGGCAGCTTATTGATAGTAGGAGCGCATTAATTATTACTGATCACCACAATAACAAAGTCTTATTGACAACAGTAATCTACTTATTTAATGGTTCACCACCAGAATTTATTAGATATATTATTTCTCAAGTTAAGCGATCGCGATCCAATAATCGGGTTTTGTCACGTCAATTAATTAATGAACTATAGACAGCCTCAAACTCTTGTCTCCGTGATAAGTTCTGCACTCGGAATAGGAGAACAATATTTCAAAGCAAAATGGAGCAACGCTAACAGCTTCACTGGTTGGTCATTGGATGATCGAAACCCCCAGATAATTGAAAAACTGATGCCTTTTTTTGGCTGGGTATATCAAGATTATTTTCGGGTGCAAACCGATGGCTGGGAACACATCCCCAAAACAGGAAAAGTGCTACTGATTGGTTCTCATAATGGGGGATTAGCTGCTCCTGATACTGTGATGATGACCTATGATTGGTTTCGTCAATTTGGCACAGACCGATTAGCCTACGCCTTAATGGAACCAAAAATTTGGCAAGTCCTACCAGGTCTGGCTCGCTTGGCAACACAAGTTGGTGCTATTCAACCCCATCCCGATATGGTGAGGGCTGCTCTAGATAGAGATGCTGCTGTTTTAATCTATCCAGGTGGTGCATTAGATGTATTTCGACCCCATAAAGAGCGAAACAAGATATATTTTCATGGTCATCAAGGATTTATCAAACTAGCTTTGCAGAAAGAAGTACCGATTATCCCGTTTATTTCTCATGGAGCGCATTCCACCTTAATTGTCCTGGCAGATATTTACCCTCAATTACAGCAACTACATAAGTTGGGTATGCCTTGGTTGTGGGGGTTCGATCCTGGTGTATTTCCCATTTACCTAGGCTTGCCTTGGGTAGTTGGCATTGGTCCTTTGCCTAATATTCCCCTGCCTATCAAATTACACACCAGAGTCTGCCAGGCTATCGTCTTCGAGCGATATGGTGAGTCGGCATCCAGAGATCGCCAATATGTGGCTCGCTGCTATCGTCAAGTTTGCCAACAGATGCAGCAAGAATTAGATCGATTAGTTGAAGAGGAAGAAGGTTCTGGTTTTAAGTTATGTTGTCTCTGAACTCAATCTTCTTTACCAAGAGCCTGCACTACTGTCTTTTGGACCCTGGAATCATTCATCATAAAAGTATGCATGACTGGTAGCTGAACTACCCGTGAGGGTTCTCCTAATTGAGTTTCACTGAGGGCGACAATACCGTCATTAGGTTCATCTCCAAACGGACTCCAGAATCCTCTAGGTCCTCCTGTTCCTGCCACAATTGTATAATTCGATTCAATAAGAGGAAGGGATGCAAAGAAACCTGGGTTAGTTAAGTTTAATCCACACTGACCCGTCCACCATCTAAAAGGTGGCAGTCGCCAAGCATAAGGCGCAAGACGTGGTGGCTGGTTTGGCGTACCCAACATGACAATATGTTTAGGCAACTCAATGGAACTGAATCCTAGAGCGGATCTTGTCAATAATCCTCCCATTGAGTGTGCCACAATTCCATAAGACCGTTGACTGGCTAGTGCTCGAAGACTCACTCTCAGCCGTTCAACAATCCGATCAAAAGTTTCTGTAAGAGCTATGTAGCCAAATTGTTCTGTTTCCCACCCTGTTTGTTGTAAGTGCCACTCAAGAGTTAGCAGTGATAAGGGTGTTCGACTCAGACCATGAATTAGCAATATCTTCATCTTGGAAAATATCCTTCTCTTTAGGGCATTTCAAAAGTATCTAGATTTGACAACTTTCGAAAGTTGGAAAAAGAATTATTTAACTATAATATTTTTGCGCTCACCACCAATCATTCAAGTAGCAAGTAGGAAGTTAATAATTATTAATTATATCATAAATCTTAATAATTTTGGTTCTACCGAACTTACTGTGTAAAACTAATAAATATTTTTTCAGACTATAGAGCGATCGCATGAGTTAAAGCCTTGTCAGTATTGACTTTAGTCGAAGAAAATGGTTGATTGTTATTGATAGAGACGAAACTAGGCATTAACTAATCATAAAATGGCATCAAATTCTGAACTTCATTTAATGACTCAAATTCTTAATTTACCAGGAGTGAAAGTTAAAGATTATCGTCTAATTGAAGGGAACAAATGACTTGAAAAATTAAGGGGGTCTTCAAGAGCCGATAAGTTAATAGCTTTGACCATTAAATAAATTTAAAAGACCCCCTTAATTTTTTTTTGTCTCCTTCTGGATAGGAATAATTTTATCATTAGAGAATATAAACAAACAAGTTATTTGTCCCTCTTGTGGAAAAACAACGGATTTATTACATCAAAATAATTTTCAAACTGTGCGGGATTTATCTTTTGGTCAACAATGGGTTTATTTAAAAGTAAACCGTCGGAGAATGAGATGTCCCTATTGTCAGAATAAGTTTACTGAAGAATTAAATTTTGTTAAAAGAAAAAGAGTTCATACCAAAAGATTTGTTGAGAGTATTATTGAAGAAGTTTTAAATACTGATATTAAAAATGTCGCCAAGAGAAATGATTTAAGCGAACAAGAAATTGAAACAATGTTAAAAGATTTAGGAGCAGACTTAATCCCAGAAAAGCCCGAGAATTTAAAGAAGTTAGGAATTGATGAAATAGCAGTAGTTAAAGGACAAAAAAAATATTATGTAGTGTTAGTAGATTTAGAAAAGAGAAAAGTAGTAGGAATTGTAGAAAAAAGAACCAAAAAAGAAATTACGGAATACCTAGAAGCATGGGGAGAAGAGATTTTAGGCAAAATACAAGAAGTAAGTATAGACCTTTGGAAGAGTTATAAAAGTATAGCTGAAGAATTAATGCCTCAAGCTACAATAGTAGCAGATAGATTTCATATAATAAAACAAGTAACAAATGATTGAAAAATAAAGGGGGTCTTCAATAACCGATAACTAATAGCTTTGACCATTAACTAAAGTAACAAGACCCCCTTTATTTTTTTTATCTTCTTCTGTAAATGAAGAATTAGATGCAGCTAGAAGAAAAATTAAAAGAGATACAGAGAAAATTAAAACCAAATCCAAAAAAGAGAAAATATTAGAGGGATTAAAAAAAAGTAAATATGTGTTACTCAAAAATCAAAAAGATTTAAATAAAGCCGAGCAAGAAAAATTAAAAGAAGTTGAAAAAGCGGTGCGACCCCGCGTCGCCGTCAGGCGCAAACGCCAGTTCCTTCAAGTCGGGAAACCCGCCCAACGGACTGGCTTGGGAACGCGCACCAAGACAGTAGCTCCTATTTTAACTAAAATGCACGGCTTAAAAGAAGAACTAAGAAATATTTTTGAAACGAGTAAAAATTGGACAGAGGGACTATTAGATATAGCAGATTGGTTAAAGAATATATCTAAAGATTTTCCTAAAAGTTTCGGAACAATAAGAAGATGGATTGGGGAAATTATTGCTTATTTTGATGAAGGAACTACACAGGGAGTAGTAGAAGGAATTAATAATAAACTTAAGCTGATAAAAAGAAGAGCTTTTGGATTTAGAAATTTTAATAACTTTCAACTAAGAAGTATTTTAACTTGGCAGTTTGCAAGTTAATTTTACAAACTAAGTTCGGAAGAACCGCTTTTTCTCCTCAACTGGACTGGCTAAAGCCCCCCTAGTTTCTTTCCATTCAATTTTTCTTGAAGACTTTTTGAAAGAGACGAATTTTAGTTAATCCAGCTTTACTGCTTGGAACTTTTTTTCCAGTTCTCAGATGACAACCATCGCGCTTCTAATAAA
>JASJCP010000231.1 GCA_030065935.1 Xenococcaceae cyanobacterium MO_167.B27
GATAGGCTTCATTTTTGTCCTGAGTGCCTATACAAAACTGACCGTGATATAGCATCCGCTCAAGAACTGTGTAATCGAGGTATAGAAACGTATCGGAGGACTTCCGAAAAGCAAGAAATTGGCTCTCAAGTCTTACTGTCGGGGAACTTCGTTCTAGATAAGTGGCGCAGCGGTGCGACCCCGCTCGGGAAACCCGAGCATGGGAACGCGCACCAAGAGAGGGGAGCAAGTTCTAACCTCACGATTAGAACTTGCTCCCTTCGAGGGAGAGGGAGTAGTCACTGGTACTATCTCCAAGAATGACAAGCCTTGGGGATTGCATCTAGCTTTTTCTAATAATTTATCTTTCTTTCCCATCTTGTAACTGCATACAGTTACAGAAACTTAAGCTATTGCTGTTAATTATTTTGATATTCTTCTAGTAGTTGGGGGATGTAGTCATAACCATCAACCCCAATAAGAGCAATTATCTCGGAGCGATATTGAGATAGTAAGTTACTAAACGCAGCTTCTCCTATTTGCCCCTTAATAATAGTCATTAATCCTGCACTTTTACGCCATTCAAGGGAATTAATTTGATGGAGTAGATACATTCCCAAACAACCGTAATAGACAATCTTGCTTCGATCTTCGAGACTGTAATAAGCTTCTGCTAGATAGATATAGCTGAGTCCTTGTAAGTAAATATTTTGAGCTATTTGGGCTAGTTTCGCACCTTTTTCCAGTGCTGATATCGCGCTAACAGGTTGCTCTAAAATGACGTAAGCAATACCTAAACTATTGTTACCGAGGGATTGACTCTGGATATCTTCAGCTTTTTCTGCGAGTTGTAACCCTTGCTCTAGATAACGGATGGCTTCATTATAAATATCAGTATTCATGGTGTCTAAACCACGAGCAGAGAATACTTTACTGTAACCGAGATTTACCAGAGCGTTAGTTTCTCCTTGTCTGTTTCCTGTCTGACGAGCTAATATTAAAGCCCTCTGACTGTAGTTTATTGCAGTATCATAGTCTTTTTGTTGAACAGAGGTACGACTTAAGTGATTGAGGTTAGCAATTTGACAAGACTTATCTTGCACTTTTCTAGCTATTTCTAAAGCTTCTTCATGGAATTGAATTGCTTGTTGGTATTGTCCCAGAGTACGTTGGGAATAACCCAGTAAAGTTAGGATACGAGCTTTTTCGATATCTCCTGGTATCTGTTGGATTGGTTGGCTCAAGTATTGTAGAGTGTTTTGTAAATATTCCCCAGAAAAAGATACGAAAATTCCGTTATATAAAGGAAAGTCATCTCTACGAGCAAAAAGACGCAGAATTTGCAGCGTTATTTGAAAACAACCCTCTCGTAATTGATTATTAATGGTAAAAGTTTGAGATAATTCGAGCCAGATAGCAGCGAAAGTCAGAAGGGTACTATAAGAAAGTTGTTTGCCAAATTGAGTATTGTAAGGTTGTTTATCATACCAGGAAACTAAGCCTTGTTGAAGGTATTGCAACAAAACTGCTAACTCTACCCAACTCTTTAATTCAATGTTATTAGTAATTACTTTTAAATCAGCTATGGCTCTTTGTTCTGCTAAAATCTGAAATAATTGTTTAGGTAAAGGACTATCTATCTTTTTTCGCCATAATTCCCAAGGATTGGGCTTTTCTCTCTCAAATCCGATGTTTCTTCCAGATTGATACATCCAGCTAATTAAATCGTCTTCTAGCTGAGAAAAAGACGTTAAACCTGTAAGTATTCCTGTAGCAATTTGTTGGCAATCCTGAGCCAATTGAGCATTAGTGGTATTATTAGCAGCAGACTGTAAGCTTTGAGCTAATTGTTGCAGTTTATCTCGATTTAAAGGCTGTTTTTGATTGATATCAAGAATTTGATTTAAGGTAGCAATGCGCCGATCTTCCCCACTGTTTAAAAGTTGTTGAGTAGCAGACGCGATCGCATTTTGCAGTTGATTAGCTTTCTGCAACCTGTTATATTGAGTTTCAATAGTTTCCAAAGCTCTCAGGATACGTCCCGCTTTGAGTTTGGTTTCTAGTTGTGCTTGAGTAGCTTCGATTCGCTCAGTAAAACAACGCTCCCATATTTCTCCTGTACCTGGTTCAATTTCTCGCTGCAACATGATATAAACTCTTTCTGTAGAGGCGATTTTACCCTGAAGAGTTTTATCGACAATTTGGTCAATTAAAGCGAAGTAGCGATCGGATAATGATTGAGCCACAGTTTTCTATAAATAAAGGTTGAAGCTTGATAATAATATAACAATATCTCAACCACCCTTACATCACTAACATTAATTGTCTAACAAGGAGATAGATAAAAATAAATCTAACTATTTTAATGAAGTATTGAGTTAACTTGCAACTAATCAACTCCTACTAATTGCTAATTGCTAACTACTTACCACTTACCACTGTATCTGCAATTGATCAATTACTAATTAAGTACCATTACAAAATTATTTGTACAACGAGCGCATTCCCAAGGGCGGTGGGATAGGAAGCATCAAGGAGGATGAAGTAATAAGTAATAAGTAATAACAATCAATCCCCATTCCCTATTGCCTATCTCAACTTTATTCTCTAATTAATGAACGCATAACTACTTACTTCCCACTAACCCTCTTAACGAGTTAACTTTATTTGTATCGAGCTATTTACACTAAAATCATGAACCTTATTCTCTATAGTAAACCTGGTTGTCATTTATGTGAAGGATTACAGGAAAAATTAGCCCTGGTAACTAACATTAATTTTGAGCTAGAAATCCGAGATATTACTACTCGTGAAGATTGGTTTAATATCTATCAATATGAAATTCCTGTTTTATGTCAAAAATTACCTCAAGGAGAAAAACCTTTACCTCGTCTATCGCCTCGCGCTTCAGTAAAACAGCTAGAGAAAATGTTACAACAAAATTTAATTATTTAAAGTATTGAAGATAAAATTTAATTCTTGATGCTTTTTGTATTTTGATTTCTGTGGCGATTAATCAACATTATTTTGGTTTTCGGTTTTTCTAAAACTTTTTATCCTTGTCTTGGATTTTGCCCACTCTACCAAAGCGCGATCGCTGTTGCAATAGCGATCGCATTATCCCAAAAATCATTAATCCAAGATCTAGTTTTAACTTTACATACTGTTACTTTTTATCAACGGGACAATAAAGGTTTCAGGGATTATTTAATTTTATTAAGATAAATAAATATTAAGCTATTATTGAGAATAGCCAACGATACGATCAATATTTCAGACTCCGGTATTTTTTTTAGGCGGTTTTTGTTAAAATGTCATGTTATGATGCCAATTTTATAAGCAATTTTCCTAAATTAAGTTTTATTGAGTAGATTCTATTCTTTTACTGATAATAGTTTCAACTATTTAGTTACCAATAAAAACTGGGTCTGCTTAACAAAAATCCACTTTTCCTTATTGACTAAGTATTCCTGCTCATTGACAAAAAAGGCTTATTGTAGAAGTTACAATCACAACTTAAGCAATAGTTTCTTGTCTTATATTCGTTGTTATATTTTCGCGCTTCTGTGATAAAGTTCCAGAAAAAATCTAAAATAATAAATAATTATGGAATGGCAAGAAGTTTGTGAAAGTAAATATTTACAAGATTTACCATTTAAAATCGAACTCAATAAATGGGGACAAATTGTGATGAGTCCCGCCAAAATAAAACACTCTTTTTATCAAGGATTAATTGTTGAGTTACTGAATTCCTTAATAAGCGATCAAGGTTTTGCTTTTCCTGAATGTGCAATCCAAACCAAAGACAATGTCAAAGTTGCCGATGTTGTTTGGTGTTCTGAAGCTAGATTCAATCAGATTGAAGAAGAATTTGCAGCCTCTATTGCTCCAGAAATTTGTATAGAAATTATTTCTGCTAGTAATACTCTTATAGAAATGGAAGAAAAGAAAGATTTATATTTAGCAGCACAAGCACAAGAGGTATGGCTTTGCGACTCAAAAGGAGATATCAAGTTTTATAATCAACAAGGAGAATTACCGCAGTCTTTCCTTGTACCAAAGTTTCCCAAACAAGTTACCAGAAAAAGTTAAAGAACAGTTAATCATTATTAGCTATACCATTGTGATATTATTCAGCACGATATCCTCTTTTGCCAATAATCATTTGACATTGAAAACATCGCTACCATCATGCTTGTCAACAACCCACCACGCTCACGGAATACCGTTAAGCCTGGGGGCTTGAAATATAGTCCTAGTTGACCAGACTTAGGCATTTTTGCCTACGTTAGTGGCAAGAGTTTAAGTTCTTACCTACAGATGCGTAGCTAGTCTGTAGCTCTAAAACTCAAAAGTTAAACAGCCAACACCGTGGTTAGATATGCTCTTTAACCAAGAGCATCCCCCACGGTCATTGGGGAGGCAGTGCAACGAGCGAAAGTACCGACCACTAACATTGTCGAAGCTAACATTACCCGAAAGGAGGTAGTTTTGTCCAAAGTATTTTTAATTGATTCAAAAAAAAGACCTCTTAACCCAATTCATCCAGCACAAGCAAGGCCGTTACTAAGAAACAAAAAAGCAGCAGTTTTTAGGCGTTTTCCTTTTACTTTAATTCTTAAAGAAGTATGTCCATTATCTTCTGTTTCACCTTTAAGATTAAAGATTGATCCTGGGGCTAAATTTACGGGTTTAGCATTAGTGAACGATTTTACTGGCGAGGTTGTGTTTGCTGCGGAATTGAAACATAGAGGTTTTGCTATTAGAGACGCTTTAACTAATAGAAGACAGCTAAGGCGAAGCAGGAGAAACCGTAAAACTAGATATCGTCAACCAAGATTTAGAAACAGAGTCCGCCTGTCAGGATGGCTAGCTCCTAGCTTACAAAGTCGTATTGAAAACATAAAAACCTGGGTTAGAAGACTATTAAAAGTTGCATCAATTAAAGCTATTAGTCAAGAATTAGTACGTTTTGATATGCAGTTAATACGTAATCCAAATATTCAAGGAAAAGAATATCAACAAGGGACATTAGCTGGTTATGAGACACGAGAATATTTACTTGACAAGTGGAATAGACAATGTGCTTATTGTGGTATTAAAGATGTTCCCTTACAAATCGAGCATATTCACCCCAGAGCAAAAGGTGGTTCTAACTCAATTACAAATTTAACTCTTAGTTGTGAGAAATGTAACCTTAAAAAAGGAGTTAGAGATGTTCAAGACTTTCTTAAAAAAAACCCTGTTAGATTAAAAAAAATCTTATCTCAAGTCTTATATCCATTGGCAGATGCAGCAGCAGCTAACGCTACTCGTTGGGTATTACTTAATAAACTTAAAGAAATGGGATTACCTGTAGAAACTGGTTCAGGAGGATTAACCAAGTTTAATCGTAGCCAACAAAACCTAGAAAAAACCCACTGGATAGATGCTGCTTGTGTGGGAAAATCAACACCTATTCTTAATGTTAAGGGAGTTAAACCACTGCTAATTAAAGCGACGGGTCACGGAACACGCCAATCATGTCGCACTGACAAGTATGGTTTTCCGAGTCGCTATGTTCCACGTTTCAAATTTGTCAAAGGGTTTCAAACAGGCGACATAGTTAAAGCAGTTGTGACAAAAGGGAAAAAAATTGGTGTTTACACTGGTCGCGTGGCTGTGCGTTCTAGTGGCAGCTTTAATATTTCTACCACCACTGGATTAGTTCAAGGAATTAACCACAAATACTGTACACCTATTCACAAAAAGGATGGTTATTCTTATGGGACATAGACTTTGCCCCTCCTTTCCTCCCCAGCTTCTGCGGAGTACCGCTTTAACGGGGGTCTCCAGGAGGGCGGACAGATGAATAAAGACTTATTTGCCCAAGAAGCTTTAGCACAAATACCGAAGATATTAACCCTACTAGATCGTAATCCTCACAGTCCTACTTATGGTTGTTTTGATCGCACTTTTTGGCAATATAAAGTAATTGATTTTCCTGCGGGAATGTCCCAAGAGTTTGTTTATCCTTTAGCCTTGGCTTATCACACTGACCTAGAAGGTAATCAGTTTTATCAACAAGCTGTACTGCAAGATTGGATCCAAGCGGGTATTTTGTATGCAGCTAAAAGTGGACATCCTAACGGTTCTTGTGATGATTATTTTCCCTATGAGCGAGCAGCAGGAGCAGCAGCATTTTCCTTGTTAGCTTGTATTGATAGTTATGAGCTTATGGGGTTAGATAATCCTGAAATATTAGCATTTTTTGTGAAAAGGGCAGATTGGTTGGCACATCATCAAGAAAGTGGCAGACTAACTAATCATCAGGCGTTAATAGTATTGTGTTTAGAGTTATTATCGAAATTATTAAAATCAGACCGTTGGAATGAAAGTAAAGCAGAAAGATTAGAGCAAGTATTATCTTGGCAAAACCCTGAAGGATGGTTTCAAGAATATGAAGGATGTGATCCAGGCTACCATACCCTAACGATTTCTTGTTTAGCCAGAGTTTATGAGCTTAATCCTAATAATAGATTAAAGGATGCGATCGCGAAAGCTGTCTTATTAGCTTCTCACTTTGTGCATCCGGATGGCTCTTATGGAGGAGAATATACCAGTCGCAATACATATAATTTCTTTCCCCACGGTTTTGAGTTAGTGGGAAAATGGCTACCAGAAGCACTAAATATTAACGATCGCTTTTTGCAAGGACTAGCCAAAGGACTCGCACCCTGTTATGCTGACGATCGCATCATTGGACATCATACCTGGAATTATTTACTAGCATGGCGTGATTATATCCCTGTGCGTCCTCCTATTAAACCTCAATCCCAAGGGCGTTTTTATCTGGAAGAAGGAGGAATATTAATTGAGCGTCGTAACAAGACAGAATTATATTTAGCTCTCAATAAGGGAGGGGTGTTTAAACTATTCCGCGATGGAAAGTTAATTGTTTCCGATACTCACTTTTCCCTACAAGTTAGGGAAGGAAAGAAACTAAAAAATGCAGTAGGACATCTAGTAAGTAACTATAAAGTAACCTTAGAAACAGACAGAATTACTGTTGCTGGTAGCTTGGGATGGGCAAAACAAAAGCAAATGAACTCTGTTAATTTAATTGGGTTGCGGTTAGTTATGCTATCTATTGGGCGTTTCTATCCCAACTTAATCCGTAAAATATTACAGAAAATTCTTATTACAGGAAAAAATAAAGCTCCTTTCCAATTTCAGCGCAGTTTATCTTGGTCAGACGGAAAATGGCACATTACAGATGAGCTATCCGCCGAATCTTGGGATACTGTAGTTACTGCTGGTATTGGATGCGATCAAACCTCGATCTATGTAGTGATGAGTCGCACTTTTCAACCTGGACAATTGCAACCTTGGCTAGATTTAACTGATAGGGTTAAGCAATTAGGAAATGGAGAAAGTTTAAAGTTAGAAAGATCGATTTAAAATAGAGCGATACCCCGCCCTACTACAATCAAAATTGAGGCTTGATATTTGACATCCTCCCATCCGCATGTGCTGTCGGGATTCCTAACCTCACGGTATTTAGGAGTTTCTGCTGTCTTACCTCTTATCTAGCCCGCAGTGGTTCAAGCGAAATGTTATTTCTCCCATTGGTACTGACCCCGACAGAACGGTCGTCACGAGTGCCTGGGGAAACCCCAGGCAACGCGACCTCACGAATCCACAGACATTTTGTTTTACTTCCACACTATGCCCTAACGCAGAAGGATTTAAAGACTTATTTGGTTTTAATTTTCTCTTTCTTAGACTATGTCGCCCCTGTTATTTAGGTATTTATTTTTGGTCGATCATTCCAACTGGGGAGTTCCCAATCTCGCCTCTCGTGGCACACTCTTTGTGCATTGACATCTAAGTACTTAAGCAAAATTAAATGTATATTTTTTGATAAAGTTTTATATGATTATTTATAGCGATCGCCTATCCCATTACTAGGCGATCGCTATAAATAATTGCAGGGAATATAAATTTAAAAT
>JASJCP010000232.1 GCA_030065935.1 Xenococcaceae cyanobacterium MO_167.B27
GTTTTTATCCAATAAAGTGCTTGAATTCTTTGTCTTTTTTGTGGATTTTTTTCTTGTTTAATTAATTTTGATAATGTTTCAACTGATTCAACAATCTCTATTTTAAGGGTTCCTGTCACGTCTGCTACTTCTGTTGTTTTTTATGGCGATCGCATTTTAGAGTTATAGCATATTTAGAGTGATTTGATATAACAACAAATAGGACAGATTATCCGTAAAGAAGCAATGGTGAAAATTGATTCATGGTACTAATTAAAACAACGAGGTCTGGGATTGTTTGGGTTATCGTAGTAATCTAAAATCTCCCTAGTTCGCAATACCATAGACTCCATAAGTATTGCTAGATTCTTTTTCACTAGTAATTGTTCTTCTGGAGATACATACTTAATTTCTGCCAGCAAAATCTCAGTTATATTTCTCTTTCCGCACGTCAAAAAGTAATATGCTCTGATTACGTTTTTGACCTAGTTTTGCGATCACAAAATGAGTAAAATGCGATCGCAAAAACTGAAAAAACGTCAACGGGGACAAATTCGATCATTTTGGGGCTGTGCTAGAGAACCATTAATGTCAGTTTTATAAGCAACTAACTCTACATTTCCCTTTTCATTAACAATCCAGCCACGAGCTTCTACGATCGCCTCTGCTATATTCTCTACTTTCTTTGCTTGGTTTGCTTCTTGTTTTTGCTCATTTTCTAGAAACGGAGCAGGTTCGACTAAATTCACTTCACTAAGATTACTACTTCGTGTTTGACTGGGTGAGGGAGCTAAACCACCCTTTCCTGTGAGGATAAATTCGCTGTCTTTGTCCTGTTGACAAAGATTTTGCGCGACTAATCTGGTGACATCGATTACATCTGAAGGTAGCTCTTCTAAACCACTTGCTGGATCGACATCAGGAGTATTGAGAGTGACAGTACCATCAATACCCAATTGAGAAGTTGCGGTAATCTCACTATCTGAGTCTTGAAAAATTCCTTGGCTAGTAATTTGAATATCCCCACCTCTACCGCGAACTGCATTGGCTGTAATATCGCTATTTTCTAATAAAGCAATTACCTCTGAGTTGATGGTAATATCTCCTCCAGTGGCTTCTTCTGTAGCATTGGTCGTAATTTGGCTATTATTGCGAAGCTGTAAAATATCTGCTTGCTCTAGAGTGATATTACCTTGGTCTCCAGTTCTAGTTTCGGCAGTGAGACTACCTCTGTTTAAAGTAATGTCTTGGGAATCAATAGTTAAAGTTCCCGCTTCCCCCGTACCCGTAGCACTAACGTTGATATTTCCCGAATCCGTTACGGTTAATTGAGGAGTTGTAATATTTAAGTTTCCTGCATTTCCCGTACCTTCGGCGCGAGTAAACAAGCTGCTATTTACTATGGTAGTCCCGATCGTTTCAGTACCAGTAACTAGGATAAATTCAGTAGCATTTACGGTTAACTCTCCCCCGTCTCCGCGATTGTTATCTATTGCTCCCGATTCTAATAAAGAACCTGCTCCAATCTCCCCTCCTGACTGGATAATCAGGCGATCGACATCTAAAAAAGCATTACCACCTGCTCCCGTACCAAAATTATTTGCAGATATTCTCGCTCCATTTTCTACGGTCAATTCACCTGTAGTTAAACTCAATGTGCCAGCGTCGTTAGTAGCTTCTGGCTGAGCAGAAACTAGGATGCCACTACTGCCAAAAGGAAATCCACGAGGATCGGGTGTACTCCCACTCAACAAAATAGAATCTGAGACATCAAGGATGATATTTCCTCCTTTACCTTCTGAAGCAGTAAACGTTGAAATTTGCGCCCCATTCAGCACGCTTAGCTTAGAAGTTTCCACAATCAATTCTCCACCATTTCCTGTTGCCCCTGTTTCCACTTGAGCAAATAGACCGCTAGGATTGATTCCATCGGGTCTTCTACCTTCTAGTTGTATAAACTCTGAGGCTCGAACATTAAGCGTTCCTGCATCACCTACGCCAAAAGTAGTGACTGCTATCTGCGCGCCTCCCCGAACAAAAAGTTGTCCCGTGTCAATAGACAAATTACCACCATTGCCTTCTGCTATGGATTCAGTTGAGGCAAAAATTCCACTCGGAACATTGGTGTTGGGTTCGACTCCTGTTAGCTGTATTAATTCAGTTACCTTTACACTTAGATTGCCTGCATTACCGTTTCCCAAAGTAGGAGTAGATATCTGCGCTCCACCTATAAGAGTCAATTGTTGGGTATCAACAGTTAAATTTCCTCCCTCTCCCCTTGCCCCTTGTTCAACTCTGGCAAATAAACCGCTAAGAAAAGCTCCATCAGCAGATGCACCTAGCAATTCAATTGATTCCGATGCGTTTACTCTTAGATCGATGGGTTGATTACCACCAAAATTATTGGTTGAGATTGACGCTCCATCTCGAAGAATCAGATTTTTCGTATCGATAGATAGGATTCTAACTTCAGTTCCAGGGTTGTTGGCGACAGTAACAAAAATTCCACTATTAAAAGCTCCATCACTGGTAGTACCTACTAACTCGATTGATTCGGCAGCATTGATACTTAAATTACCTGTGGGACTCTCTTCAAAACCAAAAACTCCGATAAATGCACCATCTTGGATGGTTAGATTCTGAGTGGTAACTTCAATATCTCCTGCTGTTCCCGTACCAGAACTATCTGTTTCAATTCCAGTCAAATCTCCGCTCATAAAGATCGAATCAGCAGCCACAATAGTTATAGGTTCTCCCGTTTCCGTGCCAAAGGTAGAAGAAAGGATGAAAGAATCACGAATTATATTGATATTTCTGCCTTGGATTTGAATCGCTCCACCGAGATCGCCACTGGTATTGACATCAGCAGAATTCGATAGGGTAATATCTTGAAAGGCTTGCACATTTTCGTAGCCAAATTCCCAACCAGATTCAACTTCAGTCAAACTGACAGTCTGATTTCCCGCTACGCTACCTAGTTCGACTCTACCTTCTGGTGCGGTGATAATTCCACCCTCGATTAGGACATCTCCGCCAATAAGAGCCAATGTTTCCCCAACAGGTACTGACAATCCGACCAAAGATTGATTGACAACAGGTTCGGGGTTGTCACCAAACCTTAACCCCAGAGGCATATTAATGGTTAGTAGCGGTTCGGCTTCGGGATTTATCGCGCTAAATTCTGTTCCATCGGTAAAGATGATGCTATTGGCTGTACTACTAACAAAAGAACCTCCAATATTCAACGAAGCATTAGAACCGAAAACAATTCCCGCAGGGTTAATTAAGAACAAATTAGCTGTACCGTTAGCCTCGATGATACCTTCAATATTAGATATAGTTCCTCCCGTAACACGAGAGAAAATATTTTGAATATTGAGATCGTTATTAAAAAATGCCGTGTTGCCCTCTAAAACAGAAAACTGCTCAAAACTGTGAAATAAATTTCCTTCTGCTTGGCTTCCCCCATCAATAGTAATTACATTTCCTTGAGGTGTAACAATGGAATTATTGGGCAGAGTAGTATCAGGGATTACTTGGGCGATCGCCGTTGTAGATAAGAAAGAACTAAACCCAAGAATGCTCGATATTAAAAAATAATTTTGGAGAGAAAATCGTTTCATCAGTCAATTTTAATAATTACTCGATTTTTACCATAATCATCTCTATATTTGACAAATTCCTTTTTTAAGTATTGTAAATATTTGTAGTCATTTGTTAGGTGATAAAAAGCAAAGGCGATTGCGAGGAAGGAGTAGGGTGGGCATTGCCCACCCTACTATCATTTGTTGCATTCTTTTTTCTAACTGGGATTAGTCAAAAATATCTTCGAGGCTGACTGACAAATTTGGCATGACATCCTCGCCTGAAAGAGTTTGAGGATTATTCAATACTTCTGTTCCTTGACCCTGACGGTAAATCTCTACTTGTTTGGCATCGGGATTAATCAACCAACCCAATCGAATGCCACAGTCCATGTATTCTCTCATTTTGTCTTGCAACACATCTAAATCGTCAGTAGGGGACATTAATTCGAGAACGAAATCAGGGTCGATAGGGGCGAATTTTCTTTTTTGTTCTTTAGTTAGCGCATTCCATTTTTCAATTTTGACCCAACTGACATCAGGGGAACGAACGGCATTATTGGATAGCTTAAAACCAGTAGAAGAATCAAAAACTTTACCTAATTTGCTTTGTTTATTCCAAAGTTTAATTTGGAAGGCAAGTTCCAAGTTACGATCTCCAGTTTCGCTACCAGTAGGAGACATAGAAATCAAATTACCCTTACAATCGGTTTCCAATCGAGCATCAGGGTTATCCCGTGAAAGAAGCTCTAAATCGCGGTCGCTAATTTTATCTACTAAAGCAGAAAGATTTAATGTTATGGCTGTCATAAGTCGAGGGCATAGATGTTAAAGAGAGGCAGTAGTTCGTAGAGAGAGGAATTGGTACTATCTCAATCATAGCGAAGTAGTAGTTAAGGGATTGATGTTTTCGCATTTTTTAGTTTCACAGTAACAACACCTGAAAAAATACCTGAATTTATCCCCTGTTTTTAACGAAAAATTAATCGCATAATAACGAACAAGTCCACTAGAAATAATACACTAGACCGAATTGTATTCAACCAACATATTTAACTTATCCTACTTACATAATACTTACAGAATAATCCTTATAATCCTTACATCTACCTTAAATAAGCTTATAACGGAGAAGAGCCATGATGGAAGAAACACCACTAAACAATCAAGATAGCAATCTTACCGATGATTTGGTCAATGATTTGACAGAATCCAATCCTACTGTAACAACCGATAAAGATGATTATGCTCCTGGCGAGACAGCACAAATTACTGGTAGTGGTTTTACTCCAGGCTCAGAAGTAGTGATTCAGATCGTCGATGACCCCGCAGACCCAGGAGATGATGGGGATGTAGATGTATATCAGCCTATTACGATAATTGCAGATGAATTTGGTTCATTTTCCACCACCTGGTTTGTTCCCATAGATAACAATGGTACGGGCAGTGGCATCCCAGATGCGTTGAATGCGACATTATTTTTGACTGCCACGGGAACAGGTGCAGATGGAGTATTGGGAACTGGTGATGACCAATTAGCAACGACGACTTTTAGTGATGCTGGTCGTCCTGGTAGTAACAACACAGGCAGTAGTAATAGCGGTGGTATAGTTGGGGATGGAAATCTACCTGGTGGTGGTGGTAATTCTGATACGTTTACGAAGGTTTCAATTACTCTGGTTAATGATGTAATCGACGATGCTGAATCTGATGATGACAGTTTGGGATTGTTTCCTGGAGCTGTCTCCTCTTACACGAGAACGGGACACAGCAGGGGAGATTTTAATTTTGTAAATCTCGATCTAAAAGCCGAGTTGGTGTTTTCAAATATATCGGAGGATATCCCTGTCCCTCTCGAAGATGGTTTACCACCACCAGCACCAGAACCAGAACTGGTAATAATTGAGTACACATTCTTGGATGATGGAGGAGTGGAAAGAGAACGATTTTTCTTGATATTTTCAGAAAATTCATTTCCAGCGATTAATGAAATCCCAGATGCCCAAACGCTAGATAATCTGGTTAATAACCTACCTTTTATATCAGCAAATCTATTTAGCACCTACCCCGTATTGCCTTTTCCTGGTTTCGCTTTGGATGACGATGTTTCTGTATCCAGTACAACAGTTGTGATTCCTACAGAACCTGTAGCTACAGATAACACCGCGGAGGTTATAGAAGATGGTTTTACTAATCCCAGTGGTAATCTCATTACTAACAACGATGGTGCTGGTGTGGATTTTGTCCCCCAAGGGAATAGCCTC
Organism: Xenococcaceae cyanobacterium MO_167.B27; assembly: GCA_030065935.1. Lineage (GTDB taxonomy): Bacteria > Cyanobacteriota > Cyanobacteriia > Cyanobacteriales > Xenococcaceae > JASJCP01. Next base: position 5,828 of record JASJCP010000232.1, read on the forward strand.
AATGTTAGTGAGATAGATGGCGTAAGCGATCCCGATATCGATATCATAGGGATTTTTGGTAATTTGGATTGGAATACAGATGGCTCTTACACCTATAGGTTAAACAATGATGATTCCGTAATTCAATCCTTGAGTTTTAATGAAACCAGAACCGAGACTTTCACTTATACATTAATAGGTGATGGAGACAGTACCGATACTGCCGATTTGACTATCACTATCTTTGGGGATAATGATGCTCCTACTGCAAACAATGACTCTGGTACAGGGTTTATTACAGATGAAGATACAGCCTTTACTACTGTCAGTGTTTTATCCAACGATATAGACCCCGATACCAACGATACTTTATTTCTTTATGGTATCGATACTTCTGCCACTTCGGGGTTAGTTACAGACAATGGGGATGGTACTTTTAATTACAATCCTAACGGTCAATTTGAAGACCTCAATGATGGAGAATCAGATACAGATACCTTTAGCTACACCATAAATGATAACAGGTCTATTATAGCTACCGCTACTGTCACCATCGAAATAACTGGAGTAAATGATGCTCCTATTGCCAATGATGATGAAGGTTCTAGCTTGACTACCGACGAAAAAACAGCTTTCACTACAGGTAATGTCCTCATCAATGATACGGATGTAGAAGGAGACACCCTTAATGTCACGGGAATTGACACTACAGGTACTTTAGGCACAGTTACTAATAATGGGGATGGTACTTTCAGTTACGACCCTAACGGTCTATTTAAAGACCTCAATACAGGAGAATCCGCTACCGATACCTTTAGCTATACCATTTCTGATGGTTTCTTAACCGATACTGCTACTGTCAGTATCACCATTGATGGAGTAACGGATCTCAATTTGAATGGAGGTAATGGACAAGATACTCTCGAAGCTGGAGAAGGAGATGATACTCTTTCGGGCAAGAATGGCTCAGATGAACTCTCTGGACTTGCAGGGGATGACATCTTAGATGGAGGCAATGGAAACGATACTCTAAACGGTGGAGCAGGAAACGATACTCTTTCGGGCAAGAATGGTGCAGATGAACTCTCTGGACTTGCAGGGGATGACATCTTAGATGGGAATAAAGGTTCCGATCTCCTAGATGGTGGTCTGGGAAATGATACTTTAACTGGTGGTAATGGCTCAGATATGTTTATTCTTGCAGCAGGAGAAGGAACTGATACTATTACTGACTTTAGTAGTCCCGACAGTATTGGTTTGTCAGGAGGTATAGGATTCAACGATTTATCTTTCTCTGGTGAAGATATAATTTTGACTTCTACTTCTGAAGTCCTAGCAATTTTAACTGGAATTGACACTAATACTCTTGTTGCTTCTGATTTCACCATCGTTTAGCTATGAATGCCTGGAGCAATAACGGTATTAATGGTGATGCTCTAAGTTTTATTTACAACTAAATGAACTATCTAAAAAGCGATCGCATTAATAAATCAGCGATCGCTATGTTTTTTTTTAGTCGCCTCAATAACACCTGAAAAAGTACCTGAATTAATCCCCTGTTACTTCCCAGAAGCCAATCGCATAATACTAACAAGTTCACCGAAAACAGATTATTCACTAGGAGAAAAGAATCATGGAATTACGTTTTTTAGGTCAAACTTACGCCACTGCTAACCATCGAGTTCCCACCATTGCTACAGAAAACACCGCTCACTTCTTAGGACAAAGCTATACGGTTCGTCGTCCCATTCAAAGTTTTAAACCGCAACTCGGTCTCAGAAAATATCGTGGTATCTCTTATGGTGCTGAATAAATAATTCATCTACCTATCAATTATTGCCTCAATCCAATTAACACAAAAACAGATTATTACTAGGAGAAAAGAATCATGGAATTACGTTTTTTAGGTCAAACTTACGCCACTGCTAACCATCGAGTTCCCACCGTTGCTACAGAAAACACCGCTCATTTTTGGGACAAAGTTATACAGTTCGTCGTCCCATTCAAAGTTTTAAACCGCAACTCGGTCTCAGAAAATATCGTGGTGTCTCTTATGGTGCTTAAAAACTCTAAATTTAACCCTTAACGATTCTCTCTCATTAAGATAAATTTCTCGACTAACTAGGGTTTACCCAAAAAGTTTAAACCGTTGACCTAAAGAAGGTTACAGCCATTCTGGCACGACGAAAAAGTTAGGGAATGGTGGTCTAAAAGCCCTAAAATTGGTAAAACCCCCTTGCAC
>JASJCP010000056.1 GCA_030065935.1 Xenococcaceae cyanobacterium MO_167.B27
GATTCCAAGTCGTCCAAGGATGCCTAGCTCGATCCTCTGGTCTTACTAGGCAGACTGGGGCGCGTTCGCTCATACCCATAGCTCTGCGAGCAATAGTCATGGCTGCTGCCGTCCCCGAATTTAAACCATATCTGGGCATAAACTTAATCATGCCAATAACACTAGTGAAAGCTGGATTGACAAAATGTAAGCCGATCCCAAAACGTTGACATCTGGAAATTAATGCTTCTCTAAACATGGCTGTAGAAAGGTTAGAGAGCATTGAATTATAAACCTTTGAAGCTTCAGACATAGAAGCTTTTTTCTTAGAAAAATCCAGAGATTCAATAGCAATAGGACATTGGTAGCTAAACACCTTATTTGTTAATTTAACTACTAAGTTTCTCATCATTACTTGTCTTTGTCCTGAAGAAAAACCTTTCCAATTGAAACAGATTTTTCCTTGATCTTTGATATTGCCATCAGCTAAAATATAAGCCCATTCAACACTATCTCGATTAAAATCTACTCCAATACAGCCGTTTTTTCGGGTGGTAGTTATGGGTACTTCTTGAATATAAGTTGTCAGATGAATGTACCATTGATCTGACTTATGTTCTCTACGGAAAATTTGAACCGTGATTGGCTTTTGTTGTTCTAAGGCGTAAAGTAAGGAAGATTTACGATGACGACGGCATTCTGTGACTTGAAAGGGAATCTCTAAAGTTTTACCGTATAAGAATTGCATAAATCTAGGTAAAGTAACAATGGCTTTAAAATCATCTCCAACAACATGAAAAATTTTAATCATGGTGCCACCACCGATTGTTGACTTGCCAACACAATAAAATCTTCCTCCCCGTTTCTTTTTCCAATCAGCTAACCATTCTTCATGGGAAGCATAACCATTTTCCTCTAGGTGATACTGAGCATTAAATAACTTCTTAGAACCAAAACAAATATGTAATCTATCTGTTGACTCCAGTTGTTTAACCTCATCTTTTAATGATTGAATTTTAATTAGTTTTGATTTTAATCCTAGTGCCTGATTTCGTTGCTTAATATTAGGATTTTTAACTTTAGACAACATGACGAATATACCGATCGCATATGAAGTTTTCTTTTTAATCTGTTCTTTAATTCGAGATATATTTAGTTTTTTAGCTGTAGTTAATTGTGAATAGGTTTGTTTAACCTCCGTAGCAATCGAGTCAGCCCATGCCCATTGAAGATTAAAACGAGACTGGTAGGTTTTTTCGATTTGATTTTCCAAAATGCCTCGCTGCATATCATTCAAGCCAGTGCGACGGATTGATTCGTACTTATCACTCCATACATCAAAAATGGGATTGTACTCAATTTTGGTTTCAATTCCGATTCGTAATCCTTTGCTTGACATGATTTAGCATTGAAGCTTATTTTGGAATTTTAACAGAGTTTCATGAGGTATGTTTAATATTTCTTTTATAGCCTTCTCTTTCTCTTTTCTATAGCTTCTTGCTCCATAAAGACGACAAGAAAAACAATGTACCACTGCCATCAAGTCTTCTAATAATTCAGCTTGAGGAGAAAGTGATTCTGTATTCGCTACCACGATTTGACATCCTCTTTTTGTTAATAGTTGTTCTATCAAATCGAAAGCAAAACGACAAAGTCTGTCTTTATGAGCTATTACTATAGTTTCTATCTTTCCTGATATTGCATCTTCAATCAAGCATATAAACTTTTTTCGCTTGAAATTTAAACCCCCTCCTATTTCTTCTATCCACTCATCTACGGCATATCCTCTAGCCAAACAAAATTGCTCCATTGCTGTTTTTTGATTGGCTAATTCTACTTTCTGTTGAGCAGATGAAACACGACAATAGACTTTAATTAATCTTTCTTTTGATATTGGTTTTAGTCCTTTTGCCTGTGCTAAATCCTCTTCCGTATAATAGCGATGATTACTTGGAGTCCTTTTGGCTTTTAATTTTCCTGTTCTATCCCAACGTCTTAATGTTTCAACTGATACTCCAATTTCTTTGGCAAATTCATGAGGTCGCATACTTATACATTATTCTGAGCTTTGTATAAGTATGTATAATAAATCGCCTACTAGAAGTCAACAGGGTTCATTGCTGCTAAAATTACGGCGGAACGTAGTGCATAAAAGCCATTTTGTCCTGTAGGAGTTTCAAAGATATCCCCCATACTAGTTAAAAGCTCAACTCCCACCGTAGTGTAACCGAGACGAGAAACCACCACAGGATCGACTCGATAACGCGATCGCAAAAATTGGTGGAATTTATCCCGTTGCTGATCCGAAAGAGAACTCAAAAATAACTTTAAATCTGGTGTAACTTCCCCATCTTCAGCGAAACTCTCTAACCCCCCAACAAAAAGAGGAAACTCTAACAAACCCCAAGTGAAATTAATTGTATCTGCACTCAATACAGGGCTAGAAATCCCCACACAAAACGCGATCATACTTAACAGATGAGCAAAACACACCGACACAGACTTTAATAACTCTAATTTTTCTCTACCGATTGTATCAAGGAAAAAAAAAAGCCCAACCTGTATGTTGGACTGTGTAGTAAGCAAAACTTCACACGGAGAAAAAAACTAATTAAATTTTGTATTTATAAAGAAATATTAAAGTTGTTTGTTTTTGTTATGTCTATAGTATCTCCCATCAAGATGAATTTTGTCATCGGCAGATCTGCTAGTCTTTAGAGATTATATTTATAAATATAACTTAAACTTTAAAGACAACTGGTAAAGATTTACTGAATTTAACAATAAAGGGATCGCAAATAAGCCAAGATTTACTGGACTCGGATCCCTTAGATTAGAGGCTCTATTCTGCCAAAATACTTATATTACATTGGTAAGAACTGCCTCTAAGTATTTATTCGTATAGCCAAGAATGCCTAACAGGTTCCCAACCCACTTGTTCATAATCTTTGAACCAAAGAGCGATTTCTCTTTCAGCAGTTTCGATCGCATCAGAACCATGAATTAAGTTACGACCAATACTAACACCAAAATCACCACGAATTGAACCAGGATCGGCACTGATAGGATCAGTAGCACCAATAATTTTTCTAGCAGCAGTAACTACATTTTCTCCTTCCCACACCATAGCAATTACGGGGGCAGAAGTAATAAAGTCAATCAGACCGGAAAAGAAAGGTTTACCTTTATGGACATCGTAATGTTTTTCGGCAAGTTCACGAGAAACTTTCATCATTTTTAGTCCTACTAAGGTAAAGCCTTTAACTTCAAAACGATGAACAATCTCCCCTACTAGATGACGTTGTACCCCATCGGGTTTAATCATGATAAAGGTGCGTTCCACAATAATCTCCTCAAGGATTCAAAAAGTCTCACAAGTCCCAGATTATCCTAAATCTTGAAAAGTCAAAAGCCTTTAATAAAATGATGCGATCGCGCTTGACCTGAGAAACTTTAATCCAAGAAATTCGCCAATGCCAGCTTCTTCAAAACCAATTTTCAACTCCATGGGAGTCAAGTTACTGATAAGGTCGTTTCTTACTTCTATCCCGCCAGAAGATTACCTAAAATAGAGAAGGTGAAATAGGGCAATAGTAATTTATGAAAAGTCGAACGCAAGACTTGAGAAATAAGCATTTGAACTGGGATAAGTGGCCAAAACTTTACTTATGAATAGCTTTCAAGAAACTGTGTCATTTTTTCATGATCTAGGGGATGAGAAAACCAGTGACCTTGTCCCCCAAAGCATTTCAAACTTCTAAGAAAATTTAGTTGTTCTCTGGTTTCTATACCTTCTGCAATCGCTTCTATTTCTAATTCGCTAGCCATAACAATAATAGCGCGAACAATTGCGGATTTTGAATTTTTTATTCCCAGGTTTTTTATAAAAGAACTGATTAGAAGAACTTAAAGTAATGCCAATACTAACAGAGACAAATAATTCTTGGTTGTTGATAACAAAGGGGTTTTTTACTGGTTACTTCAGATTCCCGAATCTGAGTTGAGTATTGCCACCCAGCCATCAAAAGCTCCTTGGTTAAAAGCCCCCAAAGAACTATCAGTAACACCAGTAACATAAACATTATCAAGAAGAGGATCGACAGCAATACTTTTAGCCTGTTCTGTGCCTGAACTGCCAAACTGTTCTATCCATATCTGGTTGCCGTCGCTATCGTATTTAGCAGCAAAAGCATCATAAGAGCCGTCACTCTCTCCCCCCAAGTTGCCGTTAGTAAATCCTGTCACATAGATATAGTCGTCTTCACTGACAAAAATGTTAGTGACCTCATCATCCCCACTACTGCCAAATTGTTCAGTCCAAACTTGATTACCTTCACTGTCATATTTGGCGAGGAAACCATCATAAGAGCCTTTTAGTTCTGCTGCTAAGTTGCCAGAAGTCCATCCACCTACATAGACATTGCCTTCACTATCAGTATCTATACCCCAAGAGAATTCAAAACTATCACTTCCTAGCTGTCGAATCCATTGTTGATTGCCAGATGAGTCAAACTTAGTTATCCAAACATCATACTGTCCTGCATTTTCTCCTCCTAAGTCCCCTGAAGTCCATCCCGAAGCAAAAACATTATCTTGGTCGTCGATAGCAACTGCGTAAGATTCATCAGGGTTTCTACCTGTTCCAAACTCGTTAAACCACACTTCAGTACCATCAGAGCTATCGTACTTTCCGACAAAAGCACTCCAACCACTGGGTTGCCCTAGATTAACTCCTGAAAGGGAGAAGGTATCGCCATCGGGAGCTACATCGATTCTTAGAGAAGCCTCGGTTTCTTCAAACTGTTGAATCCATAGTTGATTGCCATCGCTGTCATACTTGCTTACCCAAACATCAAATCTGATCCCTGGATTACTTGCCACTAAATCTCCTCTGGTGGTTCCTACCAGGTATAAATTACCTTCATTGTCAGTATCTATATCCCAAACCCCATCCCAGTCTTCAGTCCCAATTTGCCGACTCCACAATTGATTGCCATCGCTGTCATACTTGCCGAACCAAGCATCGTTAGACCCTTGATTTGTTCCTCCTAAAGAGCCACTACTATAGCCAGCTAGGTAAGTACTACCATTGGGAGCAATAGCTACACTAGTAATCTCGTCAACACCAGGAGTGCCTAACTGCCCAATCCCATCAATGGCAATTGGTGGTGGAGTATTTCCTTCAAACTGGAAGTATTCATCACTTAAAGTCAAACCTGAAACATCAGACAAAATAGCAATTAAATCAGGGTTAGTCCCTGGTTGCTCTAAAAAAAGCAATGTAGTATCTTCAGATTCATCCAGAAAGTAGTCTTCTTGAGTACCGTGGAGCTTAATTGTATCTAATTCTGGCTGGAAATCATTGATTATGGCATATTGGGAAAGACCAAAATCTTCTGTTGAGACATCATCATAGTAAGGCTTGCGCCAATCCCCAAGAATAAAGATATCGCTTCCTTCTGTACGGGAAAAACCCTCTTGTTGATCTCCAGCCATCTCATCTACTGAAAATTGATCAGAAGGAGCAGCACCAGGATCAAAACCAATCAGGACATCGTTGCCATTGCGTCCCCAAATATATTCAGATGGTTCTGCGGATAAAAAGGGGAATATGTCGCTGCCTGGCGTTCCTACTGTACTGGCTTGAATGGTACTGTCAACAATTTCTTCCAGTCCAATAATATCGAGATCGTCAATGAGATTAGTGTTAAACTCTCCTACGTTTGTAAGACCATTTCCCAATGGTGAAAGAAGATTAAAATCCTGTGAAATCCTGTCCTCTAGTTTAGGGTAGTTCACAAGAGAATCTTTCTCCAGTATTCTGGTTGAGAAGTCCCACGCCCTATTTGATTCTGAGGAGATAGTAGCAGAGTCGGAATTGCCTGAAAAATCTTGTAGGCTTCCCGAATCAGCATCAAGTCTAGCTACCCAGCTATCCGCAGCCCCAGCATTAGTTCCCCCCAAAGAGCCTTCAGTGATTCCTGTAACATAGAGATGACCTGCGTCGTCACTACTGATATCATGAGCATAATCAAAATCGGGAGTGCCAAACTGTTGAATCCACTGGCGATCGCCATTACTATTGTATTTAGCTACCCAGGTGTCATAAGAACCTGCATTATCTCCTCCCAAGTCACCATCGGTGTATCCCGTCAAAAAGATATTGTCATTGGAATCAATCTCGATGTCTCCGTATAAAAGACTATCATCACCCTGGGTCCCAAACTGTCGAATCCACTGGCGATCGCCATTACTATTGTATTTAGCTACCCAGGTGTCATAAGAACCTGCATTATCTCCTGCTAAATCTCCCAAAGTCCATCCTGTAATATAAACATTGCCTTCGCTGTCTGTATCAATGCCCCAGGGGAACTCATAATCTTCTGAGCCAAACTGTTGGATGAATTGTAGTTCGCCATCATTATCGTGCTTGGCTACCCATATATCATAAATCCCAGAATTGTCTCCTCCTAAATCTCCCAGAGTCCATCCTGTAGAATAAACATTCCCCTCATTATCAACAGCTATGTCGTAAGCTTCATCATATTGGCGAGTTCCGAACTCTGTAAACCACTGTCGGTTGCCATTACTGTCGTATTTAGTTACCCAAGAATCATCGGTTTGGGAAGTTCTGGTTTCTTCGATAGTATATCCTGAGAGATAAACATTACCATCATCGTCAACATCTATGCCAAAAGTCCGATTAATTACTTCTGTGCCAAACTGTTGAATCCAGATCTGATTACCATCGCTGTTATATTTAGCTACCCAAACATCAGCAACTTCTGCGTTTTTAGTTGCTCCTAAATTGCCTTCGGTATATCCCGCCACATAGAAATTACCTTGATTATCGGTGACAATATCAGTAATCCAGTCAAAATTAGCACTACCAAACTGTATATTCCAAATTTGGTTGCCGTCACTGTCGTACTTAGTAACTATGGGATCGTAAACACCAGCATTATTCCCTTGTAGAGAGCCACTGGTTGCTCCTGCCACATAAATATTACCTTCAACATCTGTAGCGGAACTTGTAGATAGGTCTATTCCAGTAGTACCTAATTGTCGAGCTTCTCCTGAGAATGATACTGGTGGTGGGGTGTTACCTTCAAACTGAAATAAGTCATCTTCTAGATCTATGCCCGAAACTCTGGGTAAAAAAGCAACCAGATCCAATCTTGTTCCCTCTTGCCAAAAGATTGCGGTTCCCTGTTCATTGTCCCCAATGATTGCTTCTTCTATCAGATAATTTTCTGGGCTACCATGTAGCTGAATGATGTCTCGGTTGGGGTCTAAGTCGATAATTGTCACAAATTCATTTAAACCCAAGTTGGATGCTTGGCTATTCACATAGTAAGGCTGTTGCCAATCACCGACAATAAATCTATTTTGCCAATCACGACCGGGTCTGGGCTGTTGTTGCTCTAATAGAGGAACTTCTTGGTCGCTAATCCAAATGTCAAGTTTCTGTTGACCGTCGTTATTAACCCCAGGATTATAAGTTATTATGCTGTCGTTTCCGTCGCGAGTATATACTATTTGACTATCGGAAACTCCTAAAGTGTAGTCACTGCCTGGTGTCCAGATTTGGGGTACTAAGGTATTAGCCATCTTATATTTCCTCGGTAAATCAAAAAAAAAGCTAAATTATTACAAATGCACTATTCTTTAATGGGATAGAAAACAAAAGCCCAAGCTGCTGCTAGAGCAAAAAGTCCCGCTACAGAAAATGCGATCTGCACTCCCCAAGGCTGTGCTGGGGTTTTTCCCAACATCAAAATTATTCCTGCCAAGAAAACTCCCATTCCTTGACTCATGTTTTGCAATAAACCTCTAGTGCCAAAAAATATGGCTTCTCGTCTGACTCCGAAATTGCGTTCATCGCGATCGATTACGTCGGGTAACATGGCATTGGGCAAAATAAAAAAACTGGATGAGCCTAAATTGCCAAACAGTAGCAACAACAACCAAGGGGTTAAAGCTTTTCCGACTACAAGAGGTAAAATTCCTACGATTATAAGTCCGCAGCCTAGCCATAACATCGCCCATTGGAAAGCTCGCCTTTTTCCCCAGCGTTTGGCTAGAGGAATCACTACCATAAAACCCATAACCCCGCTTCCTAGGATGATCCCGTTGACTACCGTGCCAAAACTAACATCTTTGCCCAAAAGAGCTACTGCCAAAAATGCAGGACAAGCTGCAACAATGCTCATAGCAATTCCTGCAGAGCTAAAACCTGCTACGTAGCTTCTAAAAGATTGATTTTGTAATGTCGAGCGCAGAGATTTCCAAAAAGTTGAAGACTCAATCTTAGAGGGAACAATCTCTTCTTTCAGAATCAAAGGCATTGACAAAGCAATAAAACTAATGACTCCTAGGGTCATAGCCATTCCTTGAAAGCCATATTTGTCAACCAATAAGGGAGAACCAATACCGCCAATTGACGCTCCTAGCATACTAAAAATTGCCATTAAACTAGAGAGAGTTACTCTTTGTTCTGGTGTCTGAGTCAGAGAAGGCAGCCAAGCCAGATAAGAGACTTGATATATGGCGATCGCCAGATTTAACAGGCAAAGTAAGACAATTAAATAAACTGTATTTTCGACTTTGCTATAGTTTACAGGTGGGGTAAGTAAGAAAAAAAAGCTAACTACCAATGGCAATATAGCCATTGCCAAAAAAGGTCTGCGTCTTCCCCAGGGACTCCAATAGCGATCAGAGATATGACCGATAATTGGCTGACTAATTGCCCCACCAAGTCGGCTAACTAACATTACAGTACCAACTAGCGCAGATGGAACTAAGAATGGCAAATTATTGGGATTGGGAATTCCAGGATCGTAACGATAGATTAGCATTGTTAATACTGCATTATTAATTGACAATAGCCCCATAATTCCCGTGATATAAGGCAGCCATTTGAATAATAGTCGGGGCATAAACATTACTTGGATGATGAAAATAATTAAAAAACGATTGAACCTCTAAATCTAGTAATGGCTTTGTGTGACTATAATTCTTCGCCACTCCCCTCAAAAGAATCACTACTGGGGGAATCAAACTCTAGTAGAGTTCCATCTGTTGCCGAAAACCTGCCTATCCAAGCATCATAAGAGCCAGCGTTAGTAGAGCCTAAAGAACCTTCAGTAACTCCTGTCACAAAGACATTGTCTCCACTGACACTAACTTCATAAGCATTATCAAGCTCAGAACTACCAAATTGTTGAATCCATAGTTGATTGCCATCACTGTCATACTTAGCGACCCACGCATCATAAGACCCCGCATTGCCTTCACCTGTTAAGTCGCCATCGGTATATCCTGTCAGATAATAATTACCCAACTCATCAACATCAATACCTAAAGCTGCATCATCTCCTGTTGTGCCAAACTGATCGATCCACAGTTGATTGCCATCACTATCATATTTAGCTAACCAAATGTCATAAGAGCCAGCATTACTTCCTTCTAAGCTACCAAGAGTCCATCCTGTAATGTAAATATCATCATTAAGATCTGTAGCAACATCCCACGACCAATCAAAAGTATTAGTACCAAATTGTTCGATCCACTCCTGGTTGCCATCAGTATCATATTTAGCTAACCAAATGTCATAAGTAACTTCGCCATCAGGATTCAAGTTATTAGGACCACCTAAATTTCCTCTTGTCCATCCTGTGGTGTAGATATTATCTTCACTGTCAATGTCTAAACCAAAAGTTTCATCTCCTTCATTAGTGCCAAATTGTTCGATCCACAATTGATTGCCATTGCCATCATATTTAGCAATCCAAGCATCAGCACTAGGAGGAATCTCTGTATCTGCATTGATTCCTCCTAAGTCGTCATTGGTATAACCTGCTATGAGCACATTACCAGAGCTATCAACTCTAGGATCGACAAATGGATTATCATTACCAGGACTACCAAATTGAATTTGCCATTGTCTGCTTCCTCTTCGATTATATTTGCTCAAAACAACATCATTGCCTATTCCTGCGTTAGCCCCTGCTAGTCTGCCATTAGTTCGTGACAGCAAATAAATATTACCCGCAGTATCAGTGTCGATACCATAAGAATTATCAATGACTGTAGTTCCAATTTGTCTAGTCCACTGTTCTGTGCCTTGGCTATTGTATCTAGTAAAAAAACCATCCATAGCACCGCGATTGCGTCTTCCGAGATTACCACTAGTATATCCTGCTACTAAAACTGAGTTAGAGCGATCCTTGCTATTAGCGATGGTAAAAGATAAGTCAATCCCAGCAGTTCCGAATTGTTTGATTAAGCTTAAAACAGGCTCTCCAGAGGAGCCATTCTTAAATTGAAAGTAATCAGCATCGAGATTTAATCCACCAACGTTGTTGAGACTGCCAATTAGTTCGTCATTGGTTTCTCCCCTTAAAAATATTGCTGTTCCGGTTTCCCCTTCTCCCAGTTCGGCAAAATCAACCAGGGTATAATCTTCGGGACTGCCATGAAGTTGAATGACATCTTCATTGGGATTAAAATCAACGATGATGGCTACATCATTATCGCCAGTGGTACTGTCATCACCATCATCATAATAAGCTTTTCTGCGATCGCCCAAGATAAATCGATCACTTTCACTTCCTCCACTAAATATATCTGTTTCTCCTAGACCCGGTAGATCTAGTTGTGGATTCACAGCCAGAATTACATCATTTCCTTCGCGACCTAATATAAGATCTGTTCCTGTACTGCCAACTTGGAAGGCATCGCTTGCAGGAGTACCAGCTACAGTCAGATCGTTGATAAAAGCAATTAGAGTATCTAGAACATCATCTGGTATTGGTATGTCCAATGGTTCTTCTACGATCTCTTCTACGATCTCTTCAACAGCTTGTTCTTGTTCTGCTGCGGTGGAGTCGCTGCTATCGAAAGTTTCGATGAATGCTTCTGTGGCATCGGTGGGTGTTAAAGAAGATTCATCTACTAATAAATCAGTCGCAATTTCATCGACAGTTGGTTCTCCTTCAACAATTAGATTATTATCAATAGCTTCTATAAATTCTTCATTCATTTTTGTTATTTGATTATTTAGGTTTTTCCCTTGTTAAGATATCATATTTTTCGTGATTTAGCAATACAAAATATCCCTTTATTTTCCTAATCAATAGTTGTTTTAAACCCATAAAAAATCCTTCCTTTATAAAAGGAATAAGTGTTATTTTTAGGTTTTAATATTGCTTGATATAGCGTTGATTGAATCAGTGACGCACAATTCAATCAACAATCAACTATGAACAATGGTGTGCTATTCACTCTCGTTTTACCAGGGAGCTTCAAAACCAAATAGAAAATTTATTGAATTGACAAATTAGACTGCATACATCTATATAGATTGAGTTTTATTAAAGCCATATTCTTCAAAAACAAAGGCAAAGTCCTTAGTTATTTGTTCTTGACTTAAGGAAAATTCTTCTAATTTAATTAATTGATGTTTGCGTTGATAATCTTTTTGAGTTCGATCTTTTTGTTGAACAGTTTGTTTCAATTGATCACTAGGTTCTATTCCTGTGAAATTTACTATTTCAGTAAAAGTTTTTTTTAAGTCCGAGCGCAATTTATCATAGCGGACGATCATTACTTTATCTGAATCAATTTCCTGATTTTTTTGCAGGTCATAGAAATAACGATAAAGATCTATATTGTATCTGTATCTTCGGTCTATATATCGTTGCAATTTATCTGGAGGAATATTTTTTACTCCTAATTGTAAGTCAAGTAAAAACCATAAAACTGAAAGATGAGAAGGAATTGTCTCATGGGGGGAACGGACTAAATAAATAAATTTAGCGTCGGGAAAAGTCTCTAGAATAGTTTTGATCCGATGTACGGATTGTAGGGTTTGCAAAATTACTTGCTGTTTACCCGTATAGTATATTTGCCGTTGCAAACAACGTTTAAAAAAATTAATTGAATTGCGACGACGAGACAATGGTTGAAGATCGTGAAAGCGAAATTCAGGGTTTTCTTGGTCATCAAATCCTAAAGGCGATCTCGCCCAGACAAATTGGGTATCGAGTTTGTGAAAAAATAACAGTTCTTCTTCTTCGATCTTATCTAAGGCAACTCCATGTCCAACTCGATCTGGTATGAGGGAAGATTTATTTTTTTTGATTAAGTAATTAATGAAGGGTTTAACCAAAACACGAGCGGTGAGGGAGGGAAAGAGAATATGCCAGGTTTGAAAAGCAACAAATTCATCTGTCTGTGTCAGTAATTTATGGAGAAAGGTGTTACCACTTCGGGGGTGTCCGATAATAAATATTGGCTTTTTAACCTGAATTTTGCGATATTGAGGAAAAAATATCCGGTCTAAAAATAAAGTAAAGTGAGTAAAAGCCATAAAAATCGGCATAAATAATGCCCAACGCCAGAAAATAGCACCCAAACCAAATGTTTTCCAGGCTGATACGACGATACGATAATAAACTTGCAGCATATTTCACCATCTTCTAATTTTGTTAGTGGTTAGTGGTTAGTAGGGGCTAACTGCTGTTCCCCCTTATCATAGTTAGTTGATAATTGATAATTGATTGCTAGGCGACGATCGCCGATTAATAAAGACCTTAACTGGGTTACTATGGAGTTGAGGGAGTTGCGATCGCCAACGCCGAAAACATATCGGTCTGGACGAATGATTACTATCTCTTTTTGTTGCTTTGCCAACCAGTCAGTAATTTGATTGCTGATATCTTCAATAAATTCAATCTCATCAGTGAACTTGGTTATGCGATCGCCCGCTCCAGCAGGAACAACACAAACAAACTTAGTGGATAAACTGGATAAAAAAGCCTTAGATTCAGGGGTAATGACATCCAACCAATTGTTATTGAGTCCCAAGATAGCAAAACCAGTTCCTAAGACGCGATCTAGTAAAACTAACTCTCCTGTATAAGTAAGTACTTGGGGCTGAATAAACATTTGTCCTGCCACTGATTGCTGTTTGCCGTCAGCAGAACTAGCTAAAATACCCTGTTTCAAAGGTGGCATATCCGACCCCAGGTTTTGAAATTTGGTTTTGCTGGTAAAACCTTGCACAATCCGCAGCATCGTATCCCGTACCAGGGCAAAAATGGGATTGCGAGTCTTAAAAATTTTAAATGCTCGTGTTGCTAGTTTGACAATTTCTTGAACGTGGGGCAAACGTTCGGTTTTATAAGTATCTAAAAGCTTGTCTGGTGCTAGACCCCGCAAAACTAAATCCAGTTTCCAGCAGAGATTTTGAGCATCTCGGATACCAGAACACATACCTTGACCCAAAATGGGGGGCATTTGGTGGGCAGCATCACCGACAATAAAAATGCGCTCGTTACGCCATTGCAGAGCGATTAGGGAATGAAAATGATAAACTACAGCACGAATAACCTTGAGCTTGTTGGGATCGATCCAATAGGTAGAGAGTAATTCTCGTACCTTTTCTGTCCGCTCCATCTCTTCTTTTATTTCATTCTTGTCTAAAACAAATTCCCAACGGCGATGATTGTTAGTTGAGTGGACAAACACCCCTGGTCTTCTAGTG
Source organism: Xenococcaceae cyanobacterium MO_167.B27 (assembly GCA_030065935.1). Taxonomy (GTDB): domain Bacteria; phylum Cyanobacteriota; class Cyanobacteriia; order Cyanobacteriales; family Xenococcaceae; genus JASJCP01. The sequence goes on from JASJCP010000056.1 coordinate 13,529, forward strand.
TCGCAAAGCTGTTGTACTTTACTGGGAAGGTTTACTTTTTCCGTTAATAAAGTATCAACTACCAGTTGTCTTTGATGAAAACCAAAATCATGCAGCTTAATTCCTGCTAGTTGCCGAGTTGTACTCCGCGCGCCATCACAACCCAAAACATATTTTACCCGAACTTGGTAAGTGCGATCGCACCCTCTCTCGCGAAGGTCAACAGTAACGCCCTCTTGGTCTTGAAAAATACCCTCAACAGTATGCCCTAGATGCACCCTTACACAGTCAAAGCGGTTGACTCCTTCTCTGAGCTTAGTTTCTAGATCTGGTTGATAAAAAACATAGTTGGGTGAAAAACCATGAGTGAGGCAAGTTTTACTTAATTCAATCTCGAACAATACCTGATGGGATCTATTTAAAAACTCAACTCCATCAACAGGAGTCGCAACAGATTCGATCTGTTTGTATAGACCGATCTGTTGAAAGATACGCATAATTTCGTGGTTAAATCCAATCGCACGGGGCAAATGATAGACATCGGTTTCGCGCTCGAAAACAACAGTTTTGATTCCGTATGTTCCCAACAAATTTGCTGCAATTACTCCGACTGGACCATAGCCAACAATAGCCACATCAAAAACTAGATGGTTCATATATTTGATACTCCTCTCGTTTTATGGGAAATGCTCGGAATTGGTTTAAAGTTTAAACAGTTACATTGGGTTGCGGATTTTGAGCGAAGTTATACTCCTCAAAAACAAAGTCAAAATCTTGAGCTATTTGCTTTTTACTTAACCCAAATTGTTGTAGGTCGATAATTTTATGTTTGCGTTGATATTGTTTTTGTTTCTCAGCTTGTTTTTTAAGGACTTGTCGCAATTCATTGCTTGGTTTAATTCCCGTAAAGTCCTCTATTTGAGCAAAACTTTTCGCTAAGTCCGAGCAGAGTAGATCGTATGACAATACCATTATGTTTTCTGGAGGAATTTCGGCTTTTTGTTGTAGTTCATAAAAATAGCGATAAAGTTCAATATCGTAGCGATACCTACGCTCAAAATAACGTTTTAATTGATTTTCGGGAATATTATTGAGTCTTTTTTGATTTTTAAAAGTGTTGTACTCAAGAGTGAGATGAGAAGGGATAGTTTCCTGGGGAGAACGTACCAAATAAATAAATTTAGCATCGGGAAAAGTTTCTAATAGGGTTTTAATGCGACAGGTAGAAAAATGAATGTGGGCAATTACTTGTTCTTTTTTGGTGTAATAAATTTGGCGTTTTAAACATTCTTGGAAGAACTTGACTGAGCTATAACGGCGGGAATCTGGCTGTTGATCGTATAAGCGGAGTTCGGGATAGTCGCGATCGTCCAAACCTAATGGTGATAACAATAGTAGGAATTGGGTATCGAGTTTATGGATAAATAAAAATTCATCATGTTCGACTCGATCTAAATAAAGCCCATGACCACTTTCTTCAGGCATAATTTCAGTTAAATTATGGCGAATTAGATAATTAATAATCGGTTTAACTAAAACTCTCGCTGTTAGAGCAGGAAAAAATATTTGCCAAGTTTTAAAGGAGACGAAATCATCTGTTTGTGTGAGTAAGTTATGTAAAAAACTTGTACCACTGCGAGGATTCCCAATAATAAATACGGGATTTTTAACTTGAATTTTTTGGTATTGAGGAAAAAATATTTTGTCTAAAAAAAGAGTGAAATGGGTAAATAATAAGAACAGGGGCAAGAACAACAACCAACGCCAAAAAATTAGCCCCAATCCAAATGTTTTCCAAGCTGAAATCAGAATGCGATAGTAAACCTGTAACATAATTGTTTATTTTAAAATTGTGATACTTTCCTTTTCTGAATCTTGTTGGATTTGGAAACGTACAATTTTTTTCTGGGATGGGCGTTGATTGCCTCCATAAATCATACTGAGAAATAAAACAGAACCTAGTAAAAAAGTAGCGATAGAAAAGAGAATTAGATGGGTAGTTAGGGGCAAGATTAATAATGCTGCGCTAAATTGAATAATAATGGAAGTCAAAAGTAGGCGAACCACAAATATATTCGATCGCTTGGCAATAAATCTCGCACCCATGGGCGCACCAATAACCACAACTGGTATCGATACCCACCAATAGTTCCAAGTGTCGCTCAATATAGGATTGGCACTGAACTGTAACCGCCACAAAAACCCGACAAGAGCATTACTAGCCATGAGTATAACTGAGGTAGGAGTGGCAACTTTTTCATCAATACGGAATGCTAAAACTAGTAGGGAAAAGGTGAGAATATCCAATCCACTTCCAGTAATCGCGCTAACTATACCGCCGATCGCGCCGACAGCAATTAAAATTAAGGCATCATGTTGTTTAAAGTCGGGGATACGCTGCCACAGTCGTCTTTGGCGATCGCGATTCATCCAGAGTAATGCCACACCAAAGCTCAACCACAGAGAAACAAAAAACATTTTGGTTGCTACGGCTGGAAGATATGGTGCAATAACTTCCAGACCTAAAATGATGCCCAGCGCTCCTCCAAGTCCAGCAAAGATTAAAGCACGGGATTCGATAGGAATACGGTTTTGGAAAATTGCGATCGCAGCAGCCGTCATACCTACAGACTGAATCATCAGCGAAAAATCCCTGGCTACGGCTGGCTTAATATCAAATAGCAAGGTCATAACGGGAAATGCCACTGCGCCACCCCCTTCGCTAGTAGAACCAGCAATAAACGAACCAACAGCCATAGTGACGGACATAAACCAGTTATCGAGGAATAAATTCCACCTGTTGCCCGATGTCATCAGCAGTAACCAAACCGTCCAAACTAGAACTGGTACTAAAATATTTTTCGTCTTGAGCATCAGTTTTAAACGATGCTGTAATAATTTCATAAGAGAAATTTCCGTTCAAAATTTACTAATTTTTGCCTTTCCAATAACAAGATCATCAAAATATGAGTTAAAAATCTAATTCTGGTTTTAAAGCAGTCCCACCAGGTAAAATGGAAAATACTTTAAAAATGGGATAACCAACTAAGCCACCTAAGCCCCAAACCAATTGAAAAGTCAAAAACAACAGCTTTTCTTGAGGAGTTTTCAATTTTCGCAAGTGTAGTCCTTCCCGCTCGATAATCTCGAAAGCAGCAGGATTGGCATGAGAGCCACAAAGACGAAAATGGGGGGCTGCCACCGTGCCAAATAAGACACTCCATAACACTTTAGGTCGTTTCACTAGTTCACTGAGAACAGGACGACAACCAATTAGTTCTGCTAGTTCGTACATAAACGGCACAAACGAAACAATTCCTGTAACGCGATTGGCAACCAAAGGCTTGAACTTGGCAGTTTTTTGGGCATCCTGGGCGATAATTAATTCCATCTCGGCAAGTTCGGGAAGACTAACCCTGCCACTAGCTACGGCAGCAAAATACCTAGCTTGGAGTTCGGTAACTGGAGGCATTGCACCGATGTTGGGACGGGCAAATCCCACAAAACCGATATTAGGCAGATCGGGATGAAAAATTTTCTTATAGAGTTTACCCCAATCCCACCCTTCACTAGGGATGGGCAAAAAAGGAAACTTAACTTTAAAACCGCTACAAAAAATTACCGTATCTGCTTCAATTTTGCTACCATCACTAAAAACAACACCATCAGTGGTAAAACTTCTAATTGCAGGTTTTAGATCGACTTGAGGCTTTGCCAAGGCATCCATAAAAACATCTGACTTGGTAATAAATTGCTGATGATAACTTCCCCCAGATAAGTCAATTAATTTTTGTCGAATTTGCCAAGATTTTTGCTGGCGGTTGATCAAGGTAAACAATTTTTGAAATCCAGTTTCGATCGCGTAATAGAGACTCGGTGGCAAATGATAAGTAGCGCGGTGATGAAAGTAGTCTCCTGGTAAAGTCATCATGGGATCCAGTTTCGGCATAATAAATACACCTCTTCTCAGACTGAGAGTTACCTTATCTGCTACTTGGGATAATTCGTTTAAAATATCTCCCCCACTTTCTCCTCCACCGATCACCACAACCTTTTTGCCATGAAAGGAACTATTATCTTTATAGGCAGATGAATGAATAAAATCTCCCTTAAATGCCTGCATATTTTCAATTTCTGGGAAACTCCACTCTTCATTCAGTCCCGTACATACGGCAACAGTATCGAACTCATATTCTTGAGTTTCATGGTGGTCCCTAACCCGCACTAACCATTTTTCCCCTTTTCGTTCCACCGACTCCACTGAAGTTTCAAAGGTTATATGCCTTTCGAGATCGAAATGACGAGCATAGGACAAAAGATATTCAAGATATTGTTGATGAGTCAGAAAGTGGGGATAGGTTTCGGGCATCGGGAAATCCGAAAAAGCAGTTAAATACTTTGAAGAGGTTAGTTCGGTATTCCGAAAAACGCTGACTCCTGGGTCTTTAAATTTCCAGTTACCTCCAAGATAGGGGGATTTCTCGAAGGCTTGAACCTCCATGTTTTCTTCGAGACAAGATTTGATGGTAACTAAACCTGCTAAACCCGCTCCGATGACAGCAACTTTTTTCTTATTCATATTAAGTATTAACTAAAACTACACAAAAAATACTTACATTACTGAGGATTATTAGCTACTTTTCTGGAGCCAATAAAGGGAATAAAACGGGGTTTATTGGCAAATGCAGCAGTATAATTACTATTTTCAGATAAAGCTTGTTCCTCAGTTTGAATTCTCTTACTCATCAACCAAGCATTAGCCAGAGAAAAAGCGATCGCGGTAACATAGGCACTATGAATTAAAGGTAAAAAGGCAATTTCTAGGATTACCCCCAACCAGTTAGGATGTCTCAGATAGCGATAAAGTCCTGATTCGGCTACAGGCATTCCAGGGACTGTCATAATTGGTAGAGTCCACCGCCACTCCAAAGCTTGCATTGATAGATAGCGTAAAACTTGTCCTGCTATGGTAGCTGTTAGGGCAATAGCAGCTAAAGCGGGAACAAAAGGACGGTCAAAATACCAAACCTCAGCAATCATGGCAATCCACCAGCTTACTTGCAGTACTTTGACTGCACCGAGTAAGTTATCCCCATGTTCTTGTCCACCTCTTTTCAGAATTTCTGCTTTATGGCGATCGCTATGACGGACTTCTAAGAGTCGCTGTACGATAACGGCTAAGACAATTACCATAAAGATATATTTAGTCAACATGATTTAGATACTCCTTACCATTGCAATAAGATTGCTTCTTGAGAAAAACCAGGACCCATTGCTAACAGCAAGCCATAAGACCCTGGGGAAGGTTGTTCTGCTGCTAAAGTGCGATCGAGGATATAAAGTACCGTTGGCGAGGAAATATTGCCAATTTCGGCTAAAGCATTCCAGCTTCCTTGTAATGCTTGCTCGTCGAGTCCAAATTCTTGTTCAACGGCTTTAATAATCTTGGGTCCTCCAGGGTGAACCATCCAGCGAGCAATCTTGTCCGTTGACAGGTTATGGTCGGCAAGGAGGGGGTCAATGGTTTTGTGCAGGGCAACTTTGACATAATCCGCTACTTCTGGTCGGAGAATATTGCGCGTCCCCGTGTCCACTAAATCCATTCCCATCAGATGAACCGTATTAGGTAAAATAATCGAGCGGGTATCAACGATTCGAGGTTGACCTGGTTGAGCCAAAGGATGATCTTCACCCACCATTAAAACTGCTGCGGAACCATCTCCAAATAGAGCAGCAGTTACAATCGTCATGATGATATCGCTGTAAACTCCTGGTTCTTCAGGCAATCGCTTAATCATGTAAGATAAATCTCTTTGTAGTGAACCTTGCCACAATCCCGAAGAAGGTTCCATTGCAAACAACACAGAAGATTCTGTAGGATGTCCTTTTAAATAATCAGCGACCCGAGCCAAACCAAAAGCACCACCCATACAGCCCACCCCAGTCAGAGCCATTCTTTTAATTTCGGGAGAAAAGGGGATTCTGTTGATTAATCTCGCATCCAATCCAGGGGTAGCAGCAATTAGGGTAGTAGCGGTAAGTTGAGATATATCTTGGGGGGCTATAGCTGCTTTGTCTAATAACTTTGTTACAGTGGTTTCAATTACATTAAGACACTTGGTAATTGCCTCATTAGCTACTTGAGCCACTCCAGGGGGGTCGTAGAAAGAATCGAGGGGAAAAGTAAAATAGCGTCCGTTAATTTTGACATTGGTAAAAAAGCGATCGATCGTCTCTAGATCGAACTCTAAATCCATAGCCAGGAAATACTTTTTTAGTGCTGTTGCCAGAACTTCCTGGGGATAATAATGTTCGGGAAATCCCGTAGATGTCGTCACAATATAAACCATAAGAATTACTCCAAAAAATTTATCTAGGGTGTGTCATCAATTAAGGGGAAAGATGATTTTTGAAGCTATTTTTGCGAGATACAAGGAAAAAAATGTTCTAGATAGCAGAGCTATGTAGGTTATTTTTCGACAAAGTAGGTCGTGAAAATGGGTCAAAAAGCACTTTTTTTCTAATTGATGACACGCCCTAATTCAAAATTAAAAATCTTTGCTCTAGCTGGGTCGATATGGCTCTTAATAATTCCTGACGAGCGGAATGTAAAAAGAAATGATTGCCAGCAAACATTTGTAAGTTAAAGTCTGCTTTAGTTTGTTGTCCCCAAGCGGTCAGTTCTGCTTGACTTACTTTGGGGTCTTCTAATCCGCCAAAAGCAGTAATCGGACAGTCAAGGGGAGGCTCATTGGCATAAAAATAAGTTTCTAAAATGGCAAAATCAGCCCGTAATGCAGGTAGATATTGTTGCATTAACTTTGTATCTTGCAAAACTTCATCGGGAGTGCCATTGAAATCCTTGATTTTCTCGATAAATTGAGAGTCAGGCAAGCGGTGAATGGGGGGTTTGAGATCGGGTAACTGAGGAGCATTATTTCCAGAAACAAATAAATGAACGGGAAGAGGATAATTTTGACGACGCAGTTGTCTGATCAGTTCAAAACTCAGTAATGCCCCCATACTATGACCGAATAGGGCAAAAGGAAGGTCTAAATAAGGCTTGAGCAGGGGAAGGAGGGTTTGAATTACTGGCTTGAGAAGGGTTGGGGGAGATTCTCTGAGTCGGCTTTCCCTTCCAGGTAGCTGTATTGCACAGAGTTCTATCTCTGAGGGCAGTCGATCACTCCATGTCTGAAAAATAGATGCTCCCGCACCAGCATAGGGAAAACAAAATAGGCGTAAGCGAGCTTGAGAATTTGGTTGAGGGCAAATTACCCACAGATTATCTTCAATTTTCTGTTTGGTAGCAGTTTTAGTTACTGTTGCCAATCTACTTATCCGATTGGAACCGCCTCGATTTTCCATCACATGATGCTTTTCAATGAGCAACAGCAGTTGAGTTAAAAATTGTTCTAGGTTGAGTTCGGCTAAAAATTCTACGGGAATAGAAATATTAAATTGCTGTTCGATACGTCTTCTTAGCTCCGTAGCCATGAGAGAATCCAGTCCCAGACTAGAAAGACGCTGTTGCCAATCTAGTTGGGAGGGTTTGATTTTCATTACTTTGGCTAGTATTTGACCAAAGTACAGCTTTAACAATTGTCGCCTTGTTTCTGGTTGAGCAGCTAAAAGTTCATCTCGTTGTTGATGCCAGTTTTGTTGCTGCATCAGAGAATCGCAAGCAGGAATTGCTAGAGTGCGATCGCCCGATGCCCTGCCTTTAGAGCGATCGCTAGTTCTATTGGTATTATCTTTAGATACTGTTGTTTTTTGCTGCTGGTGCTTATTGGTTATAAGTTCTAGCAACTTAGGCAGTAATTTAATTTCCTCTGCTGACAGTGTTTCTACTGTTTCCAACTGACTTTTAAGCTGTTCGATTTTTCCTTGGTCTAAAAGAGAAAATAGAGGTGTCCAGTCTGTTTCTGGAGATGAGATATTCTGACGCTTTGGAGTGTTTTGAATCCAGTAACGCTGACGTTGGAAGGGGTATGTCGGTAGTATTACTCGACGACGTTGAGGATAATCTCTCTCGAAACTCTGCCAATCGATCGCAATACCTTGTAGATATAATTGAGCTAAACTTTCTAATATTTGCTGCCAATCTGGTTTTTGGGGTCGCAAACTGGGAAGAAAAGTATAGTTTTCGGCATCCATATCCGATAAACAGAGACGACCCATACCCAATAAAATTGGTTTTGAGCCGATTTCGAGCAATATTTTGCAATCCTGTTGAGCCAACGTTTCCATCCCCTGAGCAAATTTTACGGGCTGTCGCACATGATTACACCAATATTCAGGTGTAGCAATTTCATCTGTAGCTAGTTCCCCTGTAACATTGGAAATTAAGTCAATTTGGGGCGGTGAATATGTTACCTGTCTGGCAACCCGTTCAAAATCTTCCAGCATCGGTTCCATTAGAGGGGAATGAAACCCATGAGAAACTTTTAAGGTTTTGGTCTTAACTCCTTGAGCTTCAAACTGGCTCGCCACATGATAAACAGCTTCTCGTTTGCCTGAAATTACGATGCTCTTAGCCCCGTTAAATGCTGCGGTCTCAACTTCTCCATCATAAGACTGAATGGCTTTAATAACTTGTTCTGGATCGGCTAACAGGGAAACCATTGCTCCATCTTGAGGCAGAGATTGCATTAAACGCCCTCGTTCAGCAATCAATTTTAGACCATCTTCTAGACTAAAAACCCCTGCCAAGCAAGCTGCCACATATTCACCGACACTATGACCCATCATCAATGTCGGTTTAATACCCCAGGATTGCCATAATTTTGCCAAAGCGTATTCGAGGGCAAATAAAGCAGGTTGGGTATATTGGGTTTGGTCTATATCGGGTGTGGGTTTAGGGGAGTATATTATCTCTAGCAGAGGTTTATCTAAATAGGAGCTTAATATTTCCCCACAGCGATCTAAAGTTTTACGAAAAGTGGGTTGAGTTTCATATAGTGAGCATCCCATACCCACATATTGCGCTCCTTGTCCTGTAAAAAGGAAGGCAATCTGAGGAGGTTTTCCCACACTTAAACATCCCGTGGTTATGCTTTCCGTATCTTCTCCCGCAGTAAATGCTTGAAGAGACTGCTGTAACTCAGTTTTTGATTTGGCGATCGCAACTAAACGACGCTCGAAGTGAGTGCGACCAGTATTAGCGGTAAAACAGATATCTGCTAGAGAAATGTCGGGCTTGGAATCGAGGAAATTGCTATACTTTTGTGCTAATTCTTCTAAAGCGCGATCACTTCTCGCCGAAAGGGTTAATATCTGTAAGGGGCGTTCTCTGCTTTCTGTAGTTTCTGGTTCTGGGATAGTTGCTTCTTCTAACACTACATGAGCGTTTGTTCCGCCAAAACCAAAGGAACTAATTCCCGCTAGGCGCGTCCCACCTTCTACAGTCCATTTTTGTTTATCAGTAGGAATAGATATAGGGGTTTTCTGAAGTCGAATATAGGGATTCAATCGCTTCAGATGTAAATTTGGCAGAATTTCTCGATGCTGCAAAGCTAAAACTACTTTGATCAATCCCGCTATTCCCGCTGCTGATTCTAAATGACCGATATTAGTTTTAACCGAACCAATAAAGCAGGGTCGATCTGACGGACGCTCTTCCATAAGCACTGTTTTTAAGGACTTAACCTCAATCGGATCTCCCAAAGGAGTTCCCGTACCGTGAGCTTCAACATAGCTTATTTCTGCTGGTTTCACCCCTGCATTTTTTAAAGCTTGACGAATCACTGCTTGTTGAGAAGGGCCATTGGGGGCTGTAATGCCGTTGCTCAATCCATCTTGGTTGACAGCAGAGCCTCGAATCACGGCCAGAATGTTATCTTTGTCTTTCAAAGCATCTGAGAGACGTTTAAGAATCACTACCCCACAACCTTCGCCTCGAACATAACCATTGGCATCCGCATCAAAAGTCTTACAACGTCCATCGGGGGACATCATTTGAGCTTGAGAAAAAACAATGTTGAGTTCTGGTGTCAAGATCAAATTCACCCCCCCAACTATACAGAGATTAGATTCCCTAGTTCGCAAGCTTTGACAGCCTAAATGGACTGCTACCAAAGAAGAAGAACAAGCAGTTTCAATTGCCAAGCTAGGTCCTTTTAAATCTAATAGGTAGGAAAGGCGACTAGAAGCTAAACTCAAAGTAGTACCTATACCGTCATAAGCACTAATTTGCGTCAGATCGGTAACGTTTTTATAGAGTAATTGATCGTAGTTGACCACCGCCATAGCAGCAAATACTCCCGTCTGCGTTCCAGCTAATTTATCTGTTGCCAGACTAGCATTTTCTAGTGCTTCCCAAGCAGTTTCTAAAAACAGCCTTTGCTGAGGATCCATTCGTTCTGCTTCCCTGGGAGAAATATTGAAAAATAGAGGATCGAAGCCATCGACCTGGGATAAAAATCCTCCCCAACGAGTATTCATTTTGCCTGGGGTAGCAGGTTGGGATTCGTAAAACTTATCCACGTCCCATCTATCGACTGGAACTTCTGTAATTGCATCTATGCAATTACTCATAAGTTGCCAAAATGCTTCTGGCGTTTCTGCCTTAGGAAAACGGCATCCCAGACCTATAATTGCAATGTTTTCCATTGTCTACCTATTAGTTTTAAGGACGTTACATATATCGAGAAATAAATCAGAGAAAGAATACTAAAATACCTATGTAGAAAAAGTGAATTTTTCTGGCGAGATCGATATAGACTCTTATTTACTAAGATCGTTTTAAGCAACAACTAGCTTGGAAAACCGCTGAAAAGTTTTAATGTTTCCTTGTATGGCGCGATTGATCTTTCCTCCTGAAGCCATCGGTTTCATATTACGGTTGACTGACCAAAGATAGTCTAAGCTACTAAAAGTCCGACTAAACTCCTGTAAGAGACTTTGATGAAATTTGACATTCTGATGAAATCCTTGATGCTCTTCACACAAGGATTGCTCTAGCCAAAACAGGGCATCTTTAGCTGACATCCCAAAAGTGTCGGACCGCAGAATTTTATAGATAAAGCTCATCACCGAATAATCATCGGGGCGATGTCTGTCAGGTACTACTGCCGAAAGACCACTCCAAATGCGGTTTTGTAGTTTGTAAAAGGCTAAATTTGCCACAAATTTCTCGTAGGCTGTAGGTTGGGGAAAATCTCGATAAAGTTCCCGTGCCATAAAGCGAGAAGTGCTAGTGTGAAAAGCCTCATCTAAAAAATGATAGTAGGCAACTGCTGTGGGTGTAGGAATAAAATCTCCTTGCTTCTGTAATTTTTTAAAGTACCTACAATTGCTATGTTCGGTATGCTTAAGACCCAAATTAGCCATAAAGCGCAGTGTATAATAATGACTGGCTAAAAAAGGCGATCGCCCCCAATTAAAGCTAAAAAATTGTAGCAAGGCTCTAGGGGCTAATCCTTCTCCCATAAATCCCGTACTAAAGGCAGGAGGAAAGTTATCTTTTTGTTCTAATTCTTTTAAATGCTGGGAATAGTATTGTTCTTTTCCTTTGAGCATCTGATTGGCGAGAAAACGTAAAGCGTAGTATTGGTATTGGGATGCTTTTTCTGCCCAACTTTGATAATTGGACTTATACAATTTACCTTTAAGTGGCTCTTTGAAAGCTTCCTTGCCCAACAAAGCTTTGAGCATCTGATAGCAAATTTTGCGAAAGACGTGAATGTGGGAAAGTTCTTGTTCGCTTTCTAAATCTAGTATTTTGGCTACAGTTTCATAGCCTGGAATATTGGCGAAAACTCCACCTGTAATTTTGTTATAGACAATTGTTTGAGTTTCACTGGTAGCAGTGAAATTATACATTACAAACCAATATAGGTGATTGAGGGCGATCTTTTGCGCTTCAGAAGCCTGTTCGTATAGTGGAGTGCCATACAACAGTGACAGTTCGGGCGCATTCCAGTAATAATTGCTGACATCGGTATATTTGAAACTGCGATCTAACTCTTGAATTTTTTCGGTATAGTCGGAGTCGGTATTACTGTGATAGGTTTTTTCAATCAGTTGTAAAGCAGAACTTTTGGGTTGTTTTAGTTGCGACGGTGATCGACCGATATCTGGTGTTTGAAGACTTTGTAACATCTTTTTTGTTAAGGTGAAATGTAATGAAATTATCCTAACAATATGAGTGGTATTTAACCCGCAACTTGTCGAGAGAAACGCTTCCAAGATTTAATGTTATTTTTAACAGCCCGATCGATCGATGCTCCTGAAGCCATAATCTGCATTTCGCGGTTAACAGGCCAAAGATAGTCTAGAGGATCGAAAAAGCGACGGAATTCCCCAAGCAACTTTTGATGATACTTGAGATTGACGTGAAATCCTTCGTGTTCTCTACACAAACATTTTTCCATCCATTGAAGTGCTTCTTTAGAAGACATCTCAAACAGAGGAGACTGTAATAATCTGTAGAATGGCAGGAAAAAAGAAACATCGTCTCGAAAAACAGCTGGTAAACCTCCAGAAAGACCACCTAAAACTCCCTTTTGTGCTAAATAGATAGTCAAATTAGCCACAAATTTTTCGTATGCTGTTGGCTGAGGAAAGTCTCGGTATAATTCTTGAGCGATTACCTGAGACATAGTAGTGTGAAAGGATTCATCCAATAAATGATAGTAAGAAACAGCCGTGGGAGTAGGAATAGATTCTTCTGCTTTCTTTAGCTTTTTGAAGTGTTTGAAATATTGATGTTCGTATGTTTTTAAAGACATATTGGCAATCATACGAACTGCATAGTATTGTGATGCCAAGAAGGGGGAACTACCCCAGTTGAGGGTAAAAAATTTAAAAGCAGTGGGAGAACCAGTTAACTCTGCTAAACCACCAGTAGTTGTCGGAATCGATCCACTGTCTCGTTCTTGTAGGTATTGAGAATAGGAATTAGTCTTACTACCAAGCATCAAACGGGTGAGAAAACGAAAGGTAGCTTCCCTAGCAGTATCTAAAGAAGAATTGAGAAACTTAATCCAAACGGGGTCTTTTAACTGACCTAATTTGTTTGATTTTTGGGAGAGGGGATTACCCAAACTCGATTTTCCTAGCAGAGCTATTTTTGTCTTGTAACCGATCTTCTGAAATGTTTTGATGTGGTAACGTTCTTGAGAAGTCTCAAAATCCAGCTCCTGACACAAGGTTTTATAATCGTCAAAGTGAGCAAAAACTCCTTCGGTGATTTGATTGTAGAGCATGGTGTTGGCTTCGGAGTTTGCCGTATGATTGTATTGCCCTACCCAATAGAGATGATTGAGTGCTAATTTTTGGGAAGAAGAGGCTTCCTCGTACAACGGCGTACCATAAAAGGTTGATAGCTCTGGATTTACCCAATAGCGATTGCTGTTACTACTGTAGTCAAAATTTTTACCTAAGTCGGCGATTTTCTCGGTGTAGTCAGAGTCAATATTGCTCTGATAAGTTTTTTCAATTAGTTGAAAATGTTTAGGTAGATTGGAAGATTGGTTTGGCTGAAGTAATACTTTAGTGTTGTTCTTCATGATGCTTCTCGTTGAAAATTTACAGAAACTACGGTTGCTTCTGAATTTTTAATCCGATAGGGACTCAATTAAATGCTGAGTCAATGTCTTAATGGTGGGATAGTCGTAAAGTAAGGTTGGATCTAGTTCTCGGTCTAGCCAATCTTCTAAATCGCCAGCCAGTCCCACGGCAGCAGAAGAATCTAATCCATAGCGGTCAAAAGGTATCGTGACATCAATTCTGTTTGGGTTTACTTCTAGAAGTTCCGCTACATAATTGACTATCCAGGTTTGAATTTCTCTCTGAGTGGGCAGTTTTTTGACAGTTGTGGACATTGTTTGGATACTCTTGATTTCCATTGTTTTCTTAATCTTTTCTTTATGGTTTTAATACTGTTTTTACTGAGTTGGCTCAACTAGCTAGTTGGCATTTAAGTTAACCTGCTTGTCTGTTTGGCAGTGGGCAATTTTTGGAATACAGATTCAATTTCAGCCTGAAGATGGAGAAATTCAGCTTTAAACTGAGGATTTTCGCTCCAATCCTCCACTACATTTAAACTTCCATTCAAAAATTTAGCTCGACAAGCATGACGCTGAATCTTGCCACTAGAAGTTTTGGGAATACTTCCTGGTTTAACTAATACGGTGGCATAAACTTGCAAACTGTATTCTGCGGTAACTGCTTCTCGAAAACTGTCTACTATTTCATTCATATTTAGTTTTCGTAAATAGCTGCGTTCTACTTCTTGGACTATTACTAATCGTTCCGAGCCTTTGACTTCTACAGCAAATGCTGCACTACAACCTGGTCGCAATGCAGGATGGCTTTTTTCTACGGTCTGTTCAATATCTTGGGGATAATAATTTTGTCCCCGAATAATAATTACATCCTTGAGGCGACCAGTAACAAATAATTCATGATCTTTCATATATCCCAAGTCACCAGTCCGCAGAAAAGGTCCTTCTTTAGTATCTGCCAGGTAAGCGTTGAAAGTCTGTTCTGTCTCTAGAGAGCGATGCCAATAGCCACCAGCCACACTTGATCCCGATACCCAAATTTCGCCGACGAGATCGCCTTCACACCGAGTTAAAGATTCGGGATCGACGATCACAATGTTCATATCTGACCAAGTTTGACCGCAGCTAACAATTTTCCGAATATTGCTGTCTTTATCCTTACTGTCTGCTATTTGATTTTTCTCTAGGGCTGTTCCTGAAACTTGATGTATGACTGGAAAATTGGTTTTTAACCCTCCAGTAACAAACAGTGTTGTTTCAGCCATTCCATAACAGGGATAAAACGCTTCCTTGCGGAAACCACAGGACTTAAATGTCTCGGCAAATTTCTCTAGGGTTTGGGCTCTAACTGGTTCTGCTCCTGTAAAAGCTACTTCCCAGCTACTTAAATCAAGGCTAGCTCGCTGTTCGGGCGTAATCTTGCGAATACAGAGGTCATAAGCAAAATTAGGACCGCCACTGGTGGTTGCTTTATAGCGAGAAATCGCCTGTAGCCAACGAAACGGCTTGGATAAAAAGTCCATTGGCGACATCAAGAAGCAGGGGCTTCCCAGATACAGAGGCTGTAAGACATTGCCAATTAATCCCATATCATGGAATAAGGGCAACCAACCGACAACAATAGTATCTTCTGTATGAGCAAATGCTCTCTTAATCATTTGCTCATTGTGCAGCAAGTTACCATGAGTAATCATCACCCCCTTCGGCATTCCCGTAGAACCAGAAGTATACTGGAGAAAAGCTAGGGTGTCACTCATTACCTCTGGTTCTACCCATGATTCTGCCAGTTCACCAGCAATATTATCAGTAGCTAGCCAGCGCAAAACCTTAAATTCTGGAGTCTGGGCAAAGCTACTCTCGATGTTAGTCAAAAGGGATGTAGTAGTTAGAGCTACCGTAGCCTGGGCATCTATTACGAGTGCTTGCAGTCTCGACATATTTTGATTACGCCGAGGCGGATAGGCGGGAACAGCTATCACTCCCGCATACAAACATCCAAAGAAGGCAGCAATAAATTCTAGACCTGGCGGATACAATAGTAAGGCTCGTTCACCTTTAGCCACTAAAGATTGGAGCGAACTTGCAATCGCCTTTGCCTGTTGGTTCAATTCTTGATATGTCAGCCTATCAAATTTTTTGCGCCGATGCTGGAGAAACTTATAAGCTGTTTGCTCAGGCTGATTTTTCACTCTGTAGTTCAGCAAGTCTATCAAAGTCGAAAATTTGTACTCTTTGTCGAAGCAATAATCGAAACCAGTAGTCATTTTTTGATACTCCACGTGACGACTTATGAAAGGACTACATTGTCCAAGTTTTTACCCACAATTACTTAATTATCGACAGGACAAAGTACGCGACTTTTTAGTCATGCACTTCTTACCTCAATACAAACAAAAGTCTAATCCGACACAATACCTTTCTTAAGTAGTTGGGCAAAATTACCTTAATTCAGTTCAAGATCACTAGGTCACAATAAAGTTATCTCTTAACTTTTGACCAATGGTTCAAAATTGGGAAAATGACCAAGGGGAACAGGAAAACCAAACAAAATTGGTAATTAATTTGGCTCAGGTAATGACCTCCTGCTCCTCAAAAAACCAAATTAACGGGAGCAAGTCAATCACTGACTCCAAGGGTGCGGATGTAGCTTGCAACTCACACCTAATTAATTTATGTTTTCCTATACCAACTAGCAACAAGACAAGTCAAAGTTGCCACACCCCTTGCTACTACGCCCTGTTCTTCCGCCAGATACTATAGTTATAACAGACAAGCAGAAGCACTTTTTCCGATGCTTTTGTAAGAAGTATATAGAGTCCCAGGACGCGCCTACTTAAATCTTACCCATCACTTACTCTTCTCAAACCGAAGGGAAAGGAAGGAGAATGTGTGTCGGAACAGCCATGTTTAATGTAACTGTGTCATGATAATTCCACTTTTTTTATAATGTAGTAAAATTTGAAGTTGTATATTTTATGGTAAGTAGATTGATTGGGAGATTGTTTGTCAACTAAATCTTAAAACAGTTTTCATTTAACTAAAGTACAGTCGAGCACCCTGATTTTTGTTAATTGATGAAAAGTTGATTGGAGAATTGTTAACAACTAGACCATTACTTATTTCTTAGAACCTCCAACAAGATTTACCTCATAAGTACCAGAAACCCTCTAACAATTTATACCTTGTTTCACAAATAGTTTTAGGTTCCATCATTCATTTTATTTGTTTCCTGAATCAAATATTTAAAAATACTTAAATCGGATAATTAAATCAACCGACTAAATTAACTATAAATTAGCTCTAAAGCCAACTAATTGTAAATAAAGAAAATCTAAAGAAAAATTCCCAAGATTTTCAGAGCAGATCTCAAAAGTCTCACTAATTTTAGTACTTATGTATTTAATTTCTGGCAAGTCCAATATTTCTCTCGGGGTACTTCTTACGAAAGAACGAGTAGTAGTGAATATGCCTAATACTCAGATCTTGCACCTTGAAAAGTTGATGAGTTAAGGAATAGCTGAAATTCAGGGATATAGATAGTTATAGCTTGTTCTCTATTATTCCTTGGTTAAACGGACTTGGTTTTGATTTTTGTCTCATGAGGTGCAAGATCTGAGTCTAATCCAACTACATCTAGAAGGAAAATAACCTCAAATAGCTGATTTGACCCAAAGCGCGATTGCAATCCCCTTCCCAGTCCTGTACTAGAATGGTATTAAGAGGTAAATTTCTGGCTATCAGTCAGAGCAAGAATAATCGAGTCATGAAACCGATTCAAACAACGGGCATCATACTAGGAACAGTACTGACTATAGGAGGGCTGTTAGTTTTCGTTCGACCAACACTAGCTATTTCTCCTACTGACCAACATAATGTCCAAAAATTGTACGAGCGAGGTGTAGAGAAAGCCCAGAGCGGTGACTACCACGGGGCGATTGCTGACTTTGAGCAAGTTATCACTCTGAATCCTCAGCATATTGAAGCTTACTGTAATCGAGGAATGCTACATTTGGGCTTGGGTAATTTTCAAAAAGCGATCGCCGATTTTAATCTGGCACTAGAAGTTTCTCCCCGTCATGCTGAGGCTTATAATAGGAGAGGAGTAGCCTTAGCACAACAAGGTCGTCTATCCCTAGCATTAGCAGACTTTGACCAAGCCGTGCGTTTTGATTCTAATTTTGTTGATGCTTACTACAATCGAGGTAAAGCACACACGGAACTAGGAAATTTACCTAGTGCGATCTCTGATTATAACACAGCGATTAAGCTCGCTCCTAATCTGGCTGAAGCGTATGGCAATCGTGGGTTTATTCGCGCTCAGTTAGGAGATAAGCAAGAAGCTTTAGACGATTTGCAACAAGCAGCCAAACTTTTCTTGGATCAAGGAAATCTAGCTGGATATGAGCAAACTCTTATGTACATTCAAATGATTCAATATCAGTGGGATTGATCGGGGTTAGGCAACCATTGGCATATTCTAAGATTGCTCTATTTTTTGCAACTCATTAGCAGTGTTTTTCGCAAGAGCAGTGTTACCTTGAGCCAGAGATAATTGCTGTGCTTTCTGGAAATTTGAGCGTGCTGCTTCAATGTCACCTCGCTTCGAGTAAATAATACCCCGAAGAAGGTAAGTTTGACCATCATCAGGGTCAAGAGAAAGAGCTTGATTAAAATCATCTAAAGCGGATTCTAATTTTTCTTGTTCACCATAAACAAGACCTCGCTTCGAGTAAGCTTCAGCATAATTAGGATTAAGAGAGATAGCTTGATTAAAATCAGCTAAAGCCCATTCTAATTTTCCTTGTTCACCGTAAATCTCACCCCGAAACAAGTAAGCTTTAGCATCATTAGGGTCAAGAGCAATAGCTTGATTAAAATCAGCCAAAGCTAATTCTAATTTCCCTTGTTCATTATAAATAATACCCTGAAGAAGGTAAGCTTTAGCATTATTAGGGTCAAGAGCAATAGCTTGATTAAAATCAGCTAAAGCCAATTCTAATTTTCCTTCCTCACCATAAACAAGACCTCGCTTCAAGTAAGCTTCAGGATCATTAGGATTAATAGCACCTTTTTGAGCCACTAATTTTTGACCTTTTTCTAAAAAAGCAGCAGTTATTATTAAAAAAAAAGAATCCATAGTTGAATAGGAGTTGGGTTAAGTTGTCACCACTAGAACTGTGGGCAGGGACTTTCACCCTTATGGTAATAAGGATTCCTGAATTTTACACCCTTTTCGAGATAGGGAATAGGGAATAAGGGATGAGGGATGAGGGATGAGGGATGAGGAAAGCTAATTGCTGAATACTGAATACTGCTTACTGATTACTACTACTAACTACTAACTACTAACCACTAACCACTAACTGATTACTGTGTGATGGGGATTGGGAAAAGCCACCCAGAATTGTTATAACTTAGGGCATTTCAGGGAACTATAGGTAATATGTTTCTCATTTGCTGTTTTTAGATATGACCCAAAATAATAGTCAATCTAACTCCTCTTATAACAATAGTTTTTTTATGGGAGATTCCAAGGTGGCTTTATCTCCCGACATTCTGGCTAAACAAATCAAATTATCCGCCAATCAATCTCCTGATAATGGTTTGAATTCGATTAATCAACTGGAAAACCCTCGAAAGGATTATAACTGGTGGCAAAATTTAGGGCTGAAAAACCAAATTGCTTTAGGTGCATCCGCTATTAGTTTTGTCTCGGCTGCGGTAGCTGGAGGTAGCAGCTATTACTATACTAATCACTTTGTTGGTTTGATTTTGGGTAGTGCGATTGCATCCCTAGTAGCAGGAGCAACAGCAGTGATTTTTAGCCGTAAAATTAATCAAGAAATTTCTAGAGTCAACAATGTAGTTAATCAGCTAGGACAGGGACAACTAGATATTAATATCGGCAATCAACAACTGGATGAATTAGAAATTTTAGGAAGCAATCTGCATCAGTTATCAGGTCAACTGCAAATCTTAGCATCAGAACAAACTAAAATTAACCAACAAAAACAACTATTCAGTAGTATTGCTTTTCGCACTCGTCAGACAGCAAATCTTGATGTTTTGCTACAAACTGCGGTAGATGGGGGGAGGGATGTGTTAGAAACTGACCGTGTTGTAGTGTATCGCTTCAATGATGATTGGAGTGGCACAATGATAGCGGAGTCTGTAGCAGAGAGATTCCCCAAAGTGCTGAATGAAACCATTGGCGATCCTTGTTTCCGCGATCGCCATGTGGCACAATATCAAGCAGGAAGGATTAGAGCCATCAGCGATATCTATCAAGAGCCTGGACTTACTGACTGTCATATCAGGATGCTTGACCAGTATAAAGTGAGAGCCAATCTGGTAGTACCCATTCGCCAAAAAGAAAAGCTCATGGGCTTATTAATTGCTCATCATTGTTCAGGAGCGAGAGTTTGGGAAAAAAATGATATTGATTTTCTGAACCAGCTAGCGACAGAAATTGAATATGGTGTTGACTATATTAATTTTGTGCAGGAACAGGAAAAAACTGCTAAAAGAGCTTGGTTTTTCGGAGATATCGCTTTTCGTGCGAGCCAAACTATGGATTTGAATGATGTCTTTAATGCTACTGTCAAAGGCGCGAGAGACTTGTTGCAAACCGATCGAGTTACCATATATCGTTTCAATCACGATTGGAGTGGCACAATGGTAGCAGAATCCGTAGGGGAAGGATACCCCAAAGTGCTAGAAGAGCGTATTGAAGACCCTTGTTTTAGAGGGCGTTATGTTGACCTGTATAAGAATGGACGAGTCAGAGCCATTAACAATATTCGTACCGAAGCAGGGTTAACAGAATGTCATATCCGAACTCTGGAAAAATATGCCGTTAAGTCTAATCTGGTTGCACCCTTGCGAAAAGATGGGGAATTAATGGGGTTATTAATTGCTCACCATTGTTCTCGTCCCAGAGTTTGGGAACCAGAAGAAATTGACTTCTTCTCCCAGTTAGCAACTCAAGTAGAATATGCGGTAGATAGACTGAGCTTTATTGATAAAATTCAAGCTACGGCTGGTAGAGCTAGACTATTCGGTGATATTGCCTTCCGCGCCCGTCAATCCCTAGAACAAGATGATATTTTCCGCATCACTGTTCAAGGAGCAAGAAAAGCCTTAGAAGCAGATAGAGTACTGCTCTATAAATTTAATCGTGACTGGAGCGGTACGATGGTAGCAGAATCAGTAGCAGAAGGTTTTATTAAAGTTCTGGATGTGCGTATTGATGACCCTTGCTTTAAAGGGCGTTATGTAGATTTGTATCGCAATGGTCGAGTCAAAGCCATTAATGATATCTATCGTGAACCAGGAATGACCGATTGTCATTTACGAACTCTAGAACAGTATAATGTCAAAGCTAACTTAGTTGCACCTATTCGCAAAGATAATAAACTATTTGCTCTTCTGATTGCTCATCAATGTTCTGCTCCTAGAGCTTGGCAAAAATCAGAAATTGACTTCTTTTCGGAGCTAGCAACCCAAACCGAATACGCTCTAGATCATATTAGCTTTATTGGCAAACTAGAAGAAGCCCGTGCGGAAGCAGAAAAAGCCTCTCAAGAGCAACGCCATCAGACAGAAGCGATCCGAAAACAACTCGAAGCTTTAGTAAAAGATGTTAAGGATGCATTTACTGGTAACTTAACTGTGAGAGCAAAAGTTACAGAAGGAGAAATCGGTATTGTCGCCAAGTTTCTCAATACAACTCTAGAAAATCTCCAGCGCATTGTGTTGCAAGTACAATCTGCTTCTGGTGCAGTTATTGAGACTGTTCATGGTTCAGAAAATAACATCAATAGTCTTTCTAATGAAGCTTCCCGTCAAGCAGAAGCTATAACTACGGCTCTAGGACAAATTCAAGCTATGGCGGAGTCAATTCAAGGGGTAGCAGAAAATGCCCAAGCAGCAAAGCAAATGGTACAACAAGCCAATAATTCCCTAGAAGATGGCGATCGCACCATGAATCGCACTGTAGATGGGATTATGGCAATTAAGGAAACAGTAGAAGAAACAGCAGAAAAAGTTAAACGCTTAGGAGAAGCATCCCAAAAAATCTCCCGTGTAGTTAACCTAATTCGGGATTTAGCCAATCAAACCCATGTTTTAGCCCTTAATGCCTCTATTGAAGCTAACGGTACATCTACTGAAGGTCAAGGTTTTGCCGTAGTAGCGGAAGAAGTGCGATCGCTCTCTGAACAATCCACCGCAGCAACCAAAGAAATCGAGCAGATTTTAGAGGAAATTCAAACCGAAACCAATCAAGTTGCAACCGCAATGGAAGCAGGAAGAGAACAGGTAATTGCAGGAACAGAATTAGTAGAAACCACTAGACAAAAACTCACTTCTATTTCTAAAGTAAGTGGTCAAATTCGTCAATTAGTCGAAGAAATGGCACAAGCAGCCACAGCCCAAGCTAGAACTTCTGCTTCTGTCTTTAAAACCATGCAAGAAGTAGAAACAATCGCTCAACATACTTCTGCTAAATCCGTCACCAGTGCAGAATCTTTCAACAAGCTGCTAGGAGTAGCCCAAGAATTGAAAGAAAGTGTGACTCAATTTAAGGTTAATTAGTTAGTGGTTAGTGGTTAGTAGTTAGTAGTTAATTGTTGATTGCTACTCGCTACTTGCTACTTGCGCGCAAAGCTACTTGCTAAAAAGCTACTCACTACTCCTAACTTCATAATTCCAATGGTATCTGACTTCCGACCCCGTGAATCTTATCAATTTTTTCTGCAAGAAGCTGTAGAACTCTTACAATCTTTAGAACAAGGTTTGTTAGAACTACGAGAAGATCGTAGTACTCAAAAAATTCATAATCTGATGCGTACTGCCCATTCTATTAAAGGGGGTGCAGCTTGTGTAGGTTTGAATCATATTAAACAAATTGCTCATGATCTAGAAAATGCTTTTACAACTCTGTATGAAGACGTTATAGAGATAGATTTCGAGTTGGAAGAGTTATTATTACAAGGTTACGATCGCCTTAAATCCCCTCTTCTGGCTGAAATCCATACAGGAGGAAGCGATCCTGAAGATGCGATCGCTAAAGCTGATTCTGTATTTCAAGAACTAACAGCCAAGTTACAAGCTCAACCCACTAATCATCAAGGAGTAGCTAATTTTCCCTTTGCTAGAGAAATAGACCAAGGATTAGAGCGTTTAGCAGTAATATTATCTAGTCCTGATGAAACAGATATCTTAGAAGCATTAAAAGCACAATTTACGATTTTTCGAGGATTAGCACAATTATCTGGTGTTGAGGATTTTGTAACCATTGCTAATGATACTCTGGAGCAACTCCATAACCACCCAGAATCAGTAATTAGTATCGGAGAAAAAGCTTTAGGGGATTTTCGTACAGCTTATCAAGCCATTACTCAAATTCAAACTACTAATTCTCATATTATTACTGAACAAGAAAAAGTTACTTCTCTGGTTTTACATTCAGAAGTCAGTGCTAGTATCAGTACAGCATCGGAAGATATAAAAGAGGATATAATTGATTCTCAAGTTATAAAATCTAGTTTAGCAAAAATCCCCACAGAGAATAATAATCAAACTTTTAATAAAGATACTGTTACTGATTCTAAATCTACTAAAGACCAACTAATTCCCGACAAGGGACAAAAAATACCTTCTCTAGCATTGGGAATTAGAATGGATGCTTCTCGTTTAGAATTGCTCCATAATTTAGTAGGAGAGTTGGTCACAGAAGACAACCGTTTTTTATTACAAAATCAACAACATGGGGAAACTCTCGCTTCTCTTAGCCAATGGTATAACCGCTTTAAACAATTAAATCAAAATCTTAAACTCTGGGCAGAGCGATTACCTAATGATAGATGGCAATCTGAGGGAATCAGAAGTGAAGCTTTATCTAATAACTCTAATACCCAATATCTGAAAACTTCCCTACAAAATATTTTAGAAGAGTTGGCACAATTAGGGGAAGGATTACAAGATTTAGCTTTTTTAGACCGAGGTTTTGAAAAAATACGCAAATCTCGCCAGAAAACTGTGAAAAAAATCCAGAATAATCTAATGCAAGCTAGTATGCTCCCCATAGGAGATTTACTAGTTCAATTTCCTCGCACTGTTAGAGATATTGCGATTCGCAGCAATAAACAAGTAAAACTAGAACTCCAAGGGGAAAATACTCTTATTGATAAAGCGATTCTGGAAAAACTTTACGATCCTTTAGTCCATCTAGTGCGAAATGCGATCGCTCACGGCATCGAAACCCCAGAAATCAGACAAAGCCTTAATAAACCCTCTCAAGGAAAAGTGACAATTTGTGTTTGTCACCAAGGAAATCATACTTACATCGAAATTAAAGATGATGGTAAAGGGATTGATTGGCAAAAAATTCGGGAATCGCTTGTTACCAAAAATCTTTTATCCACTACTGAAGCGAGAAATTTACCCAAATCCCGACTATCAGAATTTTTATTTGACTCTGGGTTTTCTACTGCTGATGCGTTAAGTAGTCTTGCCGGAAGAGGAATGGGATTATCTGCGGTTAAATATCAAATTGAAAGCTTAAAAGGAACTATCACTGTCAAGTCTCAACTAAACATTGGTACGACTTTTATGATCCGTCTTCCCTTAACCCTAACCATTGTCAAATTATTAGTCTTTAGTATAGCTGGTAATCTGTTAGCTATTCCTGTAGATTCCTTAGTCTCTATTGTTTTAGCTGATAAACAAGACATTCACCAAGAGAAAGATAAACAATATTACCAGTGGCAAGGACAACAAGTCACTATTTGTCCAGAAGTTTTACTTTCTTCCTATCGTTATCCCCGCACCGTCGATCCTAGTAAACCCTTGTCTGGTAAAGATTGGCAAAACTCCCATAAAATTCCCCTACTACTACTTTCTAACAACACAGAAATAGTAGCTCTGAGAATTGAACAAATTTTAATGGAACAAGACCTAGTAATTAAACCCTTTGATGGTGCGATCACCCCTCCTCCTAGTTTAATTGGTTGTACCCTTTTAGGAGATGGTCGGATCATTCCGGTACTCAATTCTGTAGCTTTAGTAGATAAATGGCTACACTTTAGCGAAGGAAATGTCTTTATTCCTCCTGCTCTCAATGTTCCCACTTTACCCACAGTATTAATTGTGGATGACTCCCTGACAATTCGGCAAACTCTCTCTACCAGTCTACGCAAAGCAGGATATCGAGTGATTCAATGTCGAGATGGTATCGAAGGTGTTGAACAACTCAAACAAGGAGAGCATATTCAAGCCGTAATTTCGGATATAGAAATGCCAAGAATGAATGGTTTAGAGTTTCTCAGTCGAACTCGCCAATTACGAGGTGCTTATTTACCTGTAATTATGCTCACTTCTCGTATTAGTAGTAAATATCGGCAACTAGCACAGAATCTAGGTGCTACTCGTTATCTGACTAAGCCTTTTGTGGATCGGGAATTGTTAGATGCTTTAGAAGAATGTCTTGGAAGATCCTGTTATTCCAAATTAAATTAATTTTAGCTCTTGCCACAAATTAATAATTTTGTTATGCTTATCTAGCGTGAGAAATAAATTCTCTTGGCAGGATAGCTCAGTCGGTAGAGCAGAGGACTGAAAATCCTCGTGTCGGCGGTTCAATTCCGCCTCCCGCCACTTTAATAAAATCAATGTTTTCTTGTACATTAAAGAATTATTTGTCAGATTTAAAGAATTAATGTCACAAAACTGCATAACTCCAACGATTTTATAGGTGTTACAGCGATTTATTAGTTTCGATTTTTTAAAAGTGCAAATATTATTGCCCAAAAAATCAGATTTAAAGAATTAATGTCAAAAAAAAATAGGACTGCGATAATTAGTTTTCCCCAATAATTTTCAGTCCTCTGCTCATTTCTTGGGGCAAATTATAGAGTCTTTTGCCCAAGTTTGTATCGGGAATCCTTTCAACATCTCCCATATCAGGAGAGTCGAAGCAACTCTGCCCGTTAAAACCTTTATCTATAGTTACTTTTAGTTCTACTTTTGCTAAGGGTATTAAATATTATCCCAAAAAGCCTAAATTAGTAGCTAAAGATGAACTATGATTGTTTCTAAAAATTCTAAAATCAATAATAGATAAAGGTTTGAGAACTTCGTGTTGAACCTCCTAGGGATTTCGCCCGCGCTTAGGTTCGACAAAAAATGGAAAAAGTTCCCCGAAAGGGGTGAAATTGTAGCCGCAAAACGATATATTCGTACCCTGAACATCATGATTAAATGATTCTTGAGTCAGAGCTAGACTTACAAACCTTTTGTATTTATAAGAGCATACAAATCATTTAGATTCATAAACTTATCTCATAAAATAGTCTGTAAGCTTGACTGATACAGTGTTCTTACTTTATCAATCAACCCACTTGCTGGTAGCGCAAACTAGACTATAATAGAAAATAATCTCTATTTTCTAAAAAGTCTTTTTCCCAATACGCAACTTGAACGCGAAATTGGCAGCAACCGTACCTTACTCAATAAAGCTATCCATCAAGAGTGGAATACCTTACTTGACTGAGTTAAGTACTGTGAGCTAGTAGCTACGAGGGCTCAGAAAGTAAGACCGTTTTCTAAACAGTCAAACAAACCCACACTTATCGCATATTTTAAATCAAAATATACGGCGCAAATTACTTCAATATTAAATTATCTAGGTGCAGAAAAACTATAAGAAATGTTTAGCTCATGTTTGCTGTCGATGGTGATAAGCAATTAAAGCTAAATCCCTTGCTTGTATTTCAGATGTTCCAGTGGGAATTTGGCGACTACTTTCAATAACAAGACCTTTTTGAATAGCTTTTGATTTAATCCCATCACACAAACGGGCATAACTCCAGCGATGAAGATTTGTACGGTATTTTTTGGCGTAAAGCTTCTGAGCTTTTTTACATCCAGGTATTCTAGCCTCGGCTCTGGATGTAATTTCACTCTCTAGAATTTCTCTAATGTTAGTCAAATCTGGTAGGACAATACTACCAACTTGATATTGAATCGCCATTGCCACAATTGCTTTGGTTAACAAACGATCTACATATTGACCTAATTCCGATTCTCCGAAACGATTATTACCGAATCTGGTTTGAGCTTGTTGTCTTTGGATATCATTTTCTTGCTGTTGCTGTCTGCGTCGTAACAAAAACTCATATTGAGTCAGCTTTTTGGCTTTTTTCCTTTTCTTGGGTTTTTGTTTAATGGGTTTGTTTAAGAGTTGTGGGGTATTACGACAGTCGATAATTTCGCTGGTCATGACATCAACAACTGCTACTGTTACTGGTTGTTGTAAACCAATGCTCACTCCCATAATTCTGGAAGAATTGTGATAAGAAGGCAATTTACTAGGTCGAGAAAATCCTCGGAACGATGTCAAACGCTTTAATGATGTTTGATCGCTTTTAAACCTTCTCTGTTGATTTTTATTGAGAGGAGCTTTTTCCTTCCATTGTTGAATTTTGGCTTTGGTTTGAGTAATTTTTAGCTGCCTTAACTCTTCTGTTGCTTCCCTTGTCCATAATTGAGTATCAACAGAACAATGAAGATATAAATGATTAGTTAACCAAGGTTGGTCAGATTCTTTCTGATTTATTTGCCAAACTAAACGCACCGAACGAAGAGTTAGTAATCCTCCTGGTACTTGGTCTTTATTTTGCTTGTATAAGTGATAGTCTTCATAAAAACGCTGAAACCAATGTAGTTGACGATTGTGACAAAATACTTCAAAAATATGCCCATCCTGTTTCATCCCACTGAAGGTAACGTAAATTCTGCCCTGCTTATTTTTTGACCAATAGATATCTGTATTGGTGTTATAAGAAACGGGAAAAGGGATTGATTTTTCACTTCTGAGCAAGCGTGCCTGAAGTAACTCCATTTCTTCGTTTTCTGTAATCAAACTTTCTGCTTGTTTTAATGTTTCTAAATACTCCTCTGTTGCCAAATTTCTACCTTGAGGCAAACGAGCTTTTAGTTGCTCCTCTAGTCGTTGAATGTGAATTACTTTTTTGTGTCTGTATTGCTGATATTTTTCTGGATCTTCTGGCTTGGTCCCAATCTCACACTTGTTTTTCAGCAAGTAAACAACAGCACACTGTTGAATTAGTTTTTGGGTTTTTAAATGGGGTTTTGTCTCTTTCTCATGATTTTTATTTGCTTTATTGTATACCTGAAGCAAATAATTAAATAAATCTTTAGGAGTTTCTGGAGCTGATTTTTTTTCTTGTTTGAGCTTATCGAATTTTTTTTGTTCTCGATTGAGAATTTTGGCAGCTTCAGCTTGCAATTGAGGTAAAGTCAAACCAGTTTGTTCTAATAATTCTGGTTCGCTTTTTAGCATTGCCAACCATCTTTTTTTAGCCCAAAGTAAGTTTCTTTTCTTTCTCTGAACGGCAAACCATGATTTGTAAATCTCTTTAACTAGAGTTTCAGCAGAAGTCTTAAAGCAACTAGGCATTCCTTGAAATTTTGGCTGTTGTTTAATCTCTTTGACAATGTTTTTGAAAGTTTTAGTAGGAATATAACCACTAACTAACCATAGATCCATTTCTGGATGTGTTCTGATCTGCTCCAATATATTATTTACTAATAAAGCGTTTTGTTGGCTCATCAACTGCCAAAGGTATCGTAGAGTTTCTTCTTTGGCTTGGAGACGACATTGAATGGTGATAATAGCCATAGTATAACCTCAATCTACAGGCTCAAGGTCGGTTTCCCAACAGATAAAAGTGGAGAAAAAGGAATTAATCACTAAATCTTGATGAGTAAGAATGAGATATCTCCATCGCCATCGCTCTAAATTACCATCAAAGGCATAAAAACGACCAATCACAATACCATAGTCTTCCATAGAGTCGGAATAAACGTGGTCTCCATAAAGATAAAATGGCATTTCTGTACTTTCTGGAAAATTGGCAGGAAGATGAGGAAAACAACCAAAAGAGTAGATATTATTCGCCAGATTGCTATTGAGCGATTGAGTCATGACAACAAGAGCAGTCTTACAAAGCAATCCTGCTTTGCAGACAGCATAATAGGGCAATTATTGAGTAGCTACAAGTAATATATATAATATTAGCAAGATAAGCAATAATAGCAAGATAATCAGATAAACAAAATCCTGTGAGAAAATAGCATCAATAGGGTTATGGCAAAAGACTAACGAGTGGTTGATAAAAGAAAATCTTCTGAATATAAGGAACTGAGGGGATTTATTCCTAAAACGCTTACTATGGAGTTCAAGGCAGCCTGTAAAAAAGCAGGGCAGAATATTAATGAAACCATAGAGGAAGCGGTTAGAGATTGGATTAGTAAACAAGAACAGTTAACCTCAAAAAGACCAGGAAATCTTTATCGGGGCAATTTTTCAGATTCAACTCTGAACGATAATGTATCTCAAGATATCGATCTAATTTTTTCGACTTTACCAACGATCGCCAATGCCATTGAGAAAACTTTAGAAAATCCAGAATGGGGTTTAAAACACCTGGCAAAAGAGACCAAAATTCCTGTGAGAAGGTTAAAGAAACTTTTATCTGGCGATCGCCCTTCTGATGAAGAAATTGAGAAACTAGCTGATTGTTTAGTTAAAGTTAATGGCTCGGCTTTTGATGAAGAAGAGTTGGCTGATATGCGTATAGCTGAAGACCTTAAACAAAGACAGCTAGAGCGATTGAAAAAAAGCCAGAGACAACCTAAAAGTTAGTAGGTACTAAAAGAAAATCAAAATCCTATCTACTAATTGCATTCACATTAAGCGATCAATTTTTGCTACCGCATCCGAGATGATTTCTGCGGATTCTTCTATTTCTTTCTCATTAGTAAATTTTCCCAATCCTATTCTTAGCGAACCTTCGATTAACTCCTCAGATAAATTCATCGCTCTTAAGACATGAGATGGTGCTGCAACTCCAGAAGAACAGGCTGAACCAGTAGAAATAGCCAAGCGCTCGCGGATTCTAGCAATAATGGCACTATTAGGAATTCCTGGAATAGAAATATGGAGGTTTCCAGCTAATCTTGAGTTTATATCGCCATTGACTACTAGAGTGGGTATTTTTTCTTGAAGCAGATTTTGTAATTTATTTCGTAGTATAGCGATCGCTGGTTCATCTTCTTCCATTTCCAACATTCTTAATCGACAAGCTTCACCTAAACCCACAATCCCAGGAACATTTAACGTTCCTGATCGCATTCCTTTTTGATGACCGCCACCAAAAATAATTGGTTCTAATTGATGTTCTTTTCTGACAATTAATGCGCCTACTCCTTTGGGTGCATAGAATTTATGACCAGAGATTGCTAAATAAGTAATTCCCCATTGTTCAAAATCGATTGGTATCTTACCTACTGCTTGAGAAGCATCACAAAGAAAAGAGACATTGTATTTTTGAGCTATCTGACCAATTTCTCGAACTGGGTAAATATTGCCGATTTCGTTGTTGGCTGCCATTACACATAGCAGAGATAATCCTTGTTTACAGACTTGTTCGAGATGTTCTAGGTCTAATTTGCCTTTAGAATCCACTTGAAGAGTAATAAGTTTGGCTAATCCTTTTTTGGCGATTGCAAAACAAGTGTCTAATACTGCTTTGTGTTCGAGTGGGGATATAGCAATACGAGGTTTACTTTTGTTATCAAGGTGCTTGAATATACTTCCTTGGATAGCTAGGTTAATACTTTCTGTTGCTCCAGAAGTAAAAAACACTTCCTTTGATGATGCTCCGACTAATTCAGCAACTTGACGACGTGCCTCGGATACGGCTTTTGCTGCTTCATCACCGTAAATATGATCTGTACTGCTAGCGTTCCCAAATGCAGTTGTCATGTAATATAGCATTCGGTCTGCTATTCTAGGGTCTACAGGAGTAGTATAGTGATAATCGAGATAGATTGGGGGATTATGGGAAACTGTGGAAGTCATGCTTGATTTTTTCTACCTTTCAACAACGTGATTTCACTTCCCGAGGTTTCCTCGGGAAGTGAAATCACGTTCAATTAGCATCTCTCAGTTTTGATTCGATAGAAAACTTCTGAGTAATTGGGCACAGATAAAGCATAGCGATTGGGAAGAAAATGGAGTAGCCAGCGCATTAAAGTTTGCCAAGCTCTTTCTGCATCAAAATCAGGTAGATTGGCACAAGGAAACGATGCTAGTAAATCCCTTACTGCACCAAATCTTTGTGTGGTTTTAACAAAGGTGTCAACTTTTTGAATAATTGGCTTTTGGAGTAAAACAGTTCCGATGTAAGCCTGAAATACCTTTTGAGATAAGTTAGGGATAATAGTGAGCGATCGCAAGTCGGTTAAGGCTGCTATTTTAGACGCTGTAGATAATTTTTCTGTCAGTCCAGAATAAGCTAAATTTGACATCCTCCCTTCGCGCTCCGCGAGGGATTCCCAATGCGTCCAACATTCTGGAGGTTCTTCATTCAATCAGCGACCTTAGTTTCAAGATTTTCATCTATTAACCAGAGGATCATCTGTCCTGAAGCG
>JASJCP010000233.1 GCA_030065935.1 Xenococcaceae cyanobacterium MO_167.B27
ATACCACCCCAGAAATGTGGGGTCTTATCCTGAAGTCGATCCTAAGTTACTCTCCCGTTTATCTGACTTTTTTAGACCTCATAACCAGAGATTAGAAGAGTTGCTCGGGAAAAAATTGAACTGGGAGGATCATTAATTGTTTGACATCCTCCCCCAATCCTTGACCAAGTCCAAGCCTGCTTCCGCCTATCATTTGCTTAGTACCTTGGACTGGTAATTCCTACCAGCCTTAAGACTAAGGGTCAGTTCTTGGTTAGCTGTAACTCGACAAGATTGCACGGGGCTTAAAAGCTGGCGATATCTGGGTCGCCAGATAGCCCCTTAAAGAGCAGAACTAGAGGACAAATCAGGCTAAAATACTCAATCTGGTTGGGGAAACTCTACCAACCAGCATCACTTATACTTTTAGATAATTGGCGATTTTTAAGGAAGTTTTTGACTTTTAAGTCTTCATCGGCTACAAAATGGTTAGATTGGACAAAGCAACAAGGAAATAATTTGGACAAAGCAACAAGGAAATAATGATGTCAACTGATACAAAACAAGCTAAAGTCAGTGAAGATTTGGGTCAAGGAAACAAGCCTCAACAGGAGGGAAACATGGCTAAATCTGTTGAGAGCTATCAAAAAGCTCTTGAGCTTAATCCCAATTCGGTTCCAGCTTTATCTGAGTTAGCCAAAATTTATCGAGAACAGAAGCAATACGATGGAGCTTTTACTTATTATCTGAAGCTGGTGTCATTGCGACCGAAAAAGCCAAGTTTTTTTCAGAGTCTGGTGAGAGTATCAATAGATTATGGCAAACTTTTACTCAAGAAAAATGACCTACATAAGGCGATCGCAGCTTACCAAGAATTTCTCAATCAAAAACTACCTAAAAATGGCAACCTAGATAAAATAGACAGAATTTGCCAAACTTTGGGAGAATCAATCCACCAATTGAGTATCAGACAAGGGGAATTTAGTCCTGCAACTACCTTTTTCCAAGAAGCTATTGAAAAATTCCCCTATAAGGTATGGAGTTACTACCATCTAGGGAATATTTTAGCTCAACAAGATAAATTGGACGAAGCAATTGCTTGTTGTGAGAAAGCAGTGGAAATTAGACCCAAATTTTCTCTAGGGCTTCTACTACTGGGAACACTGGTTCTGAAAAAAGGCTATCTCGATCAAGCTTTCCAATGTGGTCTGAAAATTCTTGAGTATCAGGGTCGTTTTAAAAACATAGAGCTAAATTACAACCTGATCAAGTTGCTCTCAATCCAATCTGATAATAAACAATCCCAAGAAGCTCTGCAAAAAACTATTGAACAAATAGAAGCCTCCAGTGTTAAAAAACCAAAGCTAAAACTAGCTGTATATAGAAATATAGCAAAAATACTACGAAATCAAAATAAGCTAGATGAAGCCATGGATTTTTATCAAAAGTCCTTGTGTTTCTTACTACAAAAATCCAAGCCAGAATTTGTTGAGAATCATTGGGAAGAGGGCAAACTTCAAGCACCAGACTTTTCAGTTATCGGATTAGCAAAATGTGGCACAACTGCTTTTTACGATTACTTATGTCAACATCCCCAAGTCTTGCCAGCAGTGGAAAAAGAACCCATGTATCTCTATCATTGGCTAGTTAAATCAAAAGATTTTGAAACCAGAGATTGGTCTTTGCCCAGTGCCGAAAAGGACTTTTATCTAGCTCATTTCGCCCCAAGACCTGAAGGAGGTCATTTTATCACAGGGGAAGCTAGTACAACTAACGTTTTACCAGGATGCGACAAAATTATGTCCAGTTGGTTTCCCAACATTAAACTGATTGTGATCCTGAGAGAACCAGTTAGGCGCACTATCTCCCATTACGAAGAACTTTTAAAACTTGGAAATCAAAAGGGAACTTTAGAAGAAATAATAAACTCGCAACTGGATCAACTAGAAGCATCAACCAATATAGGTAAAACAGCGATCAAGAAGTTGATGAGGAGAGGTTGGAAAGAACATATAGCAATGAGTTTATATGTATATCCCTTGGAAAGATGGATGAACTTATTTCCCAGAGAACAATTTTTGATTTTGACCAATGAAGAATTAGCTCAATACCCAGAGGAAACCATGAACCAAGCTTTTGATTTTCTGGGACTACCTGAATGTAATTCTATTGAATACCACCCCAGAAATGTGGGGTCTTATCCTCAACTTGATTCTAAGTTACTCTCCCGTTTATCTAACTTTTTTAGACCTCATAACCAGAGATTAGAAGAGTTGCTCGGAAGAAAATTTAACTGGGATGATAATTAGATATTAGAGGATAGCAGGACAAAGCTGGGCTAGCTGACACTGATCGCAATTTGGTTTACGAGCTTTACAAACCGCTCTACCGTGGTAAATTATCCTAATTGAATAGTTTTCCCAATCTGGTTGGGGTAAGATTTTCATTAGGTCTTGTTCAATTTTTACTGGATCAGTGTTTTTAGTTAGCCCAAGTCTGTTACTGATACGTTTAACGTGGGTATCTACTGTTACTCCTTCGATGATGCGGAAACCGTGAGCTAAGACAACATTGGCTGTTTTACGTGCTACTCCTGGTAACTGTAATAACTCTTCCATCGTTTGGGGGACTTGACCATCAAATTGAGTAACGATTTTGTGGCAAGCACCCTGAATATTTTTGGCTTTATTGCGATAAAAACCTGTAGAGCGAACTAAGTTTTCTAATTCTTCTCTATCTGCGCTGGCTAAAGCTGGAGCATCAGGAAATTGTTTGAATAATTTAGGAGTAACTTTATTTACTCTTTCATCAGTGCATTGAGCAGAAAGAATAGTTGCTACTAAAAGCTGCACAGGAGTATCGTAGTTGAGGCTACAAGTAGCATCAGGATAAAGTTTTTTTAATTCTGATAATATTGCTAAGGCTCTTTGTTTTTTGCTGAGTTTAATTTTACTCATTTCTGCCAATAGAACTAAAAGGCTGACAAGGAAATCCAGCACATAAAATTTCAAGAAACAATTAACTTCCCGAATTAAATTTCTGTATCCAGATTAGTCGTTCTATGTTTATGATACTTAGGAACAAACAGCAGGGATAATTAGTAAACTATCCCTCACTTAAACTATTGAAATAACTATTGAAATAAAGCCAAATTCACTGTATCTCTAACAATTAAAAAGACTCCCAAACTTAAAAGCAGAACAAAACCAGTCTGCATAATGCCATCTTGTAATCTGCTGGGTAAAGGTTTACCTAATACTCCTTCAATAACCAAAAATGCGAGTTGACCACCATCAAGAGCAGGTAAAGGCAGAATATTAATGATTGCCAAGTTAATACTAATTAAAGCTCCAAATTGAAACATATTTCCCAAATCATTGCGAGCTAATTTTGCACCCACAGCAACAATTGCTACAGGACTTCCTACTTGATCTGCATTATCTTGGAAGTTACTGATGAGTTGCCAAAAACCTTGAAACATCAGTCCTGATATTCTTTGATATTCCGCAGCACCAGAATTAAAAGCTTCAATGATGTTGGAAGTATGACGGCGAGTTAACTCCCCATTAGGAGCAAGCATAACTCCTATTTTCCCTTGGTTTTCAGCATCAGGTTGAGGAGTAACTAACAAAGAAATAATTTTTTCATCTCTTTTGACTGTCAACTTTAAAGATTGATCTGGTGAGTCTTGAATAATATCTCTCAGAAGTTCTAGGGATTTAGGGGAATCTCCCAAGTCAAGCTCATCTACTTTGAGAATAATATCTCCTGGTTTAATTCCTGCTTTAGTTGCAGCAGAGTCACTATCTTCTATAATTTCAGGGACTAAAACTCCAGAATCGTAATTAATCTCTTGAAATCCGATGGTGAGGGATTGACCCACCAAAAGGAAGTAGGCAAAAATAAGATTGGCAATAACTCCTGCACTAATTACGATCGCACGATCTAGTATAGGACGGTTACTAAGTAAGTTGGGGTCATCAGGAGGGATAGGGCTTTCAGGGTCATCATCGGGAAATGCTACATAACCACCAAGAGGAAAAGCACAGATAGTATATTTGGTTTCTGAACCTTGATATTGGAGTAAGGTGGGACCAAACCCAATAGAAAAGCGGTTGACATGAATTCCTTGAAGTCGGGCTGCTGCGAAGTGACCTAATTCATGTACTACAATGAGTACTATTAATACTGCGATCGCTGCCAATACTGACATAATATCTTAGATTTAATTGTGTTTTTGTCATAGTTACGATCTCCTATTTTACCGTGGCTCAGGAAACTAACTGGAAACGAGATATTGTGACCTTCCTCAAGAATTAAGGATGAATCCCTTAGCTGACAGGAATTTGAGAAGGGGGTTACATTTTGCTATCATCACAAGAACTCAAAAATTTGATACCCTAGGCTAATAGCTTTGGGAACAGAAGATTACCGTGGATATATCAATTGGTCGTGGTAAAAAGGCTCGTAGAGCCTACGGATTTGACGAAATCGCCCTCTGTCCTGGAGGACGTACTCTAGACCCCAGTCTAGCAGATACTACCTGGGAAATTGGTGGTATTAAGCGAGAAATACCCATTATTGCTAGTGCCATGGATGGGGTAGTAGATGTGAAGATGGCAACCTTGCTATCAGAATTAGGATCAATGGGAGTCCTGAATCTCGAAGGAATCCAAACTCGTTATGAAGACCCTAACCCCATACTGGAGCGTATTGAGGAAGTAGGTAAAGATGAGTTTGTGGGCTTGATGCAGAAACTCTATGCAGAGCCAATCAAACCAGAATTAATTAAACGGCGAATTAAAGAAATTAAAGACCAAGGTGGTATTGCTGCGGTAAGTTTGACTCCAGCAGGAGCTAGTAAGTATGGTCAAGCTGTAGCTGAAGCAGGTGCGGATATGTTGTTTGTACAAGCAACAGTAGTTTCTACGGCTCACTTGTCCCCTCAATCTATAGCCCCTTTGGATTTAGCAAGTTTTTGCCAAGAAATGCCTATGCCAGTGGTTTTAGGTAATTGTGTTACCTACGAAGTAGCGATGGACTTGATGAAAGCTGGTGCTGCTGCTGTGTTGGTGGGTATTGGTCCTGGTGCTGCTTGCACTTCTCGTGGTGTTTTGGGGGTTGGTGTTCCCCAAGCTACCGCTACGGCTGATTGTGCTGCTGCTCGGGATGATTATTATCAACAGACTGGTCGCTATGTTCCTGTTATATCTGATGGAGGTATTGTTACAGGAGGCGATATCTGCAAATGTCTCGCTTGTGGTGCTGATGCTGTGATGATTGGCTCTCCTATAGCTCGTGCTGCGGAAGCTCCTGGGGGAGATTACCATTGGGGAATGGCAACCCCAAGCCCAGTATTACCCCGTGGAACTCGTATTAAAGTAGGAACAATAGGAACAATCAAAGAAATTATGGTTGGACCTGCCAAACTAGATGATGGTACTCACAATCTGTTGGGTGCAATCAAAACTAGTATGGGTACTTTGGGCGCGAAAAACCTCAAGGAAATGCAGCAGGTAGAGGTAGTTATTGCACCTTCTCTGCTGACTGAGGGTAAAGTTTATCAAAAAGCACAACAATTAGGTATGGGTAAATAATAATAAGTAATAAGTAATAAGTAATAAGTAATAACAATCAATCCCTATTGCCTATTGCCTATTGCTTATCTAAACTATCCCTCTTAATGAACGCATAACTACTTATTCCTATCCTCATTCCTTTAAAACTGGTATTCACTTTCGCCTAACCACAAACTAACAGGAACAGCTTTACCTCTAGAGTCGATTCTTACTTCCACTACAAAGGGAATTTTGCCATTAGGCTGTCGTTGTAAATGTCTAATTTCTCGATTAATTCTCTCTCGTCGGTCTTCTGGCATATAGTAAGTTTCTAAGCCATAAACAGCCCTACTGTAGGTTTTAATAGTTCCTGCGATCGCAATTTGATTGTCAGTTAAATTATCGGGTTTTTCATTACTTACAGCGATGGGAGTCCAAGGAATAGGTGGTTGTTCGTCTAAGAGTTCGGGAGCTTGTAAAGTTACATAAAAAGTTTTTGCTTTATCCAAATCTTGACCACCAGGAAGCTCTTGAAGTTGATTCCAATTAGAAATAATATCGTAGCGCAAAGTTTGAGAATAGCCCCTTAGTAAATCGTAGGGATCTACTGGTATTGTTTGGATAGTAACAGTTTTCCCAAAAGCGTAAGTATATAAACTTTGGCTAGGAATTGCCAAAATAATTAATAGTTGCACAGTAAAAGGTAATAAAAACTGCCCCCAAGAGATTTTATTTTTCTTTTGGGAATTATCCATTTTCGCTCAACTCCCGATGAGAATTATTAAATTGTTTCAGGTAATTTTCAAACCCTATTCCTGCAAGAATTACACCAATTCCACAAATAAATAACACAATAGCCTTAAACAATAAACCTGTGTTATATTCCAGCATACGAGAAAATAATTGTAAGGATAATAGACTAATTCCCCACCAATATCCTAACCGTTTGCCAAATTTAAGGGCTTGATGAATTAAGCCAATAGCTAATAGTAATAACAGCAAATTAAACATAAAAGTAGCTAACCCAGCTAAAGTATGAATACTGTAATGCCACCATACTAATAAACTTGTGGTTAAAATCATGATGCCAATAGAAGCACTGTTGCGATCGATGCGCCACAAATGATTATTTCTTTGACTTCTACCTAGTTTCCACCACCACCAAACTGATACCATTAGGACAATAATTGGAATTATTAAAGCTGTCCAGTTTTGCTCGATTACTGATTCTAAATTGCTGTAATCTCTAGCTTTAAAACTAGAACCCCACCAAAAGTTAAATGACAGAATATAAAACAGTAATCCTAGATAAAAAACAGCAAATTTACGACTGATAGATTGAAATTTTAAGGATAGATTATTGGCAAAAAAACCTAAATTATCTTGATAAGCCCATAAAAAAGCAGGAGGTAATCCAGAAGCACAAGCAGCTACTAAACCAGGAAAAAATGTCTGACTCAAATCTAGTAATCTAATTAAGTTACTATCAAAAGTCACAACAAATAGAATCAAAGTAAGTCTAAATAGCCAGCGAGAACTACACCAGTAAGCCAGAGGAATAAATAATATTGCAACTAGCAAGGGCATTTGTTGTATTTCCAGACTAAGATAGGAATTAAATGATGAACCCAAGGCAGAAAAATAGCCAATAGTTACGAGAATTATTGACAAAATACTAAGAGATATTAGCCTTAATCCGTAAGCCATAACTAATACACCAAAGCCCCAAAATAAGAACAATTTATATGGTGCTCCTGTTTGATGAAACATTTGAGACATTAAACCAATATTTGCCCCTAAACTTAATCCTCCCAGTAATAATAATCCTTGTCCTAGTCTCGATTTCCAGTTTTCAGATTGTTCTCGATATAAATAGAATCCTGTAGTGTTTATCCCGATAAAAGAACTAAGCAGAATAAAAACTTTAACCGACTTTGACCATACTTGCCAATTAGCAGCTACAAAAGTAATAATAGCTAAACCAAGGAGAATAAAACCCAGAGTAATTATCACCGCTAGAAAGCGATTGTTAGAGATGGCATCTAAATTTTCAAAGTGATAGCGAGTTGCTAATTGTTGATATAGTTCTTGTTCAATTAAGCCCTCATTTTGCCATTTCTGAGCTTCTTTTCGGAGTTGATATCTAAACTTATCAGAAATCATAACAAAAACAGCTATTTCTAGATACCAATTATTAAACAACACTCTTACAGTCTAAAATTTATCTAGATGCCAGAAATGGGATTGTCATAAAATCAGATCGCCGATTTATACCAATTCCGAAAATTAAAGCTGCTGTTCTTGATTGTAGCGATGCAGCCATTGAGCATATTTCATTCTCGCTCAAAACTCCAGTTTTCAAACTGAACGAGGTTTAGTTATACCAAT
This sequence comes from Xenococcaceae cyanobacterium MO_167.B27, assembly GCA_030065935.1. Classification (GTDB taxonomy): domain Bacteria; phylum Cyanobacteriota; class Cyanobacteriia; order Cyanobacteriales; family Xenococcaceae; genus JASJCP01. Next base: position 7,926 of record JASJCP010000233.1, read on the forward strand.
TTCCTAAAGTCCAGCTACAGATAACGCAGAAAGAATAAAATCATATCCTGTAATAGAAGCGATATCTTCTTGACTAAAGTTGGCTAAAATATTGGCTAGGTTTTTTCGGAGAAA
>JASJCP010000234.1 GCA_030065935.1 Xenococcaceae cyanobacterium MO_167.B27
GATGATTTTTAGCTGGCATTTCTCTTGGTGGTGCCGAAGGCAACCGCTAGTCTTCGACGCTCTTCGAGTACGCGGGTCGCTAATTTTTCTTGTCTTGATATTATACAATCTAGCTGCGTAGCAGCTTATCGACCATACTCAATTAGATGTAGAGTTACTTTGTTCTCGGACGGGACGTTCTTTAGGAAGACCTTGGGTTACTTTCCTAATTGATGCTTTTTCCAGACGATTATTAGCAGTTTATCTAACCTTTGATTCTCCTTCTTATCGTTCCTGTTTGATGGTACTCAGGCTATGCGTTCAGAGACACGGACGTTTACCTCAAACAATAGTGGTAGATAATGGCGCAGAATTCCACAGTACTTATTTTGAGACTCTTCTTGCTGCATTTGAATGTACTAAAAAGCATAGACCCGCAGCTAAAGGTAGATTTGGTTCGGTTTGCGAAAGACTATTCGGTACTAATAATACCCAGTTTATTAACAATCTAGCTGGGAATACTCAAATAATGAAGAATGTCAGACAAGTAACCAAGTCTGTCAATCCTAAAAATCAGGCTGTTTGGACGCTGGGAAAATTATATGAATATCTGAGCTTATGGGCTTATGAAGTTTACGATACTGAAGACCATCCATCGTTAGGTCAATCGCCAAGAGAAGATTTTTCTCAAGGCATGATACAGAGTGGCAACCGCAATCACAAGCTAATTCCCTACGATAAAAACTTCAAAATCCTGACTCTTCCTACTACCAAAACAGGGAAAGCAAAAGTACAGCCAAGTCGTGGAGTAAAAATCAACTCCATTTATTATTGGTCTAATCTTTTTCGCAATCCAGAAGTAGAAAATACTTCTGTACCGATTCGCTACGACCCCTTTAATGTGGGAATTGCTTATGCTTATGTCCAAGGTCAATGGGTTGAATGTATCTCTCAATATTATTCTGAATTTCAAGGTCATTCAGAAAGAGAAATCAAATTAGCTACTAGCGAGCTAAGAAAAAGACAGCGTAAAAACAACAAGCAATCAAAAATATCAGCGAAAAAACTAGCAGAATTCATATCTTCAATAGAAGCAGAAGAAATTCTATTAGAACAACGCTTACACGATAAAGAAGCTAGTGATGTTTTACGAGTGATTAATGGGGGCAAAAGTAATTCACCTAGAGTTACTTATATTACCGAACACCAGTCTTCTAAAGATACAGAGCAATTAAACAACACATCCCAAGAATCACCAGCAATAGAAAAAACATTGTCTCCAGATTCTTTAGTTGTATATGAGGAGTTTTAAACCATGAATAATAAAATTTTCTTTCCTACAGAACTTCTCAATCGTCCTATTGCTGAGAGATTGGCTTACTTTGAAAGTTTCACCGTGGCTCATCCCAAACTTAGAGAAGTATTTGAAATCTTAATGCGAACTATTTCCGAACCAGCAGGAGCATCGTTTATCTTTATTTATGGTGCTAGTGGTGTAGGAAAGACAACCCTCAGAAAGAGAGTCGAACAAAAATTATTAGAAAAAGCATTGCCAGACTTAGAAACTGATAGAGGCAGAATACCTGTTGTTGGCATTGAAGCAGTTGCACCAGAATCTAGAAGCTTTAATTGGAAAGACTATTACACTCGTTCTCTTTTTGCTTTAGAAGAACCTTTGATTGATTACAAATTCGATTATGGAGTAAGGGGTATTTACCGTGACAGTCGTGGCGAGTTAGTGGTGGAATCAAAAGTTGTTGCTCCTGCTTTACGAAGAGCATTAGAAAGTACCTTACGTCATCGCCATCCCGATATCTTTTTCATTGATGAAGGACAACATTTAGCCAAAATGTCTAGCGGTCAGAAACTACAAGACCAACTTGATTGCCTTAAATCTCTGGCTAATATGACAGGGATTCTCCACTGTCTTATCGGTACTTATGAATTACTGACTTTCCGTAACTTAAGCGGTCAACTTTCTCGTCGCAGCGTCGATATTCATTTTCCCCGTTACAAACTCGATAACTTTGATGATGTTCAAGCTTTCAAAAGCGTTCTGCTAACTTTCCAATGTCAAATGCCAGTAGAAAAAACACCTGACCTTGTTCCTCACTGGGAGTATTGCTATGAGAGAACTCTAGGCTGTATCGGTATTCTTAAAAACTGGCTGACTCGCGCCCTCAAAGATGCTCTAGATGAAGGTGCAAATACAGTTGCTCTCAAGCATCTAGAAAGAAGGGCTTGGTCTGTGGCTCAATGCCAGAGGATGTTCCAAGAAATTCAAGAAGGAGAAAGACAACTAACCGAAACAGAAAACGATATTAAAAGTCTTAGAGCTTCTTTAGGATTAGGAGGAGAAACTTTTACGACTTCAGAAGAGAAACCAGTAACTAAGACTAGAAAAGGCAGAAAAGTAGGACAAAGAAAACCAAAAAGAGATTCAGTGGGGTTAGAGCCAGATGCAATCTAGCAACAAACTAACTATTTATGATTCTTGGATAATAAATTATCCGACAATTTCTACTCGTAGTAGATTGTTTCCAATAGAGCCAATAGGACTTGGTACACCCTACGTAGAAAGTTTGACTAGCTATTTAACTAGGTTAGCTGAAGCTCATAAGGTTCTAGTAGGCGATTTGGTAGCAAAAGAAATCAAAACAATCGTCCCTAAAAAGTATAAAAGTAAAGACTTATTTTGCACCAAGCACAAGAGTGGAACAGCAAACAGCACGGGAAAAGTAGCAAAATACCTACTTTCTGCACTTTCTTCACTAACTTTTAGACAGGACTTAAAATTTCTAACTCTTACTCAATGGTCGCAGGTATTACCGCAAAGAAATCTGATTCATCCTACAAAGAACTGGTGTCCTCTCTGTTACCAGGAGCAATATCAAAACAACAGAATAATCTACGACCCTTTGATTTGGTTTCTCAAACCTCTCGAAGCCTGTCCTGTTCATAAAATAAAACTACAGTCCAAATGTCCGCACTGCGGAGAATCACTTCCTTCGCTGGCTAGAAATTCTCAATCGGGATATTGCAGTAATTGCGAACAATGGTTGGGACAGAATAATCGCAATGATTTTCCAGCAGGTAGCGAATGGGATTTGTCGGTAGCAAAGAATGTTGGGGAATTGCTAGTTAATGCAGTCAGAGTAGTGGAAATAGCCAAGAGAGAGAATATATCAAAGTCATTTCAAAGATGCCTAGACCAAGCGAATGCAGACGGAATTAGGTCATTTACAAAGTTAGTTGGTTTCAAGAAAAACCAGGTTTGGGAATGGACAAATGGAAAAGTAATCCCTGAATTTACTGTATCACTGAAAATTTCATATCTTATGGGGGTTTCATTATTTGATTTTCTTTCTGGAGCAGAATTTCAATGTCTTAATTATCGTTACAGAAATTCGCCAATAAAACACAAGAAATCGAATAACAACAACAAAATAATCGATTTAGAATTAGCCGAACAGAAGCTTTTAAAAATTTTGTCTGACTCTCCTGAAAATCCATGCTCGATGAGTGAAGTAGCTAAACAAATAGGATGTCACAGAAGAACTTTAACTAGGCGTTTTCCTAAACTAACTCATCAGATATCGGCTAGGTATCAACAGTACAAACAAGAGACTCACGCTCGAAAGATCAAAGAATATTGCCAAGAAGTCGAAAAAGCAGTTATGGAGTTAAACCAGAAGGGCATCTATCCTAGTGAAGTTAACGTATCAAAACTAATTTCAAAACCAGGAAGCTTTCGGGAAAAAGAAGTTAGAGATGCTTTAAGGAAAGCTAGACAAAAGTTGGGTATGAGACAATAGTCGATGGAAGGATAACTTTGCCACTACCTTCTGGAAGCATAAATCTGCCGTTACGATTAAAGTCAGTGAAAGGGTCGCCCCTCCCACTGCTCTACAAAACGTAGCGTGCCACTTTCACGGCACTACGCTCCTCAATAATACGGCTGTTGTCATCGGTACATCAGTCTAAACCAATAGAGGAATGTCATCTACCCATATCCAGTCCAAACGATTGAACCATTTATAAGTTTCTTTCATTCTCTTTTTACCAAGGTGTTTTTGAATAACCTTTAAGTCTGTTTTAGACTTTTCATCGTGACAGTGCCGATGTAATAGTTGTAGGTTTTTGTATTCATCCTTACCACCTGCTGCGGTGGGTATGATGTGGTCGGTTTCTATTACATCATTCTCTCGAAAGGTTAGTCCGCAGTATGGGCATTTCCCCTTTTGCTTTTTAAGCAGTGATGCTGTTCGCTTTGGCATCTGAGGATGTGTACCCATTCTTTTGCTCCAGTATATTAAGTCACCGTTGTATGGGGAGGCGTTACCTTTTACTTTTACGTATCCTATGTTGGTAGGAATTGAGGAATGTTTTATTAATTGAAGTGGGTTTGATTGTTCCCTAGTTGAGAATACCCATCTATCTTTCCCTATGATGTGCCAGTATTTATGGCGTAGCCATGTATTCCCTTTGTTTCGATGTCTTTTTCTGCCCCATTTCCACAACTTCCAATGTATCAAGGAGTATAACTTTGTGAACACTTTCTTACATTGATAGGGATTGAAGTAGTTACACCATCCTCGAATGATGGGATTAAGACGTTTTATTAAGGCTATCTGAGATACACCTTTGTATTTGTCTATTACTTCTGCTATCTTTTTATAGTGTTTCTTTTGTGATTTTTTAGAAGGTGAGATTTGGGTTTTAAACCCCAGGATGATACCATTTGTTCCTTTTGCAGAAGCACATTTACCAGCTTTAAACTGATGTATGTAGAATCCGAGAAATTCAAATCCTGGTTTTTCCTTTTTGTGGGGTTTGAGTGTATGAGCTATTTTAGTTTTGCTCGGTTTTAGTTCTAGTCCTAATTCATTGAGCCACAATTTGATTGCTTCTTGACATTGATATATAGCTTCTTCTGATTCGTGTATGATTACAAAATCATCGGCATATCGGATTAAACTTACTGATTTTCGTTTATCCCTCTTTGGCAGTTGGTAATTACTACCTTTGCGTTTTATATTGAAGGATTCAGCAAGATTTTTAATCATATTCTCCATACCGTGAAGGGCTATGTTTGCCAATAACGGGCTTAGGACTCCACCTTGTGGTGTGCCTTCTGTGGTGGGAAACAATTTCTTTCCATCCATCACACCAGCTTTTAACCAAGCTCGGATTTGTCTCCGTAGGGTGGGGAAGGTATTTAATTTTTCGAGTAGTTTCCCGTGATTGATGCAGTCAAAGCATTTAGCTATATCCGCGTCTAGAACGTATTTTGATTTGGTGTGAATGCACAGGTATATTGCCTGTATTGCATCATGACAACTTCTTCCAGGTCTAAATCCGTAGGAATTCTCTTCAAATTTAGCTTCCCATTCGGGTTCTAAAGCTAGTTTAGCGAGAGCTTGTAGGGCGCGGTCGTACATGGTCGGGATGCCCAAAGGTCTTTCTTCGTCACTTCCAGGTTTGGGAATCCAAACCCTTCTAGTAGGTTTGACCTTTGTTCCAAGTTTGAGTTTGTCAATGAGTCGCAAGCGTGCTTCTGGGGATAGGGATTTAACCCCGTCCACTCCTGCCGTCTTACGCCCTTGGTTATCTTGGGTAACTCGACGCACCGCAATTGCCTTGGCTGACCAAGAATTTATCAATAATTTTTGGAGCTTACGAACTAACCTGACATCATCACAACTAGACGCTCGATAAATCCGTTTTTGTATTTTAAATACGTTCTTCTCTAGCTTGCGCCAGGGTATCGTATTCCATTTATACATCGGTTTAACTCGTGTTTATAACATTAATTTACTACTTACAGCTTTATCTTCCGTATTACCGTGATTCCGTCAGCATATCCTTATCATTACAATAAGACGTTAAGCTTCTGAATCAATCTTTCCCGAATATTACCTGAAATTTCAGAGTTTTCGTCTTGGTTGACTACTTAAGCTATCGACCATTGCCTAAGAGTAAATATTTGGGTTATTTCGTTCCCAACAACCATTGGTTTGTCCACTTTAGGATGGTACTCTCCGCCACTAATCGGGTAGTGCTTATCGGATTGAGATTGCGTCTCTCCGATACCCTTAGTTTTTGACCTTTTGGTTCGCCTAGCGTAATCAATTTCATTTCGCTAGTCCGCAAATGAAGACGGCTCAAACGTACCTTTACTTTCGTTATCCATATGGACTTGCTTAGTCTGCATTGACCTTGAAATTAGGTGTGCTTTTGACCTTTCATCCCCGCTTTACGGATTGAAGACCATTCGCTACCGTAGGGGAAGTGCTGTTACTCTTGCACCTAGAGAGTCGGACTTGTGTGTTTTAAGCTTTTGCTCCCATTATCTTCGCCTGTGGCTCGATGGGATTGACTCACCTACATGGTCATTGAGTTATCATTAGTTGAGGACTAAAGTGCGAACTCTACCAGATTTGGTTACTCAACTAATGTCAGTCGTCCCTTCATTAAGTGAATTTAGACCGAACGAATCGCACGCAAACTTATGGGTAAAGTCACAAATTCCCTGGCAGTAAGGCTTAACTTTTTTATGGGTCGCCTGGGACTCGAACCCAAAAGATGAGAAGAACCAGCATAACTACGTTGACTCAAACCCTTACCCACACTGTAATTTAGCCAAAGTGGGTAAAAAGTGGGTAAAAATTATAATCATGAAATCGGTTACGAAAGTTTACTGACAGACTTTAAACGCTATCAACAACAATCCCCTAGGGGAGTATCTATGAGGCGCAATGGTAATAACATTTATCTCAAGTTCAAAATAGGAGAAACACCAAGAAAAGACTATGGTTGTAACTGTTCCTTTACCCTCGATGGTATGGTATCAGCTTTAAGTAAAGCTCATAAGGTATCTGATGCTCTAAAACGGTTTACTAGCGAGTCAGAATTCTGGGAATGGTACGACAAGGAAATCAAGGAAGTAGGGAAAATTGAAAATGATTTACTTACTTTCAAAGATGCGATCGCCGTTGTAGAAGATGATTTTTGGAGACGTAAAGACAGACGTGGTAATAAACGAATTAAAGGACATCCTAGCCATGAGAATAGCTGGAATAGAACTTACCTTGAATATTACAAACACTTACCACTAGACAAGCCAGTTACCAAAACAAATATCCTGAATACTCTTAACCGTTGGGAACAGGGTACTAAAAGCTTTAAGGACGCTATGTCAGCCTATAGGGGATTGGTGAGAAAAAATGGTTATGACAGTATCTATAAAGAACTTAAGAAAATAGATTCTAAGCAAACCGAATTTAGAGATTGTCAAACTATTACTTTAGAGGAATTCATGGAATGGCGAGATAAAACATTGGGTATCACCGAAAAGTTGCCTTATAGAGCCAAATTAGAAGTACGTAAAGCTTGGTTGTGGGTATTTGGAATGCAAATCATTTATGGCTTACGTATTAATGAAGTATTCGCGATCAAAAATTTAGATAAACCAGCATACGACCCTAAAACTAACAAATTAATCGTTCATGCCTACAATGACCTTAAAAACAATCCCCACAGATTGATTTACATAGGCAATGAAACTAACATAGGGACAACCGTTAAAACAGGTCAACGTATAGCACGTCCGATGATTCCCCCAAAGTATCCGAATCTCTATACTGACTGGGAATTAGGTAAACCTAGTTTGCCTGATATAAAGCCAAAATCTAGTAGCACACCAGAAACTATAACAGGTTTTCATCACAGAAGTGCAAGAGTAAGGCTAGAACGTTGGAATGCACCATTTACACAAACCCATGCTGATAGACATTTAGGCAACTTACTAGGTGTTCAAGCTGGTATTCCCGTCGAGATTAGAGCGCAATCTATGGGGCATTCTGTAACCATGAACGAGAGTACTTACAAAAAACGCCAAGGTATCCAAACTCAAATAGACATATCGACCATCTTTCACCTAGACCCAATGTAGGATTCATAATCCCTAAGCCACTATCTAGAACAGTATTTATCCAGTGACTAGCTTGATAGTCTGCTCCTGTAGCAAAAGCTAACTCAGAGACGAGCTTATCAAGGG